>JAGWTQ010000003.1 GCA_028868905.1 Betaproteobacteria bacterium
CCGGCTTGCTATCTTGAGTCATGAGAAGCATCCTGATCGTTGGTTCTTGAAAAAGTATAGAGCATCCCGGCCCAAACCCCATGCCGAAATCCTTTAATTTCAATGCCCCCCCCTTTGATGGCTTGACCGGCGAGCAGCAGCAGTGGGTGCGGGACAGCGTGGACATTGGCTACTATGCGGCCGGCGCCGTCGTCCTTTCCGCCGACACGGAACCTTCGCACCTGTTCGTGGTGATCAAGGGGCATGTGCAGCAGGTGGAACAGGACGAAGTGGTCTGTGTTTATGGCCCGGGCGCCTGCTTTGACGGCCGAAGCCTGGTGTCCGGGCGTGTGACCGGCATTTTCACGGCGGCCGAGGAAATGCTGGCCTACCTCCTGCCCAAGGCCACTGTGAAGCGCCTGATTGCGGCCAATGCCGGGTTCGGAGCGCTGCTGTTTTCCGACATGTCCCAAAAGCTGCAGGCGTTGACGGATCGCCGCCCCCAGCGGGAATTGCATGGCTTGATGATGGCCCGCATCGCACAGGCCTTCGTGCGTCCGGCACGGGTGGTGGGTGCGGAAACCGATGCCTTTTCCATTGCCCAACTGTTTGAAAACGAGCGGCTTTCCAATGTTCTGGTGAAGGATTCGCAAGGGCGACTGGGAATCTTCACCTCCACGGATATCCGCAAGGTGGTGTTGTCGGGAACAGACGCCCACCATCTCCCGGTCGGACAGCTGGCCACCTGGGACCTGGTGGAGGTTGCGGAAGAGGACGCGGTGTTCGATGCCCTCATTCTCATGATCCGCCATGGCGTCCATCGGGTAGTGGTGCGGCGCCAGGGGGTCGTCGTGGGAGTGCTGGAACAGCTGGACCTGCTGAGCTTCATTTCCAACCACTCCCACCTGGTCTGGTTGCAGGTGCAGCAGGCCACGTCGGTGGCGGAGCTCAAGGGGGCCGGCGCCAGCATCCAGCGCCTCATCCAGTTGCTGAGCGAGAGCGAAGTGAAAGTCAGCATGATCGCACGCCTCGTGCAGGAGTTGAATGCCAAGATTTTTACCCGCCTGTGGCAGCTGGTGGCACCGCCAGACCTGGTGGAAAACAGTTGCGTGATGGTGATGGGCAGCGAAGGGCGTGGCGAACAAATCCTCAAGACAGATCAGGATAATGGGCTGATTATAAGGGATAATTTTGAAATTTCCCGGCTCAGTCAGATCACAGCCGCCTTCAATGATGCGTTGTACGAGATTGGGTATCCCCCCTGTCTTGGCGGGGTCATGATGCGCAATCCCCTGTGGTGCCAGTCGCTTACCGAATTCAAGGACACCATACGGGACTGGGTGCTTCGCCCCAGCATGGAAAACCACCTGCGGCTGGCCATTTTTTCCGATGCCGAGGCGGTTTGCGGGGATCGCAGCCTGCTGGTGGCTCTCAAGGGCTACTTTTTCCAGCTGCTGCGCGAACGTTCTTCCTTTTTTCCCCATTTTGCACGGGCTGCGGACCAGTTCGGTGAACAGGGGGGGTGGTGGAACCGGCTGCTGCGCGGCAGTGAAGAGGAAGAGACCGTCGACGTCAAGAAACTGGGCATCTTCCCCATCGTGCACGGGGTGCGAAGCCTGGCGCTGGAAGCGGGAATCGAAGCCAACAGCACGACCGATCGGATGGACCAGCTGGCGCTGGGAAACCGGTTGCCGGTGGAACTGGTTCGCGATCTGAAGGAGACCCTGGCCTTCCTGATGGATTTGCGCCTCAAGCAGGGGCTGCGCTTGCAGGCTTTGGGGCAGCGGGCCAACAATCTGGTCGAACTGCAGCGCCTCAGCACCCTTGAGCGGGACTTGCTGCGGGACGGGCTGCAGGTGGTCAAGCAGTTCAGAAACCTGCTGCATCACCATTTCAGGCTGGATGCGCTGTAACCCCATGTGGCAGCAGCTTCGCAATGCCTGGTACCGAAGACGGCTCAAGCGGCCGGAATATGACCCTCTGTTTGCAGTTCCTCCAGAGGACGAATGGGTCAGCGTGGATTGCGAGACCACGGGGCTTGACCCGCTGCGCGACGAAATCGTGTCCATCGGTGCAATCCCGATCCGGGGCGATCGCATTCTCACCAGCCAGCGCCTTGAACTCATTGTCCGTCCGTCGGTTGCCCCCAATGTGGAGAGCGTCCGCATCCACAGGCTGCGCCAGGTGGATCTGGCGGGCGGCCTGTCGCCCGAGGAGGCGGCACGCCGCTTTCTCGACTTTGTCGGCAACCGGACGTTGGTGGGTTACTACCTGGAGTTTGACGTGGCCATGCTCAACCGGCTGGTCCGCCCTTTCCTGGGCGTGCCGTTGCCCCATCGCCAGATCGAGGTGTCAGGCCTCTACTACGACTACAAGTTCGCCCGGCAGGTGGATGGCCATGT
Organism: Betaproteobacteria bacterium; assembly: GCA_028868905.1. Lineage (GTDB taxonomy): Bacteria > Pseudomonadota > Gammaproteobacteria > Burkholderiales > Ferrovaceae > JAKBAT01. Next base: position 2,382 of record JAGWTQ010000003.1, read on the forward strand.
CGACCTGAGCTTCGACCTCATCCGCAGGGATCTCGGCTTGCCTGAACGGGAAACCCATGATGCCTTCAATGATGCCCTGCTGGCGGCGATGATGTTCGTCAAACTGAGAAGGTTGCGCGCAGGCCGCTAGCTGGGTAAAGGGCGCCGGCGCAGAACGAAAAAAAGGGACAGCCGAAACGGCTGTCCCTTGAGGTTCCGGATTCCTGCGATCAGTGCGAAGCGGCGGCTTCGGCACCCAGACCGGTTTCCGAGCGGACTTTCTGGGCATCGAACATCGCCCGTTCCTGTTTTGCCGACTCGCTGTGGTCTGTCACGGAAGCGACGTAGGACACAATCAGTACGGCCGGCAGCACCACAAAAGTCGGGAAGTCATACGGGAAGATGGCCGGTCCCATGCCCAGCACCTTGGTCCAGACCGTGGGGCCGATGAGGAGCAGACCGATGGAGCCGAAAATTCCCGTGTAGCCTCCCAGCACCGCACCCCGGGTGGTCAGGCCGCGCCAGAACACGGACAGGACCAGTATGGGGAAATTGGCGCAGGCTGCGATCGAGAACGTCAGGGCCACGATGTAGGCCACGTTCTGCTTCTCGAAGGCGATTCCCAGCAGGATCGCCAGGATGCCCAGCCCGATCACGCACAGCTTCGACACCCACACTTCCTGCGCTTCCGTGGACTTGCCTTTCATGATCACGTTGGCATAGATGTCATGCGACAGTGCAGATGCACCGGCCAGGGTCAGGCCGGAAACCACGGCCAGGATGGTGGCAAACGCGACCGCGGCGATGAAGCCAAGGAACAGGTCGCCGCCGATGGCGTGCGCCAGGTACACCGCGGGCATGCTGCCACCGCCCTTGAGGTTGAGCACGTTCTTGGTGACATCCACCACGTACTGGGGATTGTTGGCCACCAGCACGATGGCGCCGAATCCGATGATGAACGTCAGGATGTAGAAATACCCGATGAAGCAGGTGCCGTAAAGTACCGACTTGCGGGCCGCCTTGGCGTCAGTCACGGTGAAGAAGCGCATCAGGATGTGCGGCAGGCCGGCGGTTCCAAACATCAGCGTCAATCCGAGCGAGATGGATTCGATCGGGTTGGACTGGCTGCCGATGCGGACCACCGATTTCATGATTTCCATGTGCTTTGGGTGGGCTGCCACGGCGTCGGAAAAAAGCTTTTCGAAGCTGAAGCCTTCGTGTGCCATCACGCCCAGGGCAATCAGGGTGGCTCCGCCCAGCAGCAGGCCGGCCTTGATGATCTGTACCCAGGTCGTGGCTTTCATGCCGCCAAAGGTGACGTAGATGATGATCAGGCCGCCGACGATCACGATGGATTCCCTGTAGGAGATTTGCGGAACCAGCGTGTGGAGCAACTGGCCGGCCCCCACGGCCTGTCCGATCAGGTACCAGATCACGACGATCAGGGATCCTATGGCCGCCATGGTCCGTACCGGGCCTTGCCGCAGGCGGAAAGAAGCCACGTCGGCGTACGTGAATTTGCCCAGATTGCGCAGCCGTTCCGCGATCAGGAACAGGATGATCGGCCATCCCACAAGCCAGCCCACTGAAAAGATCAGGCCAAAAAACCCGTTGAAGTACACCAAAGCCGCAATGCCCAGAAACGAGGCGGCCGACATGTAGTCGCCGGCAATGGCCAGGCCGTTTTGAAGCCCGGTGATGCCGCGTCCGGCTGCGTAGAAATCAGTCGCTGTTTTGGTCCGTTTGGCCGCCCAGTAGGTGATGACGAGGGTGATGGCTACGAACACGATGAACATGCTGATGGCGTGCCAGTTGAGGGGCTGTTCCGCCGCGGCGGCCGCAGGGGCCGCAGCGATGACGTCAGCGGCCAGCGTCCACGGGCTGGCCAGCAGCGCGGAAACTGCAAGCAATGCAGAAACTGCGGATTTTATTGTTTTCATTTGGAGGCTTCCTCGATGATTTCTTGAGTGAGGGGGTCAAACGTGCCGTTAGCGCGGCTCACGTACACCGCAGTCAGCAGGCATGAAGCCACGATCACGCCAACACCGATCAGCATGCCCACCGGAATCACGCTGGTGGACGAAATGGGCTGGGTGAGGAAGCCCGGGGTGAAGGCGATCATGAGGATGAAGCCGAAATAAATCACGCAGACGATGGCGGACAGGGACCAGGCGAGCGCGTCGCGCTGCTGGACCAGGTGATGATACTTGGGGTTGTTCTGGATTTTGCTGGCCAAGGGGCTAGACATGGGCAACTCCTTTCATGGCAATTGTTTTGCAGTCGAAAATGGCAGACGCAAACAACGCGTCCGGCATTCGAACGAGGTCGGCATGCATGGTTTTCCTCCATTTATTTATAGTCGTGGGTCCGCCTTTGATCTGGCCGGACTGCAGCCGTAATGTCTTGTTACGTTCGGCTGTTCTGGAAATGGTAATCGTGTTCTTGGGCAGTTCCAAGCGATTTTTGACTCTTCTATAAAACGCCCCGTTGTTTTGTAGGACCATAAAAAGGAAAAGCCCGACGGCAGGGCCGTCGGGCTTCGGGCGGGAGCGACCGGCATGCCGGTCGCCTGGCCTGCGGAGCGTGTTACATGTCCATGCCGCCCATGCCGCCCATGCCACCCATGCCGCCGCCGGGCATCGGAGGTTCTTCCTTGGGCAGTTCAGCCACCATGCAGTCGGTGGTCAGCATGAGGCCTGCAATGCTGGCCGCGTTTTGCAGGGCAAAGCGGGTGACCTTGGTGGGGTCGACAACGCCCATGGCCACCAGATCGCCGTACTCGCCAGATTGCGCGTTGTAACCGTAGTTTCCAGTACCTTCCAGCACCTTGTTGACCACGACGGAGGGTTCTTCGCCGCAGTTGGAAACGATCTGACGCAGCGGTTCTTCGATGGCGCGAGAAACGATCTTGATGCCCGCATCCTGGTCACTGTTGTCACCCTTGAGGGTCTGGAGCGTGGAACGTACCCGCAGCAGGGCCACACCGCCCCCGGGGACGATGCCTTCTTCCACAGCGGCGCGGGTGGCGTGCAATGCGTCTTCCACGCGCGCTTTCTTCTCTTTCATTTCCACTTCGGTGGCAGCGCCCACCTTGATCACGGCCACGCCGCCGGCCAGTTTGGCAACGCGTTCCTGCAGCTTTTCGCGGTCATAATCGCTGGTGGCTTCCTCGATCTGCTTGCGGATCTGTGCCACGCGGGCCTTGATGGCCGATTCGTCGCCGGCGCCGTCGATGATGGTGGTTTCTTCCTTGCCGATTTCGATGCGCTTGGCGCGACCCAAGTCGTTGAGGGTGACTTTTTCAAGGGACAGGCCAACTTCTTCGGCAATCACGGTGCCGCCGGTGAGGATGGCGATGTCTTCCAGCATGGCCTTGCGGCGGTCGCCAAAGCCAGGCGCCTTGACGGCGGTCGTCTTCAGGATGCCGCGGATGTTGTTGACCACCAGGGTGGCCAGTGCTTCGCCTTCCACTTCTTCGGCGATGATCAGGAGCGGCCGGCCGGCTTTGGCCACTTGTTCCAGTACCGGCAGCAGGTCGCGGATGTTGGAGATCTTCTTGTCATGCAGCAGGACGAAGGGATCTTCCAGCAGGGCGATCTGGCGGTCGGGGTTGTTGATGAAGTAGGGGGACAGGTAGCCGCGGTCGAACTGCATGCCTTCCACCACTTCCAGCTCGTTTTGCAGGCCGGAGCCGTCTTCCACCGTGATCACGCCTTCCTTGCCCACCTTGTCCATGGCCTGGGAAATGATTTCGCCGATGGACTGGTCGGAGTTGGCGGAAATGGAACCCACCTGGGCGATTTCGGTGCTCGTGGTGCACGGCTTGGAGAGCTTCTTGAGCTCGTCCACGATGCCGCTCACGGCGCGGTCGATGCCGCGCTTGAGGTCCATGGGGTTCATGCCGGCGGCCACGAACTTCATGCCTTCCTTGACGATGGCCTGGGCCAGGACCGTGGCGGTGGTGGTGCCGTCACCGGCCACATCGGAGGTCTTGGAAGCCACTTCCTTGACCATCTGTGCGCCCATGTTTTCGAATTTGTCCTTCAGTTCGATCTCTTTCGCCACGGACACGCCGTCCTTGGTGATGGTGGGGGCTCCGAAAGAGCGTTCCAGCACCACATTGCGTCCCTTGGGGCCCAGGGTGACCTTCACTGCATCGGCGAGGATGTTGACGCCGGTGACCATGCGGGATCGGGCGCTGTCATGAAAACGGACTTCTTTAGCTGCCATGTTGTACTCCTGAAATTTGGATTACCGGCCGTATATGCCGGGCACGGAATGTTGGAAAAAACCGATCAGCCTTCGACGACGCCCATGATGTCTTCTTCGCGCATCACGAGCAGTTCTTCGCCATGAACCTTGACCGATTGTCCGGAGTATTTTCCAAACAGCACCTTGTCACCGACCTTGACTTCGAGCGGGCGGATGGAACCGTCTTCCATCACCTTGCCTTTGCCAACGGCCAAAATCTCCCCTTGGTCAGGCTTTTCAGCGGCCGTATCGGGGATCACGATGCCAGATGCCGTCTTGCGCTCTTCTTCCAGGCGTTTGACAATCACGCGGTCGTGCAATGGACGAATTTTCATTCGGAGTTCTCCTGCGAGAGTGTTAAATGGACGTTGTTAGCACTCGATTCGTGCGAGTGCTAACAGTTTAAGGGTTGCCCATGCGGATTTCAAGGGGAAAGGCGGTGCGTCAGGCGGTGTTGACCCTGTGCCTGGGGTTGGCATCAGCCATGGTGCTGGCTCAACAACCGCTTCCCGAACCGGTGGCGCGCGCTCTGGCCGAAGCCGGCTTACCGGCGGAGGCCGTTTCGGTGGTGGTGCAGGACCTGTCAGCTTCACAACCGCTGTTGCGCTGGAATGGAGACACCCCACGCGCACCGGCTTCCCTTATGAAGTTAGTAACTACTTACTCAGCGCTTGCGGCTTTCGGGCCGGCGTGGACCTGGGAAACACGGGTGTTCGGGCCGGATCCGGTCCAGGGGCAGGTCGACGGCAATCTGTATGTGGTGGGGGCCGGCGATCCCGACCTGACCCTGGAGCGCTGGGAAAACCTGCTGCGCGACCTGCGCCTGCGCGGGGTTCGACAGATTCGCGGGGACGTGGTCCTGGATGCCAGTGCTTTCCAGTCTGAACCCGAAGATTCGGGTGATTTCGATCACCAGGCCTACCGCACCTACAACACGCTGCCGGAGGCTCTTCAGGTGGGCTTCAAGGCGGTGACGCTGACACTCGAAGCCGATGGATCCCGCGTGCTGGCCTTGCCGAATTTCGACTTCCCCGGCCTCCGGATCGTGAACCGTCTGCGGCCATTGACTGGCGCTTGTCCGGAAAACTGGAAATCCGGAATCGAACGCCAGGTGGAAGATGACGGCACCCGGGCCCGCATTACCCTGCTGGGGCACTACCCGGCCAGTTGCGGCAGGAACATCCTGAGTTTCAGCATTTTTTCCAATGAAGCGTACATCGCCCAGGCTTTTCGGACCCTGTGGCGACAAATGGGGGGAAGCCTGAGTGGGAAGGTGCGCTTGGGGCAGACCCCTTCAGGGCTGACGATGCTGGCTTCCACCCGCTCCCCGGCGTTGGCGGACCAGCTGCGTCTGGTCAACAAGTACAGCAACAACCTGATGGCGCGCACGCTGCTGCTGGATCTGGGCCGGGAAGAAGGGGGGGGCGCCACGCGCGCCCAAGGGGCGGCTCGTATCCGCCAGCTTCTGGCGCGCCGCGGGCTGGATTTTCCCGAACTGGTACTCGACAACGGCTCGGGGCTGTCCCGCCGGGCGCGAATCACGGCCGATCACCTCAATACCCTGCTGGTCCAGGCCAACCGGGAACCCACGCAAGCAGAATTTGCTTCTTCCCTGGCGATATCCGGGCTTGACGGGACTGCGCAGCACCGGCTGCAGGGCGGCTCGCTCGAAGGGCGGTTTCACCTCAAAACCGGCAGCCTGGATGACGTCAGCGGCATTGCCGGGTATGGCGACACATTGTCCGGTCATCGCGTCTCGCTGGTCTTTGTCGTGAACCATCCTCGGGCGGCAGCGGCCAAACCGGCCCAGGAAGCCTTGTTGCGCTGGATCGGCGAAACCCTCTGAATTTGACCCAGAACATTGAATTTTCACCGGATTTGTGTGTAACATGAAACCGTGGGAATTTGTCATGACAAATAACCGAGCCAACTCACTGAAAACTAAACGGTTTCGCATGGCTGCCGTGCTTGCGGCCGCCTGCGGCCTGCTGGCTGCGGCCGGAGCGCATGCGGAGTCCGGCGGCTGGTTTTCAGGCATCAGCGCCCTCCCCTTTTCGCTCGAAATGGATTCGGGCAATGCAGTCAACGGCAGTGCCCTTTCGCGCAACCGGTCAGCCTGGTCCCGCTTCAACCCCGATTCCTCCGGGGAATTTTCAGGCAGCCCCCGCAACTCGGTGCTGGGCGGTTCAGGCACCCTGTCCCTGAGCGACCGCTTTGGCTTTGTCGGCAAACTGAGCAGCGTGCTGACTTCGGGTGATGTCACCGCCAACAGTCTCACTCACGGTCTTGCCGACGCGCTGCCCTACAACATGATGGGGCTCGGCCTCAAATACGACGTCACGCGCAGCTTGCGCTTCCAGGGCGGCTGGGATCGCTATCAGCTCAAGTACAACCGGATCAATGGCGACACCGGGGTCGATCTGCTCACCCTCGGACTGAAATACGGTTTCTGAGCGTTTCTTCAGGACCGGGCCAGATCTGCCGCAAGCCCCAGAAAAACGACCGCCCCCCACCAGTTGTTGTGCAGGAACGCCTTGAAGCAGCGCATGCGCTCGCGCGTGCGTATCAGCGTCAGGTGGTAGGCGGATAGGGCTGCAGCCGCCATCAGGCCCAGGTTATACGGCAACCCCAGGCCCGAGCGGAAACCCACCCACCACAGGATGCCCAGCGCTGCGCCATAACACAGCCCCACGGCAGCCACATCCCAGCGTCCGAACAGCAGGGCGGAAGAATGAACGCCCAGGTGGATGTCGTCGTCACGGTCCACCATGGCGTATTCGGTGTCGTAGGCGATGGTCCAGAAGATGTTGGCGACCAGGAGAACCCAGCCCTGCAGGGGCACTGTTCCCGTCTCGGCCGCGAAGGCCATGGGAATGCCGAAGCCGAAGGCGATGCCCAGATAGGCCTGGGGCAAGGGAAAAAAACGTTTGGTCAGGGGGTAGCTCGCTGCCAGAAAGAGGGCCGGCAGGGACAGCAGAACCGTAAGCCCGTTGCGCGTGCAGACCAGGGCAAAAGCCACGACTGAAAGAAACAGGGCCAGGCGCACCGCCTCGCCTGCTGAAACTTCGCCGGTTGCCAGCGGGCGCTGGGCCGTGCGTTTGACGTGCGGATCCAGGCGCCGGTCAGCCAGGTCGTTCATGACGCAACCGGCCGATCGCATAAGAAAGGTGCCCGCGACAAACACGATGACGTTGGCCGGGGAAGGGTGACCGCGGCTGGCCAGCCACAGGGCCCACAAGGTCGGCCATAGCAGCAGCAAGGCGCCGATGGGTTTGTCCATGCGCATCAGCCGGTAATACAGGCGCAGTCGGTTCATGCGGTGAGAAACTCCTGTTTGGACCAAAGCCAGCGCTGCACGTGGCGGCGCGCGCCATCCGTGTCCGAGGCGATCCACTCGGCCGCCGCCTGCACCGCCTGCCCCAGCAGGATCCGGTCCTGTTCGGGGTCGGCAAAACGCAGCAGCGGGGTGCCACTTTGGCGGGAGCCCAGGAATTCGCCCGGCCCCCGGATGGCCAGGTCCTGACGGGCGATTTCAAAACCGTCCGCGTGTTCGTAGATGACTCTGAGCCGGGTCCGTGCCAGTTCGGACAGCGGGGGATGATACATCAGGATGCAAAACCCCTGCGTCGTCCCGCGCCCGACGCGTCCGCGCAGCTGGTGCAGCTGGGCCAGGCCCATGCGTTCCGCATGTTCGATGACCATGATCGACGCATTGGGGACATCCACTCCCACTTCGATGACCGTGGTGGCCACCAGCAGCTGGATGTTGCCCTGCGCAAACGCTTCCATGATCTCCGATTTCTCCGCCGCGGCGAGCCGGCCATGGACGAGGCCCGTGCGCAGCTCGGGAAATTCCCGTGAAATGGATTCGAAGGTGTCCACGGCAGTTTGCAGCTGCAGGCTTTCGGACTCTTCGATCAGCGGACACACCCAGTAGGCTTGTCCACCCTGCAGGCAGGTTTGTCGGATGCGTGCGATCACGTCCGCGCGCCGCGAATCGGAAACCAGCTTGGTCACGATGGGTTTGCGGCCTGCTGGCAATTCGTCGATCACGGACAGGTCGAGGTCGGCGAAGTAGCTCATGCTGAGCGTGCGGGGAATGGGGGTTGCGCTCATCATCAGCTGGTGGGGCTGGCCCTGCCCGGCAAGCTCCGCCTTCCTGCGCAAGGCAAGCCGCTGCTCCACGCCGAAGCGGTGTTGTTCGTCGATGATCACGAGCCCCAGCGCCTTGAACAGGACCGGATCCTGGATCAGCGCATGCGTGCCGATGACCAGCTGGGCGGATCCGCTGGCCACCTGCTCCTGTGCTGCCAGCCGTTCCTTCTTGCGCAGGCTGCCGGTCATCCAGGCTGTCGCGATGCCAAGCGGCTGCAGCAGCGCTTCGATTTTCCGGAAATGCTGTTCGGCCAGGATTTCCGTTGGTGCCATGAGGGCGGCCTGGTGGCCGGCATCGATGGCCTGCAGGCAGGCCAGTGCGGCCACCACGGTTTTGCCGCTGCCCACGTCGCCCTGCAGCAGGCGGTGCATGGGGTGGGGTTTGTCCAGGTCGGCGTCAATTTCATCAAGCACCCGCCTTTGCGCGGCGGTGAGCTGGAAAGGCAGCAGCTCCAGCAGTCGTGCGCGACGCGTTGCAGGCGGATGCAGGCGCGGAGCCTTTTGCGACAAGCGTTCCCGATAATGAAGGCGCATGGAAATCTGCTGGGCCAGCAGTTCGTCAAACTTGAGCCGATGCCATGCCGGGTGGGTGCGGCCATCGAGATCGCTTTGCGAGGCGCCGGGCGCAGGATGGTGCAGCAGCGTCACGCAATCGCGAAAAGGCGGCAGGCCAAGCCGTTGCCGCCATGATTCGGGCAGGGTGTCGGACAGGTCTTCGCGCTGAAGGGCCTGTTCGATGCAGCGTCGCAGCGCGGCTTGCGACAATCCCGCGGTGGTGGGATAGACCGGAGTCAGCGTTTGCGGCAAAGGGTCGTCATCGCGCCGGATGCGGTAGCGCGGATGAACCATTTCGGGACCTGTGGGGCCCTGGCGCAGTTCGCCGAAAACGCGCAATCGGGTTCCGGCAGCGAATTGCCGGACCTGGCTTCCGTAAAAATTCAGGAAGCGCAGGACCAGCAGGCCGCTGCTGTCGCGGACGCGGGCGCGCAAGGTTTTCTTGGGGCGGAAGAGCAGCTCGCTGTCCACCACTTCCACATCCAGGCAGGCGGTCTGGCCATAGAAAAGGTCGCGCACCAGGGTGACGCGGGTTTCGTCTTCATAGCGCAGCGGCAGGTGCAGCACGAGATCGAACGCGCTGCGCAGGCCCAGTTTTTGGAGGCGCCCTGCCGTGGCCGGCGCAATGTCCAGCTCCTCCAGGGATAGCACGGAAAAACCTCAGCGGTCGATCACCATGATGCCGTCGATTTCCACCAGAGCGCCGCGGGGCAGCGAGGCGACGCCCACGGCGGCGCGGGCCGGATAGGGGGCTGAAAAATACCGGGACATGGCTTCGTTGACTTTGGAAAAATGGCCCAGGTCGGTCAGGTAGACCGTGACCCGAACCAGGTCAGACAGCTCGCCGCCGGCGGCCTGGGTCACCGCGCGCAGGTTGTCGAGCACGCGCTGGATTTGGGCATCGATGCCTTCCACCAGGTTCATTGAAGCGGGATCGAGGCCGATCTGCCCGGAAAGGTAAACGGTGTTGCCCGCACGTACCGCTTGCGAATAGGTCCCGATGGCGGACGGGGCATTGGGGGTGGCGATGATCGACTTTGTCATGGTCTCCTCTGTCAGCTTTGAACCCTGGTGATGCGAACCACTTCCGGTATTTCGCGCAAGTGGTGCAACAGGGTGGCCAGGTGTGAACGGTCCCTGACCTGAACGGTGAAATTGATTTCCGTGTACGTGCCATCGGGCTTGGTGATGGATACGCTGTCGATGTTCGACTGGGCATCGGCGATGGCGGATGCCACGGTGGCCAGCACGCCGCGACGGTTGACCACCATCAGCTTGATGGCCACATCGAACAGCTTGCCGCTGTCGTTTTCCCATTCCACGTCCACCCACTTGTCGGGGTCGCTGCGGAACTGACGGATGGCCCGGCAGTCCTGGGTATGGATCAGCAGGCCTTGCCCTTTGCGAATGATGCCGATGATGGGGTCGCCCGGGATGGGGCGGCAGCAATGGGCAAATTGCACGGCGACGCCTTCGCTGCCGCGAATGGTGATGGAGCCCTGGCCTTCCAGCGACTGACCTTCGGTACGGGGCAGCAGTCCGCGTGCCACGACAATGTTGAGCCTTCGCCCGAGGCCGATTTCGGCCAGGACTTCGTCACGCGTCTTGCAGCGGTCTCCCTTGAGCAACTGTTCCCACTGGCTGTCCTTGATGCCTGCGGGATCCACCTTGAGCGCCCGCAGGGCCTGGTTCAGCAACCGCTCGCCCAAGGCCACGGATTCGTCCCGCAACATGGTGCGCAGGTAATGACGGATTTTGGAACGGGCCTTTGCCGTAGCCACGTAATTGAGCCAGGCCGGGTTGGGGGCCGCGTTTTCCTCGGTGATGATTTCCACGCGGTCGCCATTGGACAGCACGGTTCTCAGCGGGGCCAGCTCGTTGTTGATTTTGGCAGCCACGCAGCGGTTGCCGATGTCCGTATGCACGTCGTAGGCAAAGTCCACGGGAGTGGAGCCTTTCGGCAGTGACTTGATGTTGCCTTTCGGGGTGAAGACATAGACCTCGTCCGGAAACAGGTCCACTTTCAGGTGTTCCAGGAATTCCACGGCGTCGCCGCTTTCAGTCTGGATTTCCAGGAGCGACTGCAGCCACTGGTGGGTTTTCTGCTGCACGTCGCTCAGCGGCGTGTCGGAAGATTTGTACAGCCAGTGGGACGCCACGCCGGCTTCGGCGATCTTGTGCATGTCGTGCGTCCGGATCTGGATTTCAATGGGCGTTCCGAAGGGTCCGAACAGGGTGGTGTGCAGCGACTGGTAGCCGTTGGCCTTGGGGATCGCGATGTAGTCCTTGAACTTGCCGGGGATGGGCTTGTAGAGCGTGTGCAGCGCGCCCAGCGCAAGATAGCAGGCGGCCACGTCCTTGACCAGGATGCGGAAGCCGTAAATGTCGAGAACCTGCGAGAAGGACAGGGATTTGTCGAGCATTTTGTTGTAGATGCTCGACAGGTGTTTTTCGCGGCCGCTCACCTGGGCTTCCACGCCGAAAGAGGTCAGGCGCTGGGTGATGGCGGTCAGGATTTTTCCCACCACTTCCCGCCGGTTGCCGCGGGCTGAGCGAATGGCTTTGGTCAGGACCTGGTAGCGGTTGGGAAACAGGTAGCGGAACCCCAGGTCCTGCAGCTCCTGAAACACCGAATGCAGGCCCAGGCGGTTGGCGATGGGGCTGTAGATGTCGAGGGTTTCCCGGGCGATCCGGCGTTGCTTGCCGGGATCCATGGCATCCAGGGTGCGCATGTTGTGCAGGCGGTCCGCCAGCTTGATCAGGATGACGCGCACATCGCGCGCCATGGCCAGCAGCATTTTGCGGAAGTTTTCCGCCTGGGCTTGCTGTTCGGTCTGAAACTCCAGCCGGTCCAGCTTGCTCACCCCGTCCACCAGTTCGCTCACGGATTTGCCGAACTGCTGCGCGATCTGGACCGACGTGGTGCTTGTGTCCTCCACCGTGTCGTGCAGCAGCGCGGCCATCAGGGCCTGGGGATCCAGGTGCCATTCGGCCAGGATGGTGGCAACCGACAGGGGGTGGGTGATGTAAGGCTCGCCGCTCTTGCGGTACTGACCCTCATGGGCCCGTGCGGCCAACGCGAAAGCTTGCTCGAGTTGTTCGATGTCTTCGGGCCGCAGGTAGGTTGCGGCGACGTCGATCAGAGTGGACGGCGATACGGCTTGCGGAACGAGGGCCTGGGCGGTGGGGGGCACGGGAAAGGAGGTTAGGTGGGCACCTTGTTGAGGATTTCCAGACCGATCTTCCCTGACGCGATTTCGCGCAGGGCAATGACGGTGGGCTTGTCCCGGTTGGGTTCCACCAGCGGGGTGGCCCCGGAGGCAATCTGCCGTGCGCGATAAGTGGCAGCGAGCGTCAGCTCGAAACGGTTATGGATGGAATGCAGCGCATCGTCAACGGTAATACGGGCCATGGAAAACCTTCAACTTGGATGGATTAACGGATCAACGCGGCATAGCGCGGCAATTGCCGGTCACGCCGGCAACGTGCGGCGCGCACAATGGCAGCAAGATCCTTGGCTGCCTCCGCGAACTCATTGTTAATAATAGCATAATCGAATTCATTCTCATGGCTCAGGTCTTCACGGGCCACGGCCAGGCGCCGTTCGATCACCGGCAGGGGGTCTTTCCCCCGGGCCAGCAGGCGTTCGCGCAGCGCATCCAGGGAGGGCGGCAGAATGAAAATGCTGATGGCCTCAGGGAAAAGGGTGCGCACCTGGCGCGCGCCCTGCCAGTCGATTTCCAGCACGACGTCCTGCCCCTGTTCCAGGCTGCTGCGGATGTCGGCGGATGACGTGCCGTAGAAATTGCCGTAGACCTCGGCCGATTCCAGGAACTCCCCGCGGCTCTGCATGGCCTGAAAGGTGTCATGGGACACGAAATGGTACTCGCGCCCGTCGCTCTCTCCGGCGCGTGGCGCGCGGGTGGTGTGGGAAATGGACAGGCGGATGCCGGGGTCGGATGCCACCAGTGCGGCCACCAAGCTGGATTTTCCCGCTCCCGAGGGCGCGGCGATGATGAATATTTGGCCGTTCATTCGATGTTCTGAACCTGTTCACGCATTTGTTCGATGAGAACCTTCAGGTCCATGGAGGCCCGTGCCAGCGCGGAAGAAACGGATTTGGAACCGAGCGTGTTCGCTTCCCGGTGCAGTTCCTGCATCATGAAGTCGAGGCGCTTGCCGATGCCGCCACCGGCTTCCAGGATGCGCCGCACTTCATCCAGGTGCATGTGAAGGCGGGATATTTCTTCTTCGATGTCGATGCGTGCCGCATACAGGGTGACTTCCTGACGCACCCGTTCTTCGTCATGGGTGCCCAGGGCGTCGCGCAGCCGCGAGCCCAGGCGCTCCTCAAAGGCGGCGACCAGGGCAGGCACTTGGGGAGACAGGGTTTTCAGCAGCCCCAGCATGTCGTCCACGCGTTGCAGCAGGAAATGCTTCAGCTTTTCGCCTTCACGGGCGCGGGCCTGCGTGAGGACGTCCAGGACTTCGGAGGCCAGGGCAAGACAGGGGTCTTCCAGCGTGCCGACGGTTTCCGGATCACGGTGGAGCACGCCGGGCCATTGCAGGATTTCTCCGACGGACAGGGGGGTTGCATCGGCAAATACTTCCTGGACTATGGTGCTGCAGGCGCGCAGCTGTTCCAGGGCAGAGGTGTTTAGAAGCGGGCCCTGTTCCACGATTTCGGAGCGCCGCCATTCCATGCGGCAATCGACCTTGCCGCGCTTCAGGACGGCGGCAATGCGCTCGCGCAAGGCCGGCTCCAGCGCGCGCAGCGCATCCGGAACGCGAAACTGGATTTCGAGATAGCGGTGATTGACGCTTTTGAGTTCCAGCGCCAGAGTTCCTCCCGGAAGATCGCGGGTCCCCCCGGAAAATCCGGTCATGCTGTACACGCTTGCCACTGTGGCGGTTCCATCGTACGAACTGGGGGCCATGATACCCCAGTTGGGCCTTCAAAGGCGGTAAACTCCCGGTTTCCGGTTTTTCAGGTATCGAGGATGTTCATGCGCCCCAGTCAACGACGTCCGGACCAGTTGCGCCTGGTTCGTTTTACCCGCCAGTACACGTGCCACGCCGAAGGATCGGTGCTGGTGGAATTCGGTGACACGCGCGTGTTGTGTACCGCCAGCGTGGAGGCCAAGGTGCCACCTTTCCTGAAAGGCCAGGGCAAGGGATGGGTGACCGCGGAATACGGCATGCTGCCGCGCGCTACCAACACGCGTACCACGCGCGAGGCGGTGGCCGGGCGACAAAGCGGCCGCACCCAGGAAATCCAGCGCCTGATCGGGCGTTCGCTGCGGGCCGTGGTCGACCTGGAAGTCCTGGGTGAGCGCACGGTGCAGATCGACTGCGACGTCCTGCAGGCGGACGGCGGCACGCGCACGGCCAGCATCACGGGAGCGTACCTGGCCCTGGAAGACGCCATGACCTTTCTGGTGCACGCCGGAGAGCTGGACCAGTCTCCCGTTCTACAGCCGGTGGCCGCGGTCTCCGTCGGTATTGTGGACGGCGTGCCGGTGCTTGACCTGGACTACGAGGAAGATTCCTGCTGCGACACGGACATGAACGTGGTGATGACGGCGGAAGGGCATTTCGTGGAAATCCAGGGCACGGCGGAAGGGGCTGCGTTCCGGCGTTCCGAAGTGGATGCTTTGCTTGATCTGGCGGCGCAGGGTTGTCGGGAACTGTTCGACCTGCAACGGCGGGCTTTGGCGTTGCACGAAGGGCGGTCCTGATGAAGCGCCTGGTCTTGGCCAGCCGCAATCCCGGCAAGCTGCGGGAGCTGCAGGCGCTGCTGCAGCCGGTGCAATGGGAGGTGGTGCCGCAGGACGACCTGGGCATTTCCGAGGCGCCGGAACCGCATCCGACTTTCGTGGAAAATGCGCTGTCCAAGGCACGTCATGCGGCCGCGCACAGCGCGGGGGCGGCCCTGGCCGACGACTCCGGCCTGTGCGTGCCGGCGCTGAGTGGTGCTCCCGGAGTCATATCGGCGCATTATGCCGGCGAACCCAAATCGGACGAGCGCAACAATCGCAAGCTGGTGGAAGCGTTGCGCGACGTCAAGGACCGACGTGCCCACTATCATTGCGTGCTGGTATTGCTGCGTTCGGCAGAAGATCCCGAACCGCTGATCGCCGAAGGGCGCTGGGAAGGCGAAGTGGTGCTGACGCCCCAGGGCAGCGGTGGCTTTGGCTACGACCCCTATTTCTACCTGCCTTCGCTGGGTTGTACGGTCGCCCAGCTGGAACCCGCCGAGAAAAACCGCCTCAGCCATCGGGCGCTCGCCTTGCGACGCCTGCTTGAACTGTTGCGTGCCGGCACGGGAGCATGAGCACGCCGGCCCAGGGCCTGCCTGGCCAGGGCATCCGGGTCGCCCACCCCCCGCCGCTGTCGCTTTACGTGCACATTCCCTGGTGCGTGCGCAAATGCCCCTACTGCGATTTCAATTCCCACGAACTGCGGGGTGAGCTTCCTGAAACCCGCTACATCGAGGCCCTGGTGGCGGATCTCGAGGCCGCCCTGCCCTGGGTGTGGGGTCGTCGCGTGCGTTCCGTGTTTCTCGGGGGCGGCACGCCCAGCCTGTTGTCCGAGGCCGGGCTGGAAGCCTGCCTGACCGCCCTGCGCACGCGCCTGCCGTGGGAGCCGGAAGCTGAAATCACGCTGGAGGCCAACCCGGGTACGTTCGAAAGCGCGCGCTTTGCCGCCTATCGTGAGGCGGGCGTGAACCGGCTGTCCGTGGGCATCCAGAGTTTCTCTGATCGTCATTTGCAGGCGCTGGGCCGGATTCACGATGCGTCGGCGGCCCACCGCGCGGCCGAGATCGCGGCCCGCCATTTCTCCAACTTCAACCTGGACCTGATGTTCGGGTTGCCAGGGCAATCCCCGGACGAAGCGCTGGCCGATGTGCGTGCCGCGCTGTCCCATGGCCCGACCCATCTGTCCTGCTACCAGCTTACGCTGGAACCCAATACGCCCTTTTACCACCGCCCCCCCGTCCTCCCCGAACACGATCTCGTGGCCGGCATGGAAGAGGCGATCGCAGCATGGCTCGCGGAAGCGGGGTTCGGCCATTACGAAACGTCCGCCTATGCCAGGCCCGGCTTCCGTTGCGCCCATAATCTCAACTACTGGACTTTCGGGGATTACCTGGGCATCGGGGCAGGCGCCCACAGCAAGCTCACGCTGCAGGACCGGGTTGTGCGGCAAATGCGTCACCGCCATCCCGAGGCCTACATGAAAGGCGCCCTCCAGGGAAATGCCGTCCAGGAGTCGCACGAGGTGGATTTGGCCGACCTTCCGTTCGAGTTTATGATGAATGCGATGCGGCTTTGCGAGGGTGTCCCCCTGTCCCTGTACGAGCAGCGCACAGGGCTTTCACTGGCCACGGTGCTGCCGGTGCTGGATCGGGTGGAAGCTCTGGGGTTGGTGGCGCGCGATTGGCAAACCCTTCGACCCACCGTGCGCGGGCAGCGATTCCTGAACGAACTGCTGCAGCATTTTTTGCCGGAGTGAGACATGGATCCCCTGTTTCTGGAATTCAGGCCCACGACGCTGGGCTGGCTGTCCGTGGTGGCTGGGCCCCGTGGATTGCGCTGGGTATCCCTGGCTGAAAGCGGCAGCCTCCTGTGGGAACAGATTTCCGGGCGCTTTCCCGATGCGCGCTGGGAAGGCCGGCGCGGCGGTCGCAGTTTTCGCGGGCAGCCCGGTGCTGCGGAATTCCCTCTGGAACACTGGGTGCGTACGGTGGAGCAGGCAGTGGAACAGCCGTCCCGTGCCGGGGCGCCGGCACCCTTCGATATTTCGGGAACCCCGTTCCAGCAGGCGGTATGGAAGGCGCTGCAGCGCATCCCGGCAGGAACCGTGTGGACTTACGGGCAACTGGCGGCCCGGGTGGGGCACCCGGGAGCGGCCCGCGCCGTGGGCAGCGCTTGCGGGGCTAATCCTATTCCGTTCCTGATTCCCTGCCACCGCGTGGTGGCTTCCAATGGCGGGCTGGGAGGGTTTGGCCTCGGGCTCGCCGTCAAGCGGGCGTTGCTGGCTCGCGAAGGGGTGGCTGAATTTTCCTGAACACCAGGTCCCATACGCCGTGACCCAGGCGCAGCCCGCGCTGTTCGAATTTGGTCAGGGGACGGTAATCGGGACGGGGGGCATAGCCTGCGGCGGTGTTTCGCAGTTCGCCCACGCTTTCCAGAACGGCCAGCATTTGCACCGCGTAGTCTTCCCAATCCGTGGCCAGGTGGAGGGTGCCGCCGGGTTTTAGCCGGCTTGCCAGCAGTTTCACGAAAGGGGGCTGGATCAGCCGCCGTTTGTGGTGGCGGGCTTTGGGCCAGGGGTCCGGAAAGAAAATGTGCACGCCGTCCAGGGTGTCCGGGGCGATCATGTGTTCCATCACTTCCACGGCATCATGGCGCATCACGCGCACGTTGCCGATTCCGGCTTCGTCGATCTGTTTGAGCAGGCTGCCGATTCCCGGCATGTGAACGTCAATGGCCAGGAAGTTGACCTGGGGCAACTGCCGCGCAATGGCCACGGTGGTCTCGCCCATGCCAAACCCGATTTCCAGCACAAGCGGGGCTTCGCGTCCGAACAAGGCCGTCCACCCGGCAGGTGTGAGCGCAGCGGGAGCAAAGGGGACGCCCCAGACCGGCCAGAGGTGGTCAAGCGCCCGCTGCTGCGCCGGGGAAACGCGTCCCTGGCGCAGCACGTAGCTGCGAATGGGGCGCAGGCCGGAATTCAACGAATCAGTCCGGTGGTGGGGGAGCTGGGCGAGGCCTGGTAGGTTTTTTTCGGCATGCGTCCGGCCAGGTAAGCTTCGCGCCCGGCTTCCACGGCCTTGCCCATGGCCCCGGCCATGAGGACCGGGTTTTGCGCCTGGGCGATGGCCGTGTTCATCAGTACGCCGGCGCATCCCAGTTCCATGGCAATGGCGGCGTCGGACGCGGTGCCCACTCCGGCGTCCACGATCACGGGCACGCGCGCGTTGTCGATGATGATGCGCAGGTTCCACGGATTGAGAATGCCCATGCCCGATCCGATCAGCGAGGCCAGGGGCATGACCGCAATACATCCGATCTCTTCCAGTCGTTTGGCCATGATCGGGTCGTCGCTGCAATACACCATGACCTGGAAGCCTTCCTTGACCAGGGTTTCCGCCGCAGCCAGGGTTTCCACCATGTCCGGAAAAAGGGTGTGGGGGTCGCCCAGCACTTCCAGCTTGACCAGGCTGTGTCCGTCCAGCAGTTCGCGTGCCAGGCGCAAGGTGCGAACTGCATCCTGTGCCGTGTAGCAGCCGGCCGTGTTGGGCAGCAGGGTGTAGTGGTCGGGAGAGATGACGTCCAGCAGGCTCGGTTCGTTCGGGTTTTGCCCGATGTTGGTGCGACGGATGGCCACCGTCACGATTTCGGCGCCGCTCGCTTCAATCGCATCGCGGGTCTGGTTGAAATCGGCATACTTGCCGGTGCCGACCAGCAGACGGGAGCGGACCGGTTTGCCCGCAAGGATGAGAGGATCGTTGTTCATGGGTTGGACCTGAAATCAGCCGCCGCCCACGGCCACCACGATTTCCACGTGGTCGCCGGCAGCGAGCCGGGTGGTATCAAAACCGCTTCTTGGAACGATTTCGCCGTTGCGCTCCACGGCGATCCGACGTTGGGTCAGCCCCAGTTCGGCAATCACCTGGGCGACCGTGGGCGCTGTTTCAAAGCGGCGCTCCTGGCCGTTGATGGTAAGATTGATCACAGTCTTTCAAGATTCCGCAAGAGGCGCATTTTAGCATGAGCTGCCCGCCGAATCATTGAGCCGGTTTCCGGATATGACGTAGAATGGCCCCTTTGCGCGGGTGTAGCTCAATGGCAGAGCAGAAGCTTCCCAAGCTTAAGACGAGGGTTCGATTCCCTTCACCCGCTCCATCGCCCCAGCCCGCCTCCGCTTTCTCCCAACGCGTCATCCGCTGGCAAGCCCTTTCCGGGCGCCATGACCTGCCCTGGCAAGGCACGCGCGACCCCTACCGCATATGGGTGTCCGAAATCATGTTGCAGCAAACCCAGGTGGCCACCGTGATTCCCTACTACCAGCGATTCATGGCGCGTTTTCCCGATGTGGCGGCCCTGGCCCTGGCTTCCGAAAACGAGGTGCTGCAGCACTGGTCAGGGCTGGGTTATTACGCCCGCGCCCGCCATCTGCACCGGGCCGCGCAGCAGATTGCGGCCGCGCAGGGGCAATTTCCGGCATCGGCCGAGACCTTGCAGCAGCTTCCCGGCATTGGACGTTCCACGGCGGCCGCCATCGCCGCATTCGCCTACGGGCAGCGGCAGGCGATTCTGGATGGCAACGTCAAACGGGTCTTGGCGCGCGTGTTTGCCGTTCCCGGAAATCCGGCACAGGCCGCCGTGGCGGCCCGGCTGTGGTCCCTGGCGGAAAACCTGCTGCCGCAGCAGGACATCGAGGCCTATACACAGGGGTTGATGGACATCGGGGCCACGTGCTGCACTTTGCGCAATCCCCGCTGCGAGACTTGTCCGCTGCAGGATCTGTGCAAAGCCTGCCTTCAGGGCGCGGTGCGCGACTATCCGACGCCGCGCGCGGTCCGTCCGGTTCCGGAAAAAACCTTTCAGATGCTGGTGGTGGCCCATCAGGGCCGCCTGCTCCTGGAAAAGCGTCCGGAGCAGGGTATCTGGGGCGGACTGTGGAGTTTTCCCGAGGCTGGAGAAGGGGAAGATCCCGCCGAAATGCTCAGGCAGCGCTGGGGGCTGGTTGGGCGTCCGTGGGCCCGTCTGCCGCCGCTGCGCCATGCACTGACCCATTTTCGCCTGCACATACACCCAGTCTGTCTGGCGGTAAGTCAGGGTCCGGTCGTAGCGGAAGGCCCCGGGCTGCGGTGGGTCGAAACGGCTGCGGTGGAGGCGGCAGCCGTGCCCGTGCCCGTGCGCAAACTGATGAAGCTACTGGGCGAGTTCGCGATGGATCACCCGGACGGCGTACGCTGAACCCAGCACTTCGGCCAGGGTTTCGGCCAGATACACCGAACGGTGCTGCCCACCGGTGCAACCCAGGGCGATGGTGAGCGCTGTCCGGTTGTCGCGCATGAATTCGGGAGCCCAGCGCCGGACGAAAGACTGGATGTCCTCCACCATGCGCCGGGTGGCCGGAATGCTTTCCAGAAAGCGGGCGATTTCCGGATCTTTGCCGGTCAGCGGGCGCAATTTCGGATCGTAGAACGGATTCGGGATGCAGCGCACATCAAACACGAAATCGGCATCCAGCGGGATTCCGTGCTTGAAGCCGAACGATTCGAAAAACAGGGTGAGCTGTGAGGAATCCAGTTCGACGAAGTCGCGCACCCAGGCACGCAACGTGTTGGGGGACAACTGCGTGGTGTCGATGCGCCGCGCGATATTTGCCGCCCCTTCCAGCAGCGCGCGTTCCACGCCGATGCATTCCGCAATGGAGCGCCGGCCTTCTGCCAGCGGATGCGGGCGGCGGGTTTCCGAAAAACGGCGCACCAGATCCTGGTCGCTCGTGTCGAGGAACAGCAGGCGCACATCCAGGCCGGACGCCTGCAAGGAGGCCAGGGTTTCCGGAAGCTGCTGGATGGTTTCGCCGCTGCGTGCGTCGAGTGTCACGGCGATGCGGTGTTCGCCCCGTTCCGCCAGTCCGTGGATGACGCTTGCCAGGACAGGCAGCGGCAGGTTGTCCATGGAAAAATAACCCGCGTCTTCCAGAGCACGCAGGGCCACTGATTTTCCGGACCCTGAAAGGCCGGTGATGAGCACCACCTGGGCGGCGTGCAACGGGTCACTCATGGTCCGTGTCGGACAGCAGCGCTTCTTCGGCCATGTATTCCGCCTGGCGGCGGATGAATTGTTCGGTGCTGTCGATGCCCCGCTGCGCCAGAATGAAATTGCGTGTGGCAGCTTCCACCAGCACCGCCAGGTTGCGTCCGATGGCGACGGGCAGCACGACCTGGGGTACTTCCAGGCCCAGGATGTTCTGGGTTCTGCGGTTGGCGGGCAGGCGGTCGAGCGCGGAAAGATCGCCTCCCGGAGGCCGTTCCAGGTGCACGATAAGCTTCAGGTTCTTGCGTGGCCGCACGGCCGTTTCGCCGAAAATGGAACGGATGTTGATCAGGCCCAGCCCGCGCACTTCCAGAAAGTCCCGCAGCAGCGGCGGGCATCGTCCCTGCAGGGTTTCCGGGCCGATCCGGTAGAACTCCACCACGTCGTCCGCCACCAGGCCATGGCCGCGGGAGATCAGCTCGAGCGCCAGTTCGCTTTTGCCGACCGCCGAATCCCCGGTGATCAGGACTCCGACTTCCAGGATGACCATGAACACGCCGTGCAGGGTGGCTTCCTCAGCCAGTTCCTGACTGAGGTAGTGGCGCAGCAGATTGATGACGGTGGCGCTTGGCACCGGGGAGCCGATGACCGGGATGCCGCGGGCTTCTGCGGCGGCGCCGAGAAATTCCGGCAGGGGGCTGTCGTCGGCGACGATGATGGCGGCCAGGTCTTCTGAAAAGATGCTGGCGAAGGCGTTTTTAAGCGCGGAATCGTCCAGCCCCTGCAGATAGGAAATCTCCATCTGCCCCAGCACCTGGAAGCGGTGGGGATGGGTGAGGTTGAGGTGGGCGATCAACCCGGTGCGGGAATCGGTCAGGCTGCCCACGGGCGCCATACGCTGACAGCCGTGGCGGCCGGCAAGCCAGCCCAGACGAAGTTTTTCGCGGTTCTCGTTAAACAGCCGCTGAACGCTGACGTCGGGCATTGGGGGTCCATTGGTTCAGGATTTCCCAGGCCTTTGCCGGGTCGGTGGCTTCCAGCAAGGCTTGGCGCAGACCGGAATCGTTGAACATTTCCGCGATTTCGCTCAGCAGATGAAGATGCTGTTCATTGGCATGTTCCGGGACGAGCAGCGCGAAAGCCATTTTGACGTTCTGGCCGTCGGGAGAGTCGAAGGGAATTTCCCCTGAAATCCGGATGAAAGCGCAGAGCGTGTCGCGCAGGCCTTTCAGGCGCCCGTGGGGCAGCGCGAATCCATGGCCGAGTCCGGTGGAGCCCAGTTTTTCGCGATTGAACAGCGCATCGAAAACCTGGCTTCGGGAAATCTGGTGGTGGTTTTCGAAAAGAATGCCGATCTGCTCGAACAGGCGCTTTTTGCTGGTCACATCAAGGTCCAGCAGTATATGGTCCTGGCTCAGAAGACGTTGGATGGAAACCATGATGCCGGCGCAATCAGTCGGTTGGGAGGTGCTTGATGGGGTTGCCGTTGCGCTGATCCTGCTGCTTTTCCTTGAGCCGGATGATCTGGCGGTCGAGCGTGTGAACCAGTTCGTCAATGGCCACATACAGGTCCGTATGGGACGCCTTGGCGAACAGGTCGTGTCCCTGCACGCGGAGGCTCGCTTCCACATGCTGGACCAGCTTTTCGACCTTGACCACGACATTGATGTCGATGATGGGTTCGAAATGCCGTTTCACGCGCGCCATCTTTTCCATGACATATTTCCGGATGGCCGGCGTGATTTCCACTTGTTGTCCGGTAACCGTCACATTCATTTTGCTCTCCTCGATCAATTAAAGAACCTTGCGCTGGCTGGCCGGGTGGATTTGCAAGGCTTCGCGGTATTTGGCCACGGTGCGCCGTGCAACCGTGATGCCTTGTTCGGCCAGAATATCCGAAATCCGGCTGTCGGACAGCGGGTTTTTGTGGTCTTCCGCGCCGATCAGCTGCCGGATCAGGGCGCGGATGGCCGTGGATGAAGCGGCTCCGCCGGCTTCCGTTCCCACGTGGCTGCTGAAAAAGTATTTCAGTTCGAAAAGTCCGCGGGGCGTCAGCATGTATTTTTGCGAAGTCACGCGGGAAATGGTGGATTCGTGCAGCCCCAGTTCATCCGCGATTTCTCGCAGAACAAGCGGACGCATGGCCACTTCGCCGTGTTCGAGAAAGTTTTGCTGCCGTTCGATGATGGCTTTGGAAACACGCAGGATGGTGTCGAACCGCTGCTGGATGTTCTTGATGAGCCAGCGCGCTTCCTGCAGCTGGCTGGACAAGGGGCCGCCGCCATCCCGCCCGCCTTTCATGAGGTTGGCATACAGGGCGTTGATGCGCAGTTTCGGCATGGCTTCCCGGTTGAGGCTGGCCGTCCATTTTCCGCGGACTTTGCGCACGATGACGTCCGGCATCACATAGCGGGTTTCCGACTGCTCAAAGGCGGCACCGGGCTTGGGGTCAAGGCCCGTGATGAGCTTCTGGGCCTGGCGCAGGGTTCCGTCGTCTGTTCCGAGCAGTTTTTTCAGGCGTGAAAAATCGTGGGCGGCCAGCAGGGGCAGGTGCTCCTTGACGAGGGCCAGGGCGGCGGCGCGGCCAGGGGTGGATTCCGGCAGCACGGCAAGCTGCAGCGACAGGCATTCGGACAGGTCGCGTGCGCCCACGCCTGCGGGGTCAAGCGATTGCAGCAGGCGCAGCGCCACGTGAAGTTCGTCGGTTTCTGCAGCCAGGGACTCCGGGGCCGCAGACTGGATTTCTTCGAGCGATGCCTGCAGATAGCCCGATTCGTCGAGGTGGGCGATCAGCAGCGACATCAGCTGGTGGTCACGTTCGTTGAGCGGCATGAGCCGCAGCTGTGCGGAAAGGTGGTCCACCAGGGTGATGGGAGTGCTGGGCTGCTGGAACGTTTCGGGCTCATCGTCATCCTCCCGCCAGGTGGCCGACTGTTCCTCGGGTGCCCAGGTCTCCGTGGCATTCCATTCCGCGCCGGCCTCGGCCGACGGGGGCGCCGGCTCCTCCGGTGCGCGTGCCAGCGCAGGGGGCGCTGCTTCCGCGCCTGTCTCCTCCCGCTCCAGCATGGGGTTCTGCATCAGGATCTTTTCCAGCTCCTGGTCCAGGTCCAGGGTGGAAAGCTGCAGCAAACGGATGGATTGCTGGAGTTGCGGCGTCAGCGTCAGGTGCTGGGCATGTTTGAGCTGCAGGTTGACCTTCATGGCTTACAGCTTGAAATGTTCGCCGAGATACACTTTCCGAACGCTTTCATTATAGATGATTTCATCGGGGTGGCCATCGGCCAGGACGGAGCCCTGGTTGATGATGTAGGCGCGGTCGCAAATGCCGAGCGTTTCCCGCACATTGTGATCGGTGATGAGCACGCCGATGCCTCGCTGTTTGAGAAAACGGATGATCTGCTGGATGTCCATCACGGCAATGGGATCCACGCCGGCAAAGGGTTCGTCCAGCAGGATGAAACGCGGCTTGGTGGCCAGTGCCCGCGCAATTTCCACGCGTCGCCGCTCGCCGCCGGAAAGGCTGATGGCTGGATTGTTGCGCAGGTGGGCGATGTGCAGTTCGTCGAGCAGCTGGCTCAGCTCCGCATCGCAGTCCTGGGCCGACAGCCCGCGCAATTCCAGCACGGACCGGATGTTTTCGGCCACGGTCATGCGCCGGAAAATGGATGCTTCCTGCGGCAGGTAGGAGAGTCCGAGCTGGGAACGGCGATGAATCGGGAGCAGGCTCAGGCGGGTGGAGTCCAGAAAAATGTCTCCGCCGTCCAGCGGTATCAGGCCCACGATCATGTAGAAACAGGTGGTTTTCCCGGCCCCGTTGGGACCCAGCAGGCCCACCACTTCGCCGTTTTCCACAGAAATCGACACGTCCTTGACCACCACCCGGGAACGGTAGCGCTTGACCAGGTGTTCGGCACGCAGCTGGCTCATGGCGTACCCCCCGGACTCGGTTTGGCCGGCTGCTGGGGCGCGTTCCCCTGGGGCTTGTTGTCCCCCTTGGGCTGCAGCGTCACGTGCACGCGCCCTCCCGCTGTCGCGGGTGCGGTACCGGTCGCGCCGGTGCTGCCGGTGCTGCCGGTGCCGCGTGCCTGCAGGAATTCAGTCTTGGTGTCGTAGGACAGATAGTCGCCCCGGATTTCGTCCTTGTCGCGATGCACCAGGGCCTTGTCGAACAGTTCCACGCGGTCGATCTTGCCGTTGTATTCCATGTGCTGGGCCACGCCGTCGACCCATTCGTTGACCCCTTCGCGCTTTTGCCGGAAGGTGACGGGGTTGCCGTAGGCGGAAGCGTATTTGAAGCCGTCCGGGTCTTCATGCACGGTCATGTGGTCTGCGGTGAGGCGGATCGTGCCTTGGGTCAGGATGACCTTCCCTTCGAAGTAGGTGATTTTCTTGTTGTCGTCGGCCGTCATCTTGTCGGCCTCGATGTTGACGGGCTTGTCGCGATCCGCGCGGTCCGCATGGGCCGGCAGGCAGCAGGCGGCGAACAGCAGGGCGGCATTAAGGGCGGCGCGGCGGCGGCAGGTAGGTGACTTTGGCACGGGTAAATTCGGCTATCCTGGTTTTGTTGTTGACGATCATGCTCAGCGCGGTCAGGGTGTTTTTCCCGTAATGAATGACGACGGGCTGGTCCGAAATGCCGATGCCCTTCTGGGGATACACCTTGAGAATGGAAGTTCTGACCACGGCCAGCGGCTGGTCGCGCGTGGGATCCCGCGTGACGACCACATTGCCCGTGAAAACCACCTCGTCCTGTTTTGCCGAACGGACGGCGTGTTCCGAACGCACGGTGACCGGGGGCGCATCGGCTTCCAGGGATGTAAACACCACGTCGTCGAAATGCGACGTGTCATCATCGGGGTAATGTACCATTTTCTGTGCATTGAGCGTATAGCGCACCTGCCCCTGCTCGCCCAACTGGCGGGCGGCAAAACGTTCCATGATGAGATCGGGGTCGTGGCGCGGGCGGCGCCCTTCCGGCAAGGGATTGTTCTCGACGACGCGCCACAGCCAGGCTGTGACCATGGCCAACAACAGGACGACGACGACCGGA
The DNA here is from genome assembly GCA_028868905.1 of Betaproteobacteria bacterium. Classification (GTDB taxonomy): domain Bacteria; phylum Pseudomonadota; class Gammaproteobacteria; order Burkholderiales; family Ferrovaceae; genus JAKBAT01. Next base: position 28,149 of record JAGWTQ010000003.1, read on the forward strand.
GTCCACGCTTCGAGGTTGTGGGTCAGCTTTGCCATGCTTGCAGCAGATCCTGCCACTGGCCGCGGGCGCCCAGGATCATTTCCGCCGCGCTGCGCACCGCCCCTTCCCCGCCGCCAAGCGGCGCAATCCAGTGGGCTTGGGTCCGGATCGCTTCTGGCGCTTCGGGCACGGTCATGGCCAGGGCGCAGAGGCGCAGCACGGGAAGATCGGGCAAGTCGTCTCCCATGTAGGCGCAGGCGCCCCAGTCCAGCCCCAACTGTTCAAGCAGGGCCTGGCAGGCGGCCCGCTTGTCCTGGGAGCCCTGGATGACATGCCGTATGCCCAGTTCGCGCGCGCGCGCGTCCACGATGGGGGAATTTCTGCCGGTGATGATGGCCAGTGCGATGCCTCCCTGTTGCAGCAGTTTGAGACCGAGGCCGTCGCGCACATGGAAGGTTTTGCATTCACGGCCTTCGCTGTCGAATGTGAGGGCGCCGTTGGTCATTACGCCATCCACGTCGAAAGCGGCAAGGCGGATGCCTTGTGCGCGCCGGACCAGTTCATCGGGAGGAAGGAGGGCCATAATCAGACGATACCCGCGCGCAGCAGGTCGTGCATGTTGAAAGCCCCCACGAGCTTGCCATCGGCATCCACCACGAACAGGCCGAAAATCTTGCGTTCCTGCATGGTGGCTGCTGCCTCGGCCGCGAGTGCGTCGGCCCGCGTGACCACGGGATTGGCGGTCATGAGGTCGCGTACCTTGATGTCGTGGATGGCGGTCTGACCCTTTTCCAGGGCACGGCGCAGGTCGCCATCGGTGAAAATGCCCAGAAGCCTGCCCTGGCCATCCACGACGGCAGTCATGCCAAGCGCCTTGTCGGACATTTCCGCCAGCGCCTGGGCCACTGTGGCATCGGTGCCGACCCGCGGCACACGGGGATCCTGATGCATGATGTCCTGGACCGTGAGCAGCAGGCGTTTGCCCAGCGAGCCTCCAGGGTGGGTACGGGCGAAATCCGCTGCGGAGAAGCCCTTGGCTTCGAGCAGGGTGACGGCCAGGGCATCTCCCAGCGCCAGGACCGCCGTGGTGCTGGCCGTGGGTGCCAGGTTGAGGGGGCAGGCTTCGCGTGGCACCGAGGCATCCAGGTGCACGTCCGCCAGGCGCGCCAGGCGTGACTGCGGATTGCCCGTGATGGCGACAAGCCGGGTTCCCCGCCGCTTGAGCAGCGGCACGATGATCAGCAGTTCCTCGCTTTCCCCCGAATTGGACAGGGCCAGCAGCAGGTCCTCGGCCGCGATCATTCCCAGATCTCCATGGCTGGCTTCCGCCGGGTGCATGAAGAAGGCGGGCGTGCCCGTGCTGGCCAGGGTGGAGGCGATCTTGTTGCCCACATGGCCGGATTTGCCGATGCCGCTGACCACGATCCGGCCCTGACAGGCGCGCATGAGGTGATGGGCGGCGACAAACGACCCATCCAGGCGAAGGGACAACTGGTCGATGGCTTCGGATTCTATGGAAAGAACGTTTCGGGCCAGGTCAAGAAGGGTCGCGTCATTCATGGGATGGGGTGGCGTCTCGGAAATCATTGCAAGGAATTATACTTGAGGGGATGAACGATACGCTTGAACTCGTCCTGGTTTTGTTATTGTCGGCCACGCTGACGGTGTCGCTGTTCCGGCGGCTGCGTTTGCCGGCCATGCTGGGATACCTGCTGGCCGGCATTCTGATCGGCCCTCATGCCACCGGATTCATCCCTCCGGACGACGGCACGCGCGGCCTGGCGGAGTTCGGCATTGTCTTCCTGATGTTCACCGTGGGCCTGGAATTCAGCCTGGGTCAGCTGATGGCCATGCGCCGCACGGTATTCGGCCTCGGCGGCGCCCAGATGGCGGTCACGCTGCTGGCGGGATTTGCGCTGGCCTATGCAGCCGGAGTGGACTGGCAGGGCAGCACGGCTTTGGCCGGTGCCCTGTCCCTGTCTTCCACCGCGATCGTCTCACGCCTGCTGTCGGAGCGTCTTGAGCTGAAATCCTCGCATGGCCAGCGCATCATGGGCGTGATGCTGTTCCAGGACCTGGCGGTGGTTCCGCTCCTGATCCTGATTCCCGAACTGGCCCAGCATGAGGGAGGGCTGGTTCATGCCCTGGGATTTGCTGCCCTCAAGGCAGTGCTGGTCCTGGCCCTGCTTCTGGGTTTCGGAAAACGCTTCATGAGCCGCTGGTTCAATTGGGTGGCGCGCCAGAAGTCCTCCGAAGTGTTCGTCCTGAACGTGTTTCTGGCCACGCTCGCCCTGGCCTGGCTGACCCATCGTGCCGGGCTTTCGCTGGCGCTGGGCGCATTCGTTTCCGGTGTGCTGATTTCCGAGACCGATTACCGCTACCAGGTGGAGGATTACATCAAGCCGTTCAGGGATGTGCTGTTGGGGCTATTTTTCATATCCATCGGAACCCTGCTTGATTTTTCGGTGGTGGCTTCGCAGTTCCCCTGGGTCCTGGCCGTGCTGGTGGGATTGCTGCTGCTCAAGCTGGCCATCGTGTACGGCCTGGGCCGTGCCTTCGGCGACATCGATTCCGTGGCCCTGCGTACGGCGCTGGCGGTGGCGCCGGCAGGGGAATTCGGGTTTGTGCTGCTGGCCCAGGCCGAAGGCGTACGCCTGCTTCCGGAAGCGGTGTTGCAGGTGGTGCTGGCGGCCATGCTGGTGTCCATGCTGCTGTCGCCGCTCATCATCATGATGAGCGACCGCATTGTCCTCTATTGCTGCGAAAGCGAATGGGCCTTGCGCTCCCTCGCCCTGCACGAATTGTCGGCGCGCAGCTACGGCGCCCAGAAGCACGTGATCGTTTGCGGCTACGGCCGCAGCGGACAGAACCTGGCCCGTTTCCTGGAACAGGAAGGGCTGACGGTGATTGCGCTCGACATGGATCCGCAGCGCGTGCGTGCCGCGGCAGTCGCCGGCGAATCGGTGGTCTTCGGGGATGCCGGGCGGCGCGAGGTGCTGGTCGCAGCAGGCCTGCACCGGGCGGCGGCGGTGGTGGTGACGTTTGCCGACACAGCCGTTTCGCTGGCCATCATCAGCCATGTGCGCGAGCTGGAACCCGGTCTGCCCGTAATCGTGCGCACCTTCGACGATGCCGACCTGGACCGGCTGAAAGACGCCGGAGCGGCGGAAGTGGTTCCGGAAATCCTGGAAGGGTCCCTCATGCTGGCTTCCCATGCCATGCTGGAGCTGGGCATTCCGCTGGCGCGGGTGCTCAAGCGCATCCGCCAGGTGCGATCGGAGCGCTATCACCTGATGCGCGGGTTTTTTCGGGGGATCACGGATGAAACTTCCGAAAGCGCCGAGCAGTCCCAGCCCAGGATGCATTCAGTGGTGATCAACGAGGGCGCTTATGCCAATGGACGCATGCTCCAGGAACTGATGCTGGAGGACCTGGGCGTGGAAGTGACTGCCATCCGCAGGCACGGCATCCGGGGGCTCCAGCCGAGCGCGGAGACCCGCCTGATTCCCATGGATGTGGTGGTGCTGCTGGGCGTTCCCGAGTCCCTGGCCCAGGCGGAGACCCGCCTGCTGCAGGGATAGGATTGGTCAGCCGCGTCCGGGTGGTTTAACATAGCGCGTTTCCATCCCGAAACGTTTGTGTCAGCGGCGTGACAAATCTGGTAGAAATTTCCGATCTGAACTTTGGCTACAACGACCGGCTGGTGCTCAAGGGCATCAATCTGGCGGTGCCCAAAGGCAGTCTGGTGGCCATCATGGGCTTGAGCGGTTGCGGAAAGACCACGCTCCTGCGCCTGATTGGCGGCCAGTTGCGTGCGCGCGAAGGCTCGGTGAAGGTGGCCGGGTACGAGCTCAATCACATCGGCCAGCGCGACCTTTACGCCTTGCGCCGGCGCCTGGGCATGCTGTTCCAGTTTGGCGCCCTGTTTACTGATCTGTCGGTTTATGACAACGTGGCATTCCAGATGCGCGAGCACACGGATTTGCCCGAAAGCGTGATTCGCGACCTGACCCTCATGAAGCTCAATGCCGTGGGGTTGCGCGGCGTGCAGTCGCTCATGCCTTCCGAGCTATCCGGCGGCATGGCGCGGCGGGTGGCCCTGGCGCGCGCCACGGCGCTTGATCCCGAGCTGATTCTCTACGACGAACCTTTCGCCGGGCTGGACCCCATTTCGCTCGGCGTGATCGGTCAGCTCATTCGCCGTCTCAACGATGTGCTCGGCGCGACTTCGGTGCTGGTGACCCACGATGTGCAGGAGTCCTTGAAAATTGTCGATTACGTATACTTCGTTTCGGAAGGGGTCATTGTGGCCCAGGGAACGCCGGACGAAATCCGCGCCTCTCCCCTTCCATTCGTGCACCAGTTTGTCTGGGGCGAGGTGGACGGGCCGCTGCCGTTCCACTACCCGGCGCAAACCATCCAGAACGATCTTGGCCTGAGAGGGGGCTGACGCCATGCCTTTGGACGCAACAATGCGCGGCATTCGACTGATCGGCGAACGGACGCTGCGGATCGTGGAGCGGGTTGGAGCCACGATCGCATTCCTGGGACTGACGCTGGCGCAATCCGCCACCAGTTTCCGCCGTTTCGGGCTGGTCATCCGCGAAATCTTCTACGCTGGTGTGCAATCCCTGATCATCATCCTGGTGTCGGGCCTGTTTGTCGGCATGGTGCTGGGCTTGCAGGGGCACGAAACCTTGCAGAATTACGGTTCGGAACAGAGCGTGGGTGTGCTGGTGGCCCTGTCGCTGGTGCGCGAACTGGGCCCCGTGGTTTCTGCGTTGCTGTTTGCCAGCCGCGCCGGTTCCGCCATCACTGCCGAAATCGGTCTGATGAAAGCGACCGAACAGCTCTCCGCCATGGAAATGATGGCAGTCAGCCCGATTTCGCGCGTGGTCGCGCCGCGCTTCTGGGGTGGGGTGCTTTCCATGCCGGTACTGGCCATGCTGTTCAGCGCCATGGGGATCATCGGCGGTTTTCTGGTGTCGGTGGTGGTGATCGGCGTGGATGATGGGGCATTCTGGTCGCAGATGCAGGCGGCCGTGGATTTTCGTCACGACATCGTCAACGGAATCATCAAAAGCGTGGTGTTCGGAATTGCCGTATCTGCGATTGCCACGTTCGAAGGGTATGAAGCGCCACCCACGGCCGAAGGGGTGTCGGGCGCCACCACGCGCACCGTGGTGAGCTCGTCGCTGGCAATTCTGGCGCTGGATCTGGTCATGACGGCATTTATGCTGAAAGGATGGAATTGATGGAACGCAGCACTCTCAATCTTTGGGTCGGGATTTTCGTCCTGCTGGGGTTTTTCTCGTTTTTGATGCTGGCGTTCAAGGTGGGCAACCTGACGGCCGGAGGATCGGGCACGACTTACACGGTGGTGGCGCACTTTGACAACATCGGCCAGCTCAAAGAACGTGCGCCGGTTCGCAGTGCCGGGGTTCTGGTGGGCCGGGTCAGGTCCGTGCAGTTCGACCCGGTGCATTACAACGCCGAAGTGTCCCTGGCCATCGACTCGCAATACCAGTTTCCCAAGGATACTTCGGCCTCGGTCCTGACTTCCGGAATTCTCGGGGAGCAGTACATCGGTCTGGATGCCGGAGGCGACGAAAAAATGCTCAAGAATGGCGATGAAATCAAGCTGACGCAAGGCGCCATGGTGCTGGAGCGGCTGATTGGCCAGTTCCTGTTCAGCAAGGCACAGGAAGGTGGCGCAAGTCAGGGAGGTCAAAAATGAATGGCATGAAAATGGTTCGGGCGGGCATGGCGGGGCTTCTGTTGCTGGCCGGACTTTGGGCCCAGGCCTCCGCGGTGGCCGGGCCGGACGCCGTGATCCGCAAGACGGCGGACGAAGTCATTGCTGCCATCAAGGCCGACAAGGCCATCCAGTCGGGCGACCGTACCAGCGCCTACAAGCTGATCGACCAGAAAGTCCTGCCCCATTTCGACTTTGAGCGTATGACGCGGCTGGCCGTGGGGCGCAACTGGCGCCAGGCCGCACCGGAACAGAAAAAGCAGCTGGTGGGCGGATTCAGGGATCTGCTGGTGCGGACCTACGCCAGCTCCCTTTCCCAGTACAAGGATCAGGTGGTGCAGATCAAGGGCACGGATGCCCAGCCGGGCGATGCGGAAGCCGTGGTCCATACCCTCATCGTGCCTTCGGGCGGACAGTCCATCCCCATCGACTACAGCATGGAAAAGGCCAATGACGACTGGAAGGTTTACGACATCCGGGTTGATGGCGTGAGCCTGGTGACGAACTATCGCAGCGAATTCGCCGACATCGTGCGGCGCAATGGCGTGGACGGGCTGATCAAGGCGCTCGAGGAAAAGAGCCGGGCGGCGGAAAAGAAATGAACGGAAAAGAAGGCGAGGGGCTGGTGCTGACCGGGCCGCTGGTCATGGATACCGTTCATGAAGTCCTGCGGCAAACCAATGGCGCGGTGGGCAAGGCGGATCTGATCATCGATTTTTCCCGCACCACCGACATCGACTCTTCTGCCCTGGCGCTCATGATGCAGTGGCGGCGCGTGGCTGAAGCGGCGGGCAGGACGGTGACGTTTGCCAACGTTCCGGACAACCTGCGCGTGCTGGCCGAACTGTACGGCGTGGCGTTTCTCCTCGACCACCATCCGCTCCCGGCCTGAGCGGAGCACGGCCCTATCCCCATGGTTCCAGCCATTGAAATTCGCGGTGCGGACAAGCATTACGGTTCGCTTCACGCACTCAAGGCGGTCGATCTTACGGTGGATTCAGGCGATTTTTTCGCGCTGCTGGGCCCCAACGGGGCGGGCAAGACCACCCTCATCAACCTGCTCTCCGGCCTGTCCAGGCCTGATGGCGGCATTCTCAAGGTCATGGGGCATGACGTGGTACGGGATTACCTGCAGGCACGCCGCAATCTCGGGGTGGTGCCCCAGGAGCTGGTATTTGACCCGTTTTTCACGGTGCGGGAAACCCTGAAAATCCAGTCGGGCTACTTCGGCCTGCGCAAGAATGACGAGTGGATCGACGACCTGCTGCACAACCTGCAGCTTTCGGACAAGGCCGAAGCCAACATGCGCGCGCTCTCCGGAGGGATGAAACGACGGGTGCTGATTGCCCAAGCGCTGGTGCACCGTCCTCCCGTGATCGTGCTGGACGAACCCACCGCCGGAGTTGACGTGGCGCTGCGTCAAAGCCTGTGGAAGTTCATCCAGCGGCTCAATCGCGAAGGGCACACCATCCTGCTGACGACACACTATCTGGAAGAGGCGGAAACCCTTTGCCGGCGCGTGGCAATTTTGCGGCAAGGCCAGATCGTGGCTGATGACACCACGGAAAACCTCCTTCAGTCGAGCGCTTCCGGAAAACTGGAAGACGTGTTCGTGGCCCTCATGCAGGACGAGGACGAGCTCGCCGAGCCGTAACCCATGCACGGATTCCGGACCCTCTTTTTCAAGGAAGTGCTGCGTTTCTGGAAAGTGTCCTTTCAGACCGTGCTGGCGCCCCTGGTCTCCACCTTGCTGTACCTGCTGGTGTTTGCCCAGGTCATGGCAGATCATGCGGAAATCTATCCGGGCGTGTCCTACGCGGCGTTTCTCATTCCCGGCCTGGTCATGATGTCGATGCTGCAGAATGCGTTTGCCAACAGCTCCTCAAGCCTGGTGCAGTCCAAGGTGACCGGCAACATCGTTTTTGTCCTGCTCGCGCCCCTGTCCCCCGGCGAGTTTTATGGGGCCTATGTGCTGGCTTCCATGGTACGCGGCGTGCTGGTTGGTCTGGTGGTGTTCCTGGCGGCCTGGGCGTTCGTCGAGATTCCCGTGCGCGAGCCCTTGTGGGCGGTGGTTTTTGGCTTGCTGGCGACGATTCTGTCGGGCACCCTGGGGGTTCTGGCGGGCATTTGGGCAGAAAAATTCGACCAGATGGCGGTCTGGCAAAATTTTGTCATCCTGCCCCTGACTTTCCTTTCCGGGGCCTTCTACACGCTGCATTCCCTTCCGTCCTTCTGGGCTGGCCTGTCCCGTTTCAATCCTTTCTTCTATGCCATTGACGGCTTTCGCTACGGCTTTCTCGGGAACGGCGATGTCTCCCCGTGGCAATCGCTGTTGATTGTCGGAGGCACCTGTTTCGCTTTATCATGGACGACCCTGGCCTTGCTGCGCAAAGGATGGCGCTTGCGAACCTGAAGCCGGGGACATCAGACGGAACCCAACATGGTATTGCCCCAGGACATCAAACAGTACATCGAAGCCGGCCTGCCTTGCGAACGCGTGGAAGTGAGCGGGGACGGGCATCATTTCGAAGCCATTATCGTCAGCCGCCTTTTTGCCGGGAAAAGCCGCGTTGCCCAGCATCAGCTCGTTTACAGCGCGTTGGGTGACCGCATGCGCGAAGAAATTCATGCGCTTTCCATGCGCACGCTGACCCCGGAGCAGTGGGCTGCTCTCGGCGGCCGCTGACCGGTATTTCCCAAAGTGGACCAGCTTGTCATCGCGGGAGGGAAGCCCCTCGCCGGCGAAATTGAAGTTTCGGGCGCCAAGAACGCCGCCCTGCCCATACTCTGTGCGGGTCTCCTGACCGACCAGCCGGTCGTGTTCGACAACGTGCCCGATCTCAGGGATGTGAGCACGCTGCTGCGCCTGCTGGGCAGCATGGGCGTTGCGGTCGAGCGCGCAACCCATCGCGTCACCCTGTGTGCCGAAGCCGTGGACAACCCCGTGGCGTCCTACGACCTGGTCAAGACCATGCGCGCCTCCATCCTGGTGCTGGGCCCTCTGCTGGCGCGCTTTGGCCATGCCCGGGTATCGCTGCCGGGAGGCTGCGCCATCGGCGAGCGTCCGGTGGACCTGCACATCAAGGGCCTGCAGGCCATGGGTGCCCACATCGACATCGACCACGGCTATATCGTGGCTGAGGCTGCTCGGCTCAAAGGTGCGCGCATCTTCATGGATACCGTGACGGTGACGGGAACCGAAAACCTGATGATGGCCGCCACGCTGGCTGATGGCGTCACCGTGCTTGAAAATGCCGCCAGGGAACCTGAAGTGGTGGATCTGGCCGAATGCCTGATTCATATGGGGGCCCGCATTCGCGGCCACGGTTCCGACGTGGTGACGATCGAAGGCGTGCCGCGTCTGGGCGGGACGCAGTACGGGGTCATGCCGGACCGCATTGAAACGGGGACCTTCCTGGTGGCTGCCGCCGCCACGGGCGGGAACGTTCGCCTGTTGGGAACCCGGGCCGACACGCTGGATGCCGTCCTGGACAAGCTCGGCGAAGCCAACGCGGTCGTGGAATGCGGGAATGGCGAAATCCGCATACGGATGCGCGGACCCAATCATGGGGTGAGCTTGCGCACGGCCCCTTACCCGGCATTTCCCACGGACATGCAGGCCCAGTTCATGGCCATGAATGCCGTGGCGCAGGGCACGACCGTGGTCACGGAAACCATTTTCGAAAACCGTTTCATGCACGTGCAGGAATTGCGGCGGCTCGGCGCCAACATCGAAGTCGAAGGCAATGCAGCCATCATCCGGGGCGTTTCGAAGCTTGAGGGGGCAACGGTCATGGCCACCGACCTGCGCGCTTCGGCGAGTCTGGTCATTGCCGGACTGATCGCCCAGGGAGAAACCGTGGTGGACCGGATTTACCATCTCGATCGCGGATATGAAAGAATCGAGCAAAAGCTCTCCCGATTGGGAGCTGCCATCCATCGCCGTTCGGACGGAGACGCGGAATGAATTCTGGTGAGGGGATGCCCGCATTTGACGGGGTCACGATCGCCCTGTCCAAGGGGCGCATTTTCGAGGATACGCTGCCGTTGCTGCAGCGGGCCGGCGTTACGCCGCTCGCCGATCCGGAAACGTCCCGTCAGCTCATATTGCCCACCAATCGTGCCGACGTGCGCCTCGTGATCGTGCGCGCGTCCGACGTGCCCACTTACGTGCAATATGGCGCGGCGGACATCGGCATTGCGGGCAAGGACGTGCTCATGGAACACGGCGGCAGCGGCCTGTACCAGCCGCTCGACCTGCGCATCGCGAAATGCCGCCTCATGGTGGCCGTTCCCCGCGGGTTTGATTACGCCGGGGCTATCGGTCGCGGGGCGCGGCTGCGGGTGGCCACCAAGTACGCCGAGTCCGCGCGCAACCACTTTGCCGAGAAAGGCGTGCACGTGGACCTGATCAAGCTCTACGGCTCCATGGAGCTCGCCCCGCTGACCGGATTGGCCGACGTGATCGTGGATCTGGTCAGCAGCGGCAACACCCTCAAGGCCAACCATCTCGAAGCGGTGGAGGAGATCGCCCAGATCAGCGCCCGACTGGTGGTCAACGTGGCGGCCTGGAAACTCAATCGGTCGCGCATTGCGCCGATCGTGGATGCCTTTGCCTCGGGTTTGGAGGGTTCCCCATGAAATTGCGCCGCATGAACACCGCGGAGGCCGGTTTCGCGTCGGCGCTCGATCGCCTGACCGCTTTCGAAATGGCCCAGGATCCGGCCGTGGACCGGACGGTGGCCGACATCGTGGAAGACGTCAAGATGCGCGGCGATGCGGCCCTGCTGGAGTACACCCGGCGTTTTGACCGGCTGCAGGTGGAGCGGGCGGCCGAACTGGAACTGCCCGCATCGGTATTGCAGCGGGCCCTGGAAGGGTTGCCGCCAGTGCAGCGCCGGGCTCTCGAGGAGGCCGCAAGGCGCATCCGGCTGTTCCACGAACGGCAGAAAGGCGAATCCTGGTCCTACCAGGAACCCGATGGCACGGTTCTCGGTCAGCAGGTCACCCCGCTGGACCGGGTGGGCCTGTACGTTCCGGGCGGCAAGGCGGTCTATCCTTCTTCCGTGCTCATGAACGCGATTCCAGCTGCCGTGGCGGGAGTCCGTGAAATCGTGATCGTGGTGCCGACGCCCGACGGCGTCCGCAACGAGCTTGTGCTGGCGGCTGCCGCCCTGGGCGGTGCCCGGCGCGTTTTCACGGTCGGTGGGGCGCAGGCGGTTGCCGCGCTCGCCTATGGCACGGACACCGTGCCGGCGGTGGACAAGATCGTGGGACCGGGCAATGCCTACGTGGCTGCGGCCAAACGGCGCGTGTTCGGGGTCGTGGGCATCGACATGGTGGCCGGCCCCTCTGAAATCCTGGTGATTTCCGATGGCAGCGCCCCGCCGGAATGGGTGGCCATGGACCTGTTTTCCCAGGCGGAGCACGACGAGCTGGCGCAATCCATCCTGCTTTGCCCCGATGCGGCCTATCTGGACCGCGTGGAAGACGCCATTCAGCGGTTGATACAGACCATGCCGCGTCGTGCCGTGATCGAAGCTTCCCTGGAAGGGCGCGGCGCCCTCATCCAGGTACGCGACATGGAAGAGGCCTGCGAGCTCGCCAACCGGATCGCGCCCGAACACCTGGAGCTGTCCGTCGCCGAGGGCGACCGCTGGCTGCCGCTGATCCGCCATGCCGGTGCCGTGTTTGTCGGGCCCTACAGTTCGGAAGCGCTCGGCGACTACTGTGCCGGCCCCAACCATGTGCTGCCCACCGGGCGCACGGCGCGTTTTGCTTCGCCGCTGGGGGTTTACGATTTCCAGAAGCGCAGCAGCCTCATCCAGGTATCACGCCAAGGTGCTGCCACGCTGGGCGAAGTGGCCCAGGTCCTGGCGGAATGCGAAGGGCTGGTGGCGCACGCGCGTTCGGCAGCCTATCGCCTGGAGCGTTGACTTGGACGATTGCATTCGCGGTGAAATCAGGGCGCTCAAGGCCTATGAAGTGCCTTCGGCCCAGGGCATGGTCAAGCTCGATGCCATGGAAAACCCCTACGGCCTTCCCGAAACCCTGCGCGCAGACCTGGCGCGGCACCTGGCTTCGCTTGATCTCAACCGTTATCCGGACGCCAATCCCGAAGCGCTGAAGACGGTGCTGCGGCAGGCCATGGGTATTCCGCCCGAGGCGGCCCTGGTGCTGGGAAACGGTTCGGACGAACTGATCCAGATGCTCGCTCTGGCCGTGGCAAAGCCCGGTGCCGTGGTGCTGGGCGTGGAGCCGTCGTTTGTGATGTTCCGCATGATTGCCGCCTTCGTCGGCATGCGCTATGTGGGGGTGGGGCTGCGTCCCGACTTCTCCCTGGACGGTCCGTCACTGCTGGAGGCGGTTCGCAGCGAACGTCCGGCCCTGACTTTCCTGGCCTATCCCAACAACCCCACCGGCAACCATTTTGATCCCGAAGTGGTGGAATCGGTCATCCGCACTTCGCCGGGGTTGGTGGTGGTGGATGAGGCCTATTACCCCTTTACCGACCGTTCTTTTTTGCCGCGCCTGCTGTCCCATCCCAACCTGCTCGTGATGCGGACCGTATCCAAGCTCGGATTGGCGGGCATCCGGCTGGGGCTGGTGGCCGGACCGGCAGCCGTCCTGGGGCAGATCGACAAGGTGCGTCTGCCCTACAACATTTCGGTGCTGGACCAGGCCGCTGCCCTGGAAGTGCTGTCACGTCCGGGCGTGCTGCAGGAGCAGGCGGCGCGCATTTGCGAGCAGCGCGCCGTGCTGGCCGAAGGGCTGTCGCGCCTGGCCGGGGTCACGGTTTACCCCAGCGCCGCCAATTTCCTGCTTTTCCGCGTTGCCCAGGCCTCCCGCGTCTTTGAAGGACTTCGCCAACGTGGTATATTGATCAAGAACTTGAGCGCGGCTCACCCGTCGTTGGCGGACTGCCTGCGGGTCACGGTGGGTACGCCGGAAGAAAACCGGCAGTTCCTGCAAGCGCTTCAGGATTCCCTATAACGAAACGCCCGGTTGGGCGCTTAACTGACATCAACTTGTTTCCAGGCCATCCATGCGATCGGCACAGATTACGCGGAACACGCTCGAAACCCAGGTCACGGCTGAAATCAATCTCGACGGACAGGGGTTGGCGCGTCTAGACACCGGCATTGCCTTTCTTGACCACATGCTGGATCAGGTGGCCCGTCATGGCCTGATCGACCTGGCAATTCATTGCAAGGGCGACCTCCACATCGATGCCCACCACAGCGTGGAAGACATCGGCATCACGCTCGGACAGGCTTTTGCGCAAGCCATCGGCGACAAGAAAGGGGTGCGCCGCTACGGTCATGCCGTGGTCCCCCTGGATGAGGCCCTGTCACGGGTCACGGTCGACCTCTCCGGCCGCCCCGGGCTGTTTTTCGATGTGCCTTTCAGCCGGGCGCGCATCGGGGAATTCGACGTGGACCTGTTTCACGAGTTCTTCCAGGGTTTCGTCAATCATGCGCACCTGACGCTGCATGTGGACAATCTCAAGGGGCGCAACGCCCATCACCAGGCTGAAACCGTATTCAAGGCTTTCGGTCGCGCGTTGCGCGCCGCCGTCGAACGGGATCCCCGGATCGCCGGCGTGACGCCTTCTACCAAAGGATCTCTTTGAGCATCGGACAGCCGTCGTGACTCATATCGCAGTTGTGGATTACGGCATGGGGAATTTGCGTTCCGTGGCGAAAGCGCTGGAACATGTAGCTCCCCATGCGCGCGTGGAAGTGACCGACGATCCGGCACGCGTCCGGGCGGCGCAACGGGTGGTGTTCCCCGGTCAGGGCGCCATGCCCGACTGCATGCGCGAGCTGGACCAGCGCAAGCTGCGTCCCGCAGTGATTGAAGCCGCACGCGAGAAACCGTTTCTGGGGCTTTGCATCGGGTTGCAGATGCTGTTCGACGCTTCGGAGGAAGGGCCGGCTGCCGGCCTTGGCCTGCTGGCCGGACAGGTGCGCCATTTTCCTGCGGAACGCATGTTTGCCCCCGATGGCGAGCGGCTCAAGGTCCCGCACATGGGATGGAACCAGGTGTACCGACAGGGAGAACATCCCTTGTGGTCGGGCATCGCGGACGGTTCGCGGTTTTATTTTGTGCACAGCTATTACGTGGAACCCCACGATTCCGGGGTCGGCGCTGCAACGGCCCGTTACGGGCTGGATTTCACCTGCGCCGTGGCGCGTGACAACCTGTTTGCCGTGCAGTTCCACCCCGAAAAAAGTGCCGGTGCCGGTTTGGCGCTGCTCAGCAATTTTGTTCACTGGAATCCCTGAGTACCCCCATGATTCTGATTCCTGCAATTGATCTCAAAGATGGCCGTTGCGTCCGGTTGCGCCAGGGGCTGATGGAAGAAGCCACGGTCTTCTCGGACGAGCCGGCCCAGATGGCCCGCCACTGGCTGGATCAGGGCGCCCAGCGCCTGCATCTGGTGGACCTCAACGGCGCCTTTTCGGGAAAGCCCGTCAATGAACGGGCCATGCGCGAAATCGTCGATGAAGTGAACGGCGAAATTCCCATCCAGCTGGGCGGGGGCATCCGCACCCTGGACGTCATCGAGCGTTATCTGGACAGCGGCGTTTCGGAAGTCATCATCGGTACTGCGGCCGTCAAGAACCCGGGGTTTTTGCATGAAGCGTGCGATGCCTTCCCCGGCCACATCATGGTGGGGCTCGATGCCCGCGAAGGCAAAGTGGCTGTGGAAGGCTGGTCCAAGCTGACCGGGCACGAGGTGGTGGACCTCGCCAAGCGCTTCCAGGATTACGGCGTGGAAGCGGTCATTTACACGGACATCGGCCGGGATGGCATGCTCACGGGGGTCAACATTCCGGCCACGGTCACCTTGGCCCGTTCCCTCACCATTCCGGTCATCGCGAGTGGGGGCATCCACGGTCTGGAAGACGTGCGTGCCCTGTGTGCCGTAGAAGAAGAAGGCATCATGGGGGCCATTACCGGGCGTGCCATTTACGAAGGCACGCTCAACTTTGCCGAAGCCAACCAGCTGGCCATCACCTTGTCGCGCCCGCCTGCAGGCGGGAATTGAAGCATGGGTCTCGCCAAGCGCATCATTCCCTGCCTGGATGTCAATGCAGGCCGCGTGGTCAAGGGCGTCAATTTTGTCGGCCTGCGCGATGCCGGCGACCCGGTTGAAATTGCGCGCCGTTACGATGAGCAGGGAGCCGACGAAGTCACCTTCCTGGACATCACGGCCAGTTCGGACGGGCGCGGACTGATCATCCCCATCATCGAGGCGGTATCCGCCCAGGTGTTCATTCCCCTGACGGTGGGCGGTGGCGTGCGCGAGGTGACCGACGTGCGCCGCCTGCTCAACGCCGGCGCCGACAAGGTCAGCATCAACACCTCGGCCGTGCAAAACCCCAGACTGGTGGCCGACGCGGCAGAACGTTTCGGTTCCCAGTGCATCGTGGTGGCGATCGACGCCAAGCGCGCAAATACGCCATCGGGCTGGGAAGTATTCACCCACGGCGGACGCAATGGCACCGGGCTGGACGCGATTGCCTGGGCCGAGCACTGTGCGAGCCTGGGTGCCGGAGAACTGTTGCTCACCAGCATGGACCGGGACGGGACCAAGGAAGGCTTCGACCTCGACCTGACCCGTGCGGTGGCGGACGCGGTGGGAGTCCCGGTGATCGCCAGCGGCGGTGTGGGCGGTCTGCAGCATCTGTGCGACGGCGTCCTGAAGGGGCATGCGGACGCCGTGCTGGCAGCCAGCATTTTTCATTACGGCGAGTTTACCGTGCGCCAGGCCAAGGATTTCATGGCGGCGCAGGGCATCGAGGTGCGCTTGTGACAACCTGGCTCGACGCGGTACATTGGAACGAACAAGGCCTGGTTCCGGCCATTGCACAGGAAGCATCCAGCGGACAGGTGCTGATGGTGGGCTGGATGAACCGGGAGGCGCTGCGCCGTACGGTCGAAGACGGCACGGCCATGTATTGGTCGCGTTCCAGGCAAAAACTCTGGCACAAGGGCGAAGTGTCCGGCCATGTGCAACGGGTACTCGAAATCCGCCTGGATTGCGATGCCGATGTCCTGCTGCTGCAAGTGGAACAGGTGGGCGGGATTGCCTGTCATACCGGGCGGGTGCGCTGTTTTTTCCGGCGGCTCGAAAACGGACAATGGGTGGAAACGGATCCGGTGCTCAAGGATCCATCCCAAATTTACGGGGGCTGAGGGCGACGTGGAAGCGCATGCAGATATTCTTGAACGGCTGAGCGCCACGCTCGCAAGCCGCAAGGGAGCGGAACCCGGCAGCTCCTACGTGGCATCCCTTTACGCCAAAGGCGTGGATGCCATGGCCCGCAAGGTGGGCGAAGAGGCGCTGGAAACCGTGCTGGCGGCCAAAGACGGCGACCGTCAGCATCTGGTGCGCGAAGCAGCGGACTTGTGGTTTCATTCCCTCGTGCTGCTGGCCCACTATGACCTGGCGGCAGACGATATACTCCGCGAGCTCGCCCGCAGGGAAGGAACCTCCGGCCTGGAAGAAAAGGCGGCACGCCGTTCGGGCCCGGCATCATGAGCGACTGCCTGTTCTGCAGGATCGCACGCGGCGAGTTGCCCAGCCGCAAGGTGTACGAAGACGCGGATGTTATGGCTTTTCACGACATCCATCCGGCCGCTCCCGTGCACTTCATGATCATTCCCAAGAAGCATGTGGATTCGCTGGCCCACTGCCATTCGGAAGATCAGGCGCTCTTGGGTAAAATCCTGCTTTTGGCTCCGGAACTTGCGGCCGGGCAGGGCCTCGCCGACGGTTTTCGTACCGTAATCAATACCGGCCGCGGCGGTGGCCAGGAAGTGTATCACCTGCATGTCCATGTGATCGGCGGCGGAAAGCCGCGCTCCCTGGCGGCAATGGTCGGGAAGGAATAATGACAAGGCAATCGGGAGGACTGTGAAATGGGTGATTTGTTTACGATTCAGCACTTGCTGCTGATTTTGCTGATTGTGGTGCTGGTGTTCGGTACCAAGAAATTGCGCAACATCGGTGCCGACCTGGGTGGTGCCGTCAAGAGCTTCAAGGAAGGGATGGCCGGAAGCGGCAATGCCGAGGCCAAGCCCGAGGAGAAAAAGCCGCTGGAAGAGAAGGCGGCTGCTTCCCATCCGGAAATGACGAACCAGGAAAAAACACACTCCTGACATGGGGCAGCGGCGGGGGTTGCGCTAGCCCATGTTGGATTTCAGCGTTTCCGAAATCGGCCTGATCGGCGTGGTGGCACTGGTGGCCATCGGCCCTGAACGGCTGCCTAAGGTCGCCCGGGCGGCCGGGGTTCTGTTCGGCCGTTTCCGCCGTTATGCCGTTTCCGTGAAGGCGGAAATCGACCGCGAAATCGAACAGTCCGAATTGCGCGAACTGCGCAAAAGAATGAACGAAGCGGCGCGGGAAGCCGAGCAGCAGGTCACGGCTTCAGTGCAGCAGGCGCAACAGGTGCTCGACAGTCCGGCTGCACCTGAACCCGCGGTGCCGGCTTCTGAACCCGCGGCCCAGGCCGAGCTGGCCTTCCAGACTGCAGACGAGACGGCCGCTGCGACGGTGCCTTCCCCGGCAATCCCGGCTCCTGCGGCATTGCCTTTCGGGGGCGACCCTTTCAGCGTCCGCCCGGCGGGGCCTTTGCGCAGCAAGCCGATGACTTCAGCCAGCCTGCCGCAAACGCGCAGCGCCGGGACTGAGCCGGAGGTCATGTGACGGAAGAGTCCGGCGCGGTCCAGGAATTCGTTTCCCACCTGATCGAGTTGCGCACCCGCCTCGTTCGGGCCGTGGGGGCTGTTTTTGTCATATTTCTCGTGTTGTTGCCATTCGCCAACACGCTCTACACCTGGCTTGCCCTGCCCTTGCTGAGCAAGATGCCCATGGGCGGCCACATGATTGCCACGGAAGTGACGACGCCCTTTTTTGTACCCATGAAAGTGGCGGGACTGGTTGCCTTTCTGATCGCCTTGCCCTACGTGCTGGCCCAGATTTGGGGGTTTGTCGCACCCGGGTTGTACGCCCACGAGAAAAGGATGGCCCTGCCCCTGGTGGTGTCCAGCACGCTGCTGTTTTACTGCGGGATGGCTTTTGCCTATTTTGGTGTGTTCCCTTTTGTTTTCGGGTTCATCACGAAAACGGCGCCGGAAGGTGTCGAAATCATGACCGACATCGAAAAATACCTCGGCTTCGTCATCAACATGTTCCTGGCTTTCGGGCTGGCCTTCGAAACCCCCGTGGCGGTGGTGCTGCTGGTGAAGCTGGGCGTGTTGTCCGTGACCCAGTTGCGCCAGGCGAGACGTTACGTGATCGTGGGCGCATTCATCGTGGGTGCTGTTTTTACGCCGCCGGACGCCATTTCACAGACCTTGCTGGCACTGCCCCTGTGGCTGCTTTACGAAATGGGCATTCTGGTGGCGGCGCGTCTGCAGCCCAAGGCTACTGAGCCGGATCCCCTTCCTCATCCTCATCCAGATTCCTGATCGACCCCTTGGGGCGTTTTCCGACCAGGACTGTGAAAACCTGGGACTGGCGGTTGCGCAACACCCGGATCTTCGCGTCCTGGGCAGGCTTGAGCGCAGCCACCCGGTTCAGCATGTCCTGCGAATCGGCAATCGGCATCCCATTGATTTCAATCAGGATATCCCCCGGACGGATGCCTGCCTTTTCCGCCGGCCCTCCTTTCAGGATCGCTGAAATCAGGGCGCCCACGGGCTTGTCCAGACGGAAGGATTCAGCCAGTTCCGGTGTCAGGTCCTGCACTTCCACGCCGATCCAGCCTCGTGTGACGGTGCCGGTCTTGATGATTTCTTCCATCACATTTTTTGCGATGCTGACCGGAATGCTGAAACCGATGCCCTGGGAACCGCCCGACTTGGAGTAGATGGCGCTGTTGATGCCGATCAGGTTGCCGGAGGCGTCCACCAGCGCGCCGCCCGAATTGCCCGGATTGATGGCGGCGTCGGTCTGGATGAAGTTCTCGAACGTGTTGATGCCCAGCCGGCTGCGCCCGAGCGCACTGATGATGCCCATGGTGACTGTTTCGCCCACGCCGAAGGGGTTGCCGATGGCCAGTGCGACATCCCCCACGCGCACCTGTTCGGACGTGCCGAACGTGATCGCCGGCAACCCCTTGAGGGTGATTTTGAGCACGGCAATGTCCGTTTCGGGGTCGGCGCCCACCACCGTGGCGGGGACGGTGCGCCCGTCGGACAGAACCACCTGGATTTCCTCCGCCCCGTCGATGACGTGATCGTTGGTCAGGATGTAGCCTTCCGACAGCACGATGACGCCCGAGCCGAGGCTCAGTTGCTGATGGGTTTCAGGAGGCAGGTTGTCGCCAAAGAAACGCCTCAGTTCGGGATTGTCGGGAAACAGGGGGGGGCGCCGTGAACGCACTTCCTTGCTGGTGAAGATGTTCACGACTGAAGGCATCGCTTTGCGGGCGGCATCCCTGAACGAGCCCGGGGGTGCCGAGCCGTTGTCCCGGACAATTTCATGCAGGGTACCTATTTCCGTTTTGCCGGGCAGCAGGTCGTGCCTGAACAGGGCAGCCACGAACAGCACGCCCAGGCATACGGTGACGGATTGGGCAAAGACGAGCCAGAGTTTTTGCATTAGATCAATAATCCTGGGGTAGGAGGTCCGTATGATAGCCAGTGCGTCGCAACAAGACGACGGGATAGCCGGCACATTCATATGTGCCGGTTTTAAGCTTGGGGGCCCTTCTGATAGAATACCCTCGTTTGAAATCAGCAATATAGCCCAAAACAGGACAGTCATCATGAGCGAAGCGCAGTCAGATCCAGGGCGTCGCAAGTTTTTGGTTGGAGCCACGGTAGTGGTTGGAGCGGCAGGGGTGGCTGCGGCAGCAACGCCTTTTGTTCTGAGCATGTTCCCCAGTGCGCGAGCCAAGGCCGCCGGGGCGCCCGTGGAAGTGGATATCTCGAAAGTCGAATCCGGCATGATGATCACCCAGGAATGGCGCGGGCAACCGGTCTGGATCATCAACCGTACGCCGGAAATGCTGGCCCAGCTGGCCAAAAATGCGGATTTGCTGCGCGACCCCAATTCCGAGGACTCCACCCAGCCGGATAACTGCAAAAACATCAACCGCGCCACGGAAAAACACCCCAATCTTTTTGTGGCCGTGGGGATCTGCACGCATCTGGGCTGTTCTCCGGTGGACAAAATGAAGGCGGGGGATGCCAGCGGCATGGGCGGCGACTGGCCGGGCGGCTTCTTTTGCCCCTGTCACGGATCCAAATACGACATGTCGGGCAGGGTTTTTAAAAGCATGCCCGCACCGCTGAATCTGCGGATTCCGCCTTATTCCTTCATCACCGACTCCCGGTTGCTGATCGGCGACGACAAGAAAGGGGCTTGACCATGAAAACTGCCGAACGACTGCTGGGCTGGATCGATGCCCGTTTCCCGCTGACGTCAGTGTGGCGCGAACACCTGTCCGAGTACTACGCGCCCAAAAACTTCAATTTCTGGTACTACTTCGGGTCGCTCGCTATGCTGGTGCTGGTCATCCAGATCGTCACCGGCATTTTCCTGACCATGAATTACAAGCCCGATGCGCGCTTTGCCTTCGCGTCGGTCGAATACATCATGCGCGACGTGGATTATGGCTGGCTGATCCGCTACATGCACTCCACCGGAGCTTCCATGTTTTTCGTGGTGGTCTACCTCCACATGATGCGCGGACTGCTCTACGGGTCCTACCAGAAGCCGCGTGAGCTGATCTGGATCCTGGGCATGGCGATTTACCTGTGCCTCATGGCGGAAGCCTTTTTCGGTTACCTGCTGCCCTGGGGCCAGATGTCCTACTGGGGAGCGCAGGTGATTGTGTCGCTCGTGGATGCCATCAGCCCTCCCGTCGCCCTGTGGGTTCGCGGCGACTACGTGATTGCTGACGCCACCCTCAACCGCTTTTTCGCCTTTCACGTGATTGCCCTGCCCCTGGTGCTGGCCGTGCTGGTTTTCCTGCACATCGTGGCACTCCACCAGGTGGGGTCCAACAATCCGGACGGCATCGAAATCAAGGAAAAGAAGGATCCTCAGACCGGCATCCCGCTCGATGGCATTCCCTTCCACCCGTATTACACGGTCAAGGACATCATGGGCGTGGTTGGTTTCCTGATCGTTTATTTCGGCATCATATTTTTTGCGCCGGAAATGGGCGGCTACTTCCTGGAGGAGAACAATTTCATTCCGGCGGACCCGCTCAAAACCCCGCCGCACATTGCGCCCGTCTGGTATTTCACGCCTTTTTATGCCATTTTGAGAGCCATTCCCCAAAAGCAGGTCGGTGTCATTGCCATGGGGGTGGCCGTGGCGATTTTCTTTCTGCTGCCCTGGCTGGATCGCGGGATCGTCAAGTCGATCCGCTATCGCGGTGCCCTGTACAAGACGGCCCTGGGGCTGTTTGTCGTGGCTTTCCTGGTGCTGGGCTACATGGGCACGCAAGACCCCAACCTCTGGTATGTCAATCCCGTTTCCCGCGTCTGCGCCGTGGTGTATTTCGGATTCTTTATCCTGATGCCCCTTTACAGTCGGCTGGACAAAACAAAACCCGTGCCTGAGCGAGTGACCGGATGATGACACGCAATTCCTGGAAAAATAGGACCCGCAACTGGGTCGCAAGCCTGGTTCTGGCGCTGGCTCTTCCCGCGGCCTGGGCGAATCCGGCGGGCGTGAAGCTGGACCATGCGCCCATCGATCCTTCCAATACGGCATCGCTGCAACGCGGGGCGCAGCACTTCATGAACTACTGCCTGACCTGCCACGGCGCCCAGCTTGCCCGCTTCGACCTGCTCCTGCGGCTGGGACTGACCGAAGACCAGGTCAAGAAAAACCTGATCCTGACCGATGCCAAGATGGCAGACTACATGACGGTGGTGCTCAACCCGAAAGATGCCAAGAACTGGTTTGGCGTGCCGCCGCCCGACCTGTCGGTGGAAGCGCGGGTGCGCGGCGCGGACTGGCTGTACAGTTACCTGCGTGGTTTCTACCGGGACGACCACCGGGACAGCGGCTGGAACAACCGCGTGTTTCACGGCGTGGCCATGCCCAACGTGCTCTGGGAGTTGCAGGGCGAACAGGTGCTGCAGCCGGCCGAGGGAGGGAAACCCGGAGAACTCCACGGGGAGAAGCTGGTCCTAGCCAGTCCCGGTAAGCTGTCGCCCAAGGAATATGACCAGTTTGTGGCCGATTTGGTCAATTATCTGGTATTTATTGCGGAACCGGCCCGCGAGACGCGCGTCCATATCGGCTATGGGGTCATGATTTTCCTGGCGATCGCTTTTGTGATCACCCGCGCCCTCAAAAAAGAGTATTGGAAAGACGTTCACTGATTTTTCGCACCCCACGGAGTGAGAACCGACGCATGATGACCTTGTATTCAGGAACCACCTGTCCTTTCAGCCAGCGATGCCGCATCGTGCTGTTTGAAAAGGGCATGGATTTCCAGATTATCGATATCGACCTTTTCAACATGCCGGAAGACATCGGCGTGATGAACCCCTACAATCGCGTTCCGATTCTGGTCGAGCGGGATCTCATCCTGTATGAGTCCAACATCATCAACGAGTACATCGATGAGCGCTTCCCCCATCCGCAGCTGATGCCGGCCGATCCGGTGATGCGGGCGCGTGCACGCCTGTTCCTGTTCCGCTTCGAAGCGGAGCTGTTTTCACAGGTCTCCATCCTGGAAGCCGGCAACGCCAAGCTGGCCGAAAAGGCGCGCACATTGATTCGAGAAAACCTGGTGCAGATTGCTCCTGTGTTCGTGAAGCAGAAATTCATGCTGGGCGAGGAGTTTTCCATGCTGGATGTGGCCATTGCGCCGCTGCTCTGGAGGCTCGACCATTACCAGATCAGCATGCCCAAGCAGGCGGCCCCGCTGCTCAAATATGCCGAGCGTCTTTTCTCCCGGCAAGCGTTCATCGACTCCATGACGCCTTCCGAGAAGGCCATGCGGAAGTAAGTGACTACTTCTTCAAAAAGGCCCTATCTGGCCCGCGCCCTCTGGGAGTGGTGCAGCGACAACGGGCTGACCCCGTTGATGCAGGTGCAGGTGGAAGGCACCGAGGCCCGGGTGCCCATGGAGTTTGTGAAGGACGGGCAGATCGTGCTCAACGTCAGTGCCACGGCGACCCGCAATCTCACCATGAACAACGTGGAAATCCAGTTCAATGCCCGCTTCAATGGCATTTCCAGGGAAATTTCCGTGCCCTGGAGCGCGGTGATGGGGTTGTATGCCCGGGAAACAGGCGAAGGCATGCTGTTTCCGGACGAAGAGCCCGATCTGGAAGCCGCCCCCCTGCTTTCGCCATCCCCTGATTCCAATGCGGCGGAGCCGGCCGCCGAACCTCAGAAGCAAAGAAAACCCACGCTGACTGTGGTTAAATAGCGGTTTGCCTTTCATGCCGGCATAGCTCAGATGGTAGAGCAGCTGATTTGTAATCAGAAGGTCGTGGGTTCGATTCCTACTGTCGGCACCATCAACCTGTTGAAAAACAGAGTTCTTCCTTGATTTTTGAGCGCCTCGAAGTCAGTCCCGATGCCGAAGCGCTGGCTGCGGCGGCCGCCGCACGCATCCTGACCCTGGCGTTGACGGCGTTGCGCTCGCAAGGTGTTTTCAGGCTGGCCCTTGCGGGCGGCGCCACTCCCCGTCGCTGCTACGAACTGCTGCGCACAGTGGACTTCGACTGGTCCCGGACCGAAATCTATTTCGGCGATGAACGGTGCCTTCCGCTGGGTGACCCTGGCCGCAACGACACCCTGGCGGCGCTGGCCTGGCTTGACCATGTGCGGCTTTCCCCCGGCAACCCTCATGCCATCCCGGCCGAACTCGGGCCTGAGGCGGCGGCCGCAGCCTACGCAGCAGTGCTTCGCCCGGTGCTGCCGCTTGACCTGGTGCTGCTGGGGCTGGGGGAGGATGGCCATACGGCCAGCCTGTTTCCGGGAAATGCCGCGCTTGAGCTTGCGCAGCCGGTTGTTCCGGTCTTTGGTGCACCCAAACTCCCTGCAAGCCGCGTGTCGCTTTCGCTTTCAGCGATCAATGCGGCGCGCCACAAGCTCTTTCTGGTGAGCGGGGCGGGCAAGCGGGAGGTTTTGCGCCGGCTGGAGGGCGAACCCGGCCTTCCCGCCGCAAGAATCCGGGGTGCGGAATGGCTGGTGGACCGGGAAGCATGGCCTGCCGGCTGAGCCTCAGAAAATCTGCAGGGGGCCGAGCGGATTGAGGTGTTCTTCGTACTTGTGGATCGAAGGTTCACCGCCGGTCAGCTTGTAGATCACCACGTTGTGCTTGATCAGGACGATCCCGTCGAAACGCCAGCCCACCACGTCGGTCTTGCGCTGGAAGTTGAAGAAATCCACCAGGAAATTCCCGTAGCGGTTGCGTTCCATCGAACTCTGGTTGATTTCGTAGCCTTCGCAGTCGGTCGTGGCGCGGATGCATTCCCGCACGCCCTGGTCCAGGTCGTCGGAGTTGATGGATGGGCTGGGAATGAATCGGCGCAGGATGTCGGAATAGTTGAGGATGACGATGTTGGGGTTGGCGTGCGGGTCGAGCCCCATGGCCTTGAGGTCTTCCACGGTGGTCTGGTGCGGCACGATGCTGTCGAACAGGCGCTGCATCTCCTGGTAGCTTTTCCACGGGTTGACTGTGACGTCTTCCGCCGTGGGCAGCAGGCTGCTGCAGGCGCTCAGCCCGAAACAAAACAGCACGACAAGGCGGGGCAAGGGGTTCATGGGGTATCCACGGGAGGGCCGTAACGTTTGCGGATGAGGTAAACGGGGCGCTGCTTGCTTTCTTCGTACAACCGGCCCAGGTATTCCCCGATGACGCCGATGGCCACGAGTTGCACACCGGAGAAGAAAAGAATGGCGACCATAAGGGAAGGATAACCCTTGACCGGGTTTCCGTACACCAGGGTATCGATCACGATCTTGATGGCGTAGAGAAAGGCGAAAAAGGAGACGGCCATGCCGAAATAGGACGCCACCTTGAGCGGCAGGTGGCTGAACGAAGTGATGCCTTCCAGGGCGAAATTCCACAGGCGCCAGGCATTGAACTTGGTTTCACCGGCAGCCCGGGGCGGACGATCGTAATGCACTTCGGTGGTCCTGAAGCCGACCCAGGCAAACAGCCCTTTCATGAAGCGGCGACGTTCCGGAAGCAGCTTGAGGGCATCCACCACAGCGCGCGACATGAGGCGGAAGTCACCCGCGTCTTCGGGGATTTGCACTTCGCTCATGCGATTGATGAAGCGGTAGAAGAAGCGGGCCGTGCCACGTTTGAACAGGCTGTCGCTCGTCCGGCTCGAGCGCACCGCCAGAACCACGTCGAACCCCTCCCTCCAGCGCGCCAGCAGCTCCGGAATCAGCTCTGGCGGGTCCTGCAGGTCCGCATCCATGGGGATGACGGCATCGCCCCGGGCCTGGTCCAGCCCGGCCGTGAGAGCGGCCTCCTTGCCGAAATTGCGCGACAGGTCGATGACGGTGACGCGCGGGTCCTGTTCGCGCAGGGCCAGCAAGCGGGCCAGGGTGTCGTCGCGGCTGCCATCGTTGACACACAGGAGTTCCCAGGATTCGCCGAGCGGGTCGAGGATGGTGCGGATGCGCTCGTAGCAGGAGGCCACGTTCGGCGCCTCGTTGTGCATCGGAATGATCAGGGACAGGGTGGGAAACATGGGACAGTGTCGGAAGCCGGGGTGCCAGTATAATCCACAACACCGATTATACTCCCCGGGCGCACCTGAAAAATGTTTAAAAATCAAGAGGAATGCAGTGAAGGCCCGGGTTCGTGAAATCCTCCTTTTCGCCCTTGCCGGGACGCTTGGTTTCGTCGTGGACGCCTCGCTCGTCACGGCATTGCATCGCTGGTTCGGTGCCGACCTGGTGAGTGCCAAGGCGGTCGGATTCAGCCTGGCCGTGACCGTCACCTGGGCTCTCAACCGCCGGCTCGCTTTTGCCGGCGCCCCACTCCGCCACCCGTTGCGGGAGTGGGGGCACTATGTCTGGACCAACGGCATTGGCGGGCTGGTGAACAACGGCACGTACCTGTTGGCCGTGTTTTCCGTCGATTTCCTGGCCCGCCAACCAGCGCTCGCCGTTGCCCTGGGTTCTCTCGCCGGCATGTTTTTCAACTACTTTGCCGCCCGCCATTGGGTTTTTCGCAGTAATAATCGTTGACAGGCCATTGACGCTGGCCCATAATTTCGGGTTCGTTTTGGAGGGGTTCCCGAGCGGTCAAAGGGATCAGACTGTAAATCTGACGGCTCTGCCTTCGAAGGTTCGAATCCTTCCCCCTCCACCATCCGGCTGATGGTGGATGTATTTCAGGCTGCAACTGGAATTCGGGCACGCGGGTGTAGCTCAATGGTAGAGCAGAAGCCTTCCAAGCTTACGACGAGGGTTCGATTCCCTTCACCCGCTCCAGGCTGGATGTGGTGAAAAGCAAGGCCCATGTAGCTCAGTGGTAGAGCACTCCCTTGGTAAGGGAGAGGTCACCAGTTCAATCCTGGTCATGGGCTCCAAATACTTTGAAACGACGATCATCGGCGCAAGCTGAGTACTCTCAAGGACATTGATATGGCAAAAGGCAAGTTTGAACGGACGAAGCCCCATGTGAACGTGGGGACGATTGGACACGTGGACCATGGCAAGACGACTTTGACTGCGGCGATGACGATTGTGCTGGCGAAGAAGTTTGGTGGTGAGGCGAAGTCCTACGATCAGATTGACTCGGCGCCGGAAGAGAAGGCGCGTGGGATCACGATCAACACGGCGCACGTGGAGTACGAGACGCAGAGCCGTCACTATGCGCACGTGGACTGTCCTGGACACGCGGATTATGTGAAGAACATGATCACGGGTGCGGCGCAGATGGACGGTGCGATTTTGGTGGTGTCTGCAGCGGATGGTCCGATGCCGCAGACGCGTGAGCACATTTTGTTGGCGCGCCAGGTGGGTGTGCCGTACATCGTGGTGTTCATGAACAAGGCGGACATGGTTGACGACAAGGAGCTGCTGGAGCTGGTGGAGATGGAAGTCCGGGAGCTGCTGTCGAAGTACAACTTTCCT
>JAGWTQ010000104.1 GCA_028868905.1 Betaproteobacteria bacterium
CCTGATTCGCTTCCGAAACGCTTTGGAACTCCTGCTCCAGGTCGCGCAGGGCCGCCAGGTTGTCTTCCACCTCCTGGAACGCCTGCAGCACCGTCTGCCGGTAGTTGGCCGCCGCTTCGTCGAATACCGCATGGGCCTGATCCGTCACGGCCTGGCGCCGGCCGGCATCGAACACGGTCAGCGTGGCTGTGGGCCCCATGGCCCAGTAGCGGCTGGGTGCGGAAAGCCAGCCGGCTGTATTGCCATTTTCAAACCCGCCTGCCGCGTTCAATCCGAAGACCGGGAAAAAAGCGGCCCGCGCCACGCCGATTTCCGCATTGGCGGCAGCCACGCGCCGTTCTGCAGCGGCAATGTCGGGCCGGCGTTCCAGCAGCGAGGAAGGCAATCCCACTGCCACCGGCGGCGGCAGCGCAGTGAACCCAGCTTGCGCCGGCAGGGAGAACGTGGAGGCGGACTCCCCGCTCAACACGGCAATGGCATGTTCCATCTGGCTGCGCTTGAGGCGGTTGTCCGTGGCCTGGGTCGTGGCGTTTTGCCACTGCACTTTCGCCAGGGCAACGTCCGCTGCGCTGGCGCCGCCGCCTTCAAAAAGCTGCTGCGTCAACTCGTACAGCGTGCGGTAAGACTCCACGGCCCGGTCCAGCACCCCTTGTTCGGCATCGTAGCTGCGCAAGGCAAAATAGTCCTTGGCCAGTTCCGCGCGCGTGCTGAGTTCCAGCGTGGCCAGATCGGCAGCACTGGCCACGGCCAGGGCATCGCTGGCCGCCACCGCGTTGCGGATACGCCCCCAGACGTCCACCTCGTAGCTCACGTTCAGCCCCAGCAAGTTGTCCTGGTATTTGGGATCAAACGCCGCAAAGTAGAACGGTTTCTTGGTGGAGACCCGCTGATTGACTGAAGAGGCGTTCGCTGTCGCCGTAGGGAAATAGTAGGAACGTGCCACGCCCACGGCGGCCTGGGCCTGGTCCAGGCGGGCCAGGGCGGCCTTGATATCCTGGTTGGCGGCGCCTACCTTGGCTTCCAGCGCATTGAGCACGGGATCCTGGAATTGCTCCCACCAGGCGCCACGCGAAACGCTGTCGGCGGGAACAGCCGTTTTCCAGCCCTGGCTTTCCTTGAACGACTGGGGTGCGGGCGCCGAGTCCGGCACCTGGTAGGTGGGCGCCAGCGAACAGGCGCCCAGCATCAGGGCCAATGCGGAGGGGACCAGGCGCCTGTTCATTTTCCGTTCCGCGAAGTCTGGGGCAGCGTCTGCGGCTTCACCGCCTGCCCGCTCACCAGGGAGTCAGACGGGTTGAGGATGATGGACTGGTCGGCCGAAAGGCCTGCCAGCACTTCCACTTCCTTGCCGAAATCACGCCCCATGGTGACCGTTTGCAGGACCACCTTGTTGTCCTGTCCCACCACAGCCACCTGCATGCCTTCAGGACGGAATAGCAGGCTGTTGGCGGACACCCGCAACGTCCCGGGATGGGTCTTGAGCTTGAAATGCACTTCCGCGTACCCGCCAGGCAGCAAGGCACCCGAAGCGTTGTCGGCTTCCAGCTGCACCAGTAGGGTATGGGACGCCGGGTCGATGGCGTTGGCCGTGCTGACCATTTTGGCTTCGAAAAAATGGCCGGGATGTTCGCGCACCTGCAGTTCGGCCTTGTCACCCACCTTCATGTCCTGGGCGTAGCTTTCCGGGACCTGCGCGTACACCCGCAGGCGGCGGATGGCCGCCATGTGAAACAGTTCACGCGCCTTGCCGCTGCCGGTGCCCGCATCGATGAGGTCGCCCACGTCGATGTTGCGCACTGTGATCACTCCGTCAAACGGAGCCACGATGCGCTTGAACCCTTCCAGTTCACGCAAGCGATGCAGGTTGGCGCGGGCCGAAGCCAGCACGGCCTGCTTGGCTGCCGCATCGCCGGCCTTGTTGTCGGCGTCCTGCTGCGAAACCGTCTTGGTGGCCAGCAGCGCCTTCCAGCGCTTGGCCGTGAGCTGGGCCAGGTCGTTGTTGGCTTCAGCCGTCTGCAGGTCCGCCTCGGCCTGCAGCACCTGCTGGTCCACTTCGGGCGTGTCGATTTCTGCCAGCAGCTGCCCCGCCTTGACGGGTGCGCCAATGTCCACCAGCCAGCGCTTCAGGTAACCGTTGGTGCGGGCATAAATGGGCGTGTCGGTGTAAGCCTGGAGCGTGCCCGGCAAAACCAGGTCTTCGCTCGCCGCCTCGGCAGCCGGCTTGGTCACCACCACCGGAATCGCGGATTCCTGGTGGGCTTCCTGCGCCAGAGCATCCTGCGCGCGCATGCGGCTGAAGATTCCCCACCCGGCCAGCAGAACCACGACTGCGGCCAGGGAGACGCCGAGCTTGATGAAAGTGCGGATATGGGACGGATTGGACATGGCTCAGTTCGGGTCCTGGGTGGAAATGGGTGAATTCCGGCCGTGGATGAGGCTGAAGACGACCGGCACGAAGAAAAGGGTGGCCATGGTGGCAAACAGCAAGCCGCCAATGACGGCTCGGCCCAGCGGGGCGTTCTGTTCACCGCCTTCGCCGAAGCCCAGGGCCATCGGCAGCATGCCGATGATCATGGCAAGCGCCGTCATCAGCACTGGCCGGAAACGGGTGAATGCCGCTTCCAGGGCAGCGGCCGAAGCGTGCAGTCCGGCGTTCATCCGTTCGCGGGCAAAGCTCACGATCAGGATGCTGTTGGCGGTGGCCACGCCGATGGACATGATGGCCCC
>JAGWTQ010000053.1 GCA_028868905.1 Betaproteobacteria bacterium
CCATTTTCCCCTTGGAAATTGGAGCGGGAGACGAGTCTCGAACTCGCGACCTCAACCTTGGCAAGGTTGCGCTCTACCAACTGAGCTACTCCCGCACGAAGTCCATAATTCTAATCTGCCAACGACCAGAACGTCAACTGACTGCACCTGCTTTTACGGCAACCTGCAGGTAATAAACCATCGACACCAGCGTGAGCAGGGCAGCGATCCACAGTGCAACGGTGCCTATCCAGTGGCACGGAATGACGCCGAACAGCCATTTGTCGTAGAGCAGGAAAGGAATCGCAATCATTTGCGCGATGGTCTTGACTTTCCCCAGCGTGGACACCGCCACGTTGGCGCTTTTGCCAAGCTTGGCCATCCACTCGCGCAACGCGGAAATGGTGATTTCGCGCCCGATGATGACGAGCGCGATGGCCGACGGCACGCGCTGCAGGTCCACCAGCACGATGAGCGCCGCCATCACCATGAGCTTGTCCGCCACAGGGTCGAGAAAGGCGCCGAAAGCCGTGGTCTGGTTCCACTTGCGCGCCAGGTAGCCGTCGAAGGCATCCGTGATGGCGGCCACCACGAAAATGCCTGCTGCCGTCAGTCCCGCATTGGGAACGGGCAGCCAGTGGTCGGGAAAATACATCACGCCCACGAACAGCGGGATCAGGCCCAGGCGGACCAGCGTCAGGATGTTGGGGATATTCAATTCCATGACGGGCATTTTACCCGTTAGTGGAGCTGCTGATAAATTTTGCGAGCGAGCGTGAGTCCAATCCCCGGCACGGCCGCGATGTCTTCCACGCTGGCGTTTTCCACGCCGCGCAAACCACCGAACTGCGCCAGCAGCTTCTGGCGCCGCTTGGCGCCGATGCCGCTCACGTCTTCCAGGCTCGAGCGCATGCGCGCGCGGGCACGCCGGTTGCGGTGGCCCGTGATGGCAAAACGGTGCGCCTCGTCGCGAATGGCCTGCAGCAGATGAAAGCCGGGGTGGTCGGGCGGCAGCTTCAGGGTTTTTCCGGCTTCCGGATAGATCAGCACTTCCAGGCCGGGTTTGCGCCCTTCTCCCTTGGCAATACCCAGGATGGGGATGTCGCGCACCCCCAGGTCGCCCAGGATGGCGAGCGCCGAGTTGAGCTGCCCGCGCCCGCCGTCGATGAGGATGAGATCGGGCAGCTTGCCTTCGCCCGCCATGAGCTTGCGGTAGCGCCGCTCGAGCACGGAGCGCAGGGCCGCGTAATCGTCGCCCGGCGTGATGTCGGCAATGTTGTAGCGGCGATAGTCCGCCTTGAACGGTTCGCCTCCTTCAAACACCACGCAGGAACCCACGGTGGCTTCGCCCTGGGTGTGGCTGATGTCGAAACATTCCATGCGCTGGGGAGCCTGGCTCAGCCCCAGGGCTTCCTGCAAGGCCGTCACCCGCGCGCCCTGGGCTGTCTGCTGCGCACGCCGTTGTTCCAGGGCGAAGCGGGCATTCTGCTCGGCCCCCTGCAGCCAGGCCCTCCCCTCACCCTGCGGCCGCGTCACCACCTGCACCGCACGCCCGGCGCGGGCGCCCAGCGCCTGGGACAACGAAGGGCCGTCCACGGGCGCATTGGTGATGATTTTGGAAGGCGCCGACTGCAGGGCGTAATGCTGGGACAGGAACGCTTCCGCCACGGTTTCCGCATCGGCGCCTTCGGCATTTTGCGGAAAGAAGGTCTTGTCGCCCAAATGCCGGCCGCCCCGGATCATGACCAGGTTGAGCGCCACTTCGCCCTCTTCCGCCACCACGGCCACCACGTCCACGTCGCGCTCCTGCACGGAAGAGACGGCCTGGCGCGACAGCACCTGCTGCATGAGGGCAATGCGGTCGCGGTAGTAGGCGGCGCTTTCAAAATCGAGCGCACCCGATGCTTCGCTCATGGAGCGGCGCAATTCGTCCAGCACTTCGCTTTCATGGCCTCCCAGGAAGCTGCGGGCATTGTCGATGTCGCGCCGGTAGGCCGCCTGCGAAATGGCGCCCACGCACGGACCGGAACAGCGATGGATCTGATGCAGCAGGCAGGGCCGGGAGCGGTTGCGGAACACGGCATCTTCGCAGGTGCGCAGGCGGAACAGCCGCTGCAGGTGGCCGATGACTTCACGCGCGGCCCAGGCATTGGGATAGGGGCCGAAATATTCGTGGCGCTGATCCAGGGCGCCGCGATACAGGCGAATCTGGGGAAACTCGTGCCCGGAAAGCTGGATGTAGGGGTAGCTTTTGTCGTCCTTGAACAGCACATTGAAGCGCGGATAAAGGCTTTTGATGAGGTTGCCTTCCAGCAGCAGCGCCTCCGCTTCCGACCCCGTGAGCGTCACTTCCACGGAAGCGATCTGCGACACCATGAGCCGGGTGCGCGGATTGTCGTGGGTTTTCTGGAAATAGGACGATACGCGCCGCTTGAGGTCGCGCGCCTTGCCCACGTAGATCACCTCGCCCGCCGCATTCTGCATGCGGTATACCCCGGGCTGGTTGGGCAGCGTTTTCAGGAATACCGCAAGATCGAAGGCGCTCACGACGGCGGACCGTGGTCCAGCAACTGGCGCGCCTTGCGGAAAACGGCCGTGAACATTTCGGGCGTCAGGCGCCGCGTCTGGGTGTTGTAACGGCTGCAATGGTAGCTCGACAGCAGGGTCTGCCCGGTCGGCAGCCTGTGCATCGCGCCATGGCTGAAGGGAAACTCGCGCTGGCGCAGGCCCGCTGCCATGAGCACCGCCTGGTGCGCGATCTGCCCCAGGGCGAGGATCACCTGCGGTGCAGGGTTCCCCGCCAGTTCGTGTGCCAGGAAATCATTGCAGGCACGAACCTCTTCCGGCATGGGTTTGTTGGCCGGCGGCAGGCAGCGCACGGCATTGGTGATGCGGCAATCGTGCAGCTGCAGTCCGTCGGCCGGATCCGCCCCTTCGGGCTGGTTGCTGAAGCCAGTCTCATGGAGCGTGGCGTACAGCAGGATGCCCGCGTGGTCGCCGGTGAAGGGGCGCCCCGTGCGATTGGCGCCGTGCATGCCGGGCGCGAGGCCCACCACCAGCAGGCGTGCGGCGGGATCGCCGAAGGACGGGACCGGGGCCGCAAAATAGCGGGGCTGGGCCAGCCGCACGTGATCGAGAAAGGCCGAAAGCCGGCTGCAGCGGCGGCACCGGGGATCGAAGGGAAGCGTGTCGGACATGGCGGTTCCGGCTCAGGCCGCAGGCCGTACTTCAGGCTGCAGCGTCACGTGCTCGATGCCGTGCTCTTCGCTCAGCATGTACTGGATGGATTGCAGCACGCCCGGCCAGCATTCCAGGCTGTCGAGTTCCAGGTGGGCCGAAAGGGCCAGCAGGCCCGACGTGAGCGTCCAGATGTGCAGGTCGTGCACCGAATGCACGCCCTCCACGGCGGCCAGTTTTTCTCCCACTTCCTGCAGGGAAACCGTATCGGGCACGCCTTCCATCAGCACATGGATGGATTCGGTCAGGATGCGCACGGTGGAATACAGCATGAGTGCCGCCACCACCAGCGACAGGATCGGGTCGATCGGCATCCAGCCCGTCCACCACACGATGACGCCGGCAAGCAGCGCCGCCACCGACCCCAGGAAATCGCCCATCACGTGAATCATGGCGGCCCGGGTATTGAGCCCCTGCTCCATGCGCGAGAGCATCCAGCCATTGATGGCATTGAGCAGCATGCCCAGGAAAGCCACCACGATCACCGGGACCCCGCTCACGGCCGTGGGCTCGTGGATGCGCAGCAACGCTTCGATGACGATGGCGGAGATGACGGCCAGCAGCAGCAATCCGTTGAGCAAGGCCGCAATCACTTCGGCCCGCTGCAGTCCATAGCTGTGGCGCTGGGTGGGGGGGCGCTTGCCCACCCAGATCGCGAACGTCCCCAGCCCCAGGGACAGGGCGTCGGACACCATGTGGCCCGCATCGGAAATGAGGGCGAGCGAGCCCGACCACCAGCCTGTGGCCGCTTCCACCACGGCGAACGCTGCGGTCAGGACGAGTGCCCACATCATGGCGCGGCTCGACTTGGGACGATCACCATGGTGGAAATGGCCCGCGGGATCGTGATGGTTGTGGGACTCGCGGCCGGGCGGCCGGCGGTTGGCCATCGGCTTGTGATGGTGGTGATGGGAATGATGGTGAACCAGGCTCATGCCCGTTCCCCCAGCAACGCCAGCGCCGCCTGGCAACGCGCAGCGCCTTCGGCCGGCGTCATGCGCGAGGCAGGCGCCAGCCGTGCCAGGCGGCGTGCGCTTTCGGCTGGCCAGTCGCAACCGGCAAGACCGTCCAGCAGTTCGCGTGCGGCATCGGGATCGTTGCACAGCAGGACCATGTCGCATCCGGCACCGAGCGCGGCGCGCGCCCGCTCGGCCGGCGTGCCTGCGCCCACGGCCCCTTTCATGGACAGGTCGTCGCTGAAAATCACGCCGTCAAAGCCCAGCCGGCCACGCAGCACGTCCTGCAGCCAGAAGGAGGAAAAGCCGGCCGGTCGGCTGTCCACAGCGTCGTACAGGATGTGGGCCGGCATGATGCCTTCCAGTCCCTCGCGGATGAGCGCCTGGAAAGGCTTCAGGTCGTCCGCCTCGATCGCGGCGTAGGGACGGGAATCCACCGGCAGGTCGTGGTGGGAATCGGCTTCCACGAAACCGTGCCCGGGAAAATGCTTGCCCACCGCGGCAAAACCGGCCGCATGCAGGCCGCGACGCAGCGCTCCGGCCAGTTGCGAAACGATTTCCGGGTCGCGGTGAAAGGCGCGGTTGCCGATCACGGCACTGCGCCCATAGGCGAGGTCCAGTACGGGAGCGAAAGACAAATCCACGCCCAGGGTGCGCAGTTCCCACGCCAGCACAAAACCGGCCGCTTCCGTGAGAAGCAGGGCCAGCGCCGGATCCTGTCCGTAGCGCTCACCCAGGCTGCCCATGGAGGGCAGTTCGGTGAAACCCGCCCTGAAGCGCTGCACGCGCCCGCCTTCATGGTCCACGGCGATCAGCAGTCCGGGCTTGAGCGCATGCAACGCGTTCGTGAGAGAACGCAACTGGGCCGGCGACTCGTAATTGCGCGTAAACAGGATCACGCCGCCCACCAGAGGGTTGCGCATCATGTCCGCTTCCGCCGCCGTGGGCAGAAGCCCCGCGATGTCGATCATGACCGGTCCGCTCATGCCTGCTCCAGGATCACGAACGCCACCGCCTGCTGTTCCTCGTCCGTGACCGACACGTGGGTGCGGGTAATGCCCCGGCTGCGCACGAAGGCGTCAAGCTCCGGTGCCAGGTCGAAGGCGGGCGCACCGTGGTCGTCGTGGGTCGTGCCGATGTGGCGCCAGGTCACGGGGTGGCGCATGCCGGTGCCGAGCGCCTTGGAGAACGCTTCCTTCACCGCGAAACGCTTGGCCAGGTAGCGGGCGGGCTGGGCATGCGCATCAAAGCGCTCCAGCTCGCCCGGCGTGAGCAGCTTTTCGGCAAAACGCCGCCCATGGCGCGTCAGGGCATCGCGAATGCGCCGCACCAGCACGGTATCCACCCCGATGCCGACGATCATGAAACCGCGACGGCGTTGGTGATGAGCGTTTTCATTTCGCGTACCGCCGCTTCCCAGCCCACGAACAACGCCTGCGCCACGATGGCATGTCCGATGTTGAGCTCGCTGATGTTGACCAGGGCGGCAATGGGACGGGTGTTGTGGTAATTGAGGCCGTGTCCGGCGTTGACCCGCAAGCCCAGCTGCACGCCGAAATCCGCGGCATCGCGCAGGCGCTCCAGTTCAGGCGCCCGCTCGGCATCGGTTTCCAGCTCGGCGTAGTGCCCGGTGTGCAGTTCCACCACCGGGGCGCCCGCGGCATGGGCCGCCTCGATCTGCTCGCGGTCGGCGTTGATGAACAGGGACACCCGGATGCCCGCGTCGCCCAGCACGCGGCAGGCATCGCGCACGCGCTCGAAATGGGCAATCACGTCGAGCCCGCCTTCGGTGGTCAGCTCCTGGCGCCGTTCGGGCACCAGACAGGCATCGTGGGGACGGGTTCTGAGGGCAATGGCCAGCATCTCGTCGGTCACGGCCATTTCGAGGTTCATGCGGGTGGACAGCACTTCGCGCAGGATTTCCAGATCGCGGTCCTGGATGTGCCGGCGGTCTTCCCGCAAATGCAGGGTGATGGCGTCGGCGCCGGCATACTCGGCCAGCAGCGCGGCCTGCACCGGGCTGGGATAACGGGTGCCGCGCGCCTGGCGCAGCGTGGCGATGTGGTCGATGTTGACGCCCAGTTGGATCACAGCAGGGGAAGCTCCTGAAATATGCGCCGGGTGTGCAGGTCCTGATAGCCCAGATGATGCCCCAGCAGCAGTCGCATCAGCTGTTTGCTCTGGCTTAAAGTCACGGGATCGTCGTAATGCGACTGTGCCATGTCGAGCAGGGTTTTTCCCAGAAATTGTACTGCATTCCCCCCCGGCGCTACGACCCGCAGCGCGCCGCGGTCCAGCTCGAAACGGTAATGCGCATCCGGGTCGATGGGGGCGCCGGTGTCCGCTTCGCGCTCCAGCGGCGGGGCATAACCCAGTTCCTGCAGCAGCGCCACTTCGAAGGCGCGCAGCACCGGCTCGAGCGGCTCAGCCGCGGCCAGCCGCCCCAGCGTTTGGGCATAAAAGCCGAACAGCGCTTCGTGCGGATCGTCCCGCCCCAACAGGCGCATCAGCAGCTCGTTGAGATAGAACCCGCAAAACAGTGCCTTTCCGGACAGCTGCGGCAACCCGCCCTGCCACTCTGCCGTCTTGAGGGTGCGCAGTTCCCCCTGACCGAACCAGCTCACCAGCAGCGACTGAAACGGCTGCATCAGCCCGCGCAGGGCGGAACGGGGACGGCGCACGCCTTTGGCCACCAGCGCCACGCGCCCGCAGTGAGGCGTAAAGCATTCTACGATCAGGCTGGTTTCGCGCCAGGGCGTGCTGTGCAGAACAAAAGCCGGCTCCATGGCCACGCGCGCCGGGTCAAAGCTCATAACCCATCTGCTTGAGCGCGCGCTCGTCTTCCGCCCAGCCGCCCTTGACCTTGACCCACAGTTCCAGGTGAACCTTGCCTTGCACCAGGGTTTCGATGCTTTTGCGCGCCAGCGTGCCGATGGCCTTGAGCTTTTCGCCGTTGCGGCCGATCACGATCGCTTTCTGGTTGTCGTTGTCCACCACGATGGTGGCATGGATGCGCCGCAGCGCCCCTTCCGTCTGGTATTGGTCAATCAGCACGGTGGTGGCATAGGGCAGCTCTTCGCCCAGCAGGCGGAACAACTGTTCGCGTATGAATTCCGCCGCCAGGAACCGTTCGTTGCTGTCGGTGAGGTCGTCGGCCTCGTACATGGGAGGGCCTTCCGGCAGGCGCTGTTCGATTTCTCGCAGCAATCCTTCAAAGTCGCGGTCCTGGCGCGCGCTCACCGGCACGATGGCGTCAAAACGCGGCTCTGTCGCCCGTTCCCGCAAAAACGGCAGCAGCAGTTCGCGCGGCTTCACGCGATCCACCTTGTTGACCACCAGCAGGGGGCGCACGCCGGCCGGAATGTGGTCCAGCACGCGCTGGTCCTCTGCGCCCCAGTGCAGCGCTTCGCTCACCATCAGCACCACGTCCACTTCCTGCAGGGTGGACAGCACGCTGCGGTTCATGGCGCGGTTAAGTGCGCTTTTGTGGCGGGTCTGGTAACCCGGAGTGTCCACGAACACGAATTGGGTTTCAGGACGGGTGAGAATGCCGCGAATGCGGTTGCGGGTGGTCTGGGGTTTGCGCGACGTGATGCTGAGCTTCTGCCCGATCAGATGATTGAGCAGGGTGGACTTTCCCACATTGGGACGTCCCACCAGCGCCACGGTGCCGCAGCGGCTCACGCCGGACCTCCCGGCAGCTGTTCGAGCGCCAGCCGCGCCGCCTGCTGTTCGGCCAGGCGACGGCTTTTCCCTTCCGCTTCCGTGCGCAACGACGGCTCGTCCACCACGCATTCCACGCGAAAGGTCTGGTCATGCGCTTCGCCGCGGGTTTCCAGCAGGCGGTAATGGGGCAGCGCGCGGTGGCGCGCCTGCAGCCATTCCTGCAGGCTTGTTTTGGCATCCTTGGAAGCTGCCGACACATCGATGCGTTCTGCCAGCGGGGCCAGCAGACGCCGGATCACGGCCTCCGCGGACTCCAGCCCGCCATCGCAAAACACCGCGCCGAACACCGCTTCCAGGGCATCGGCCAGGATCGACGGGCGGCTGCCGCCGCCGCTTTTGAGCTCCCCTTCGCCCAGCCGCAGCAGTTCGCCCAGGCGAACCTGCTGCGCCACCTGCAACAGGGCATCGCGGTTGACCAGGCCGGAACGGATGCGGCTCAGTTCGCCTTCGGTGAATTGGGGGTGCTGTTCGAACAGCCAGCGTGCCACCACCAGGTTGAGCACGCTGTCGCCCAGAAATTCCAGGCGTTCGTTGTGGCGGGCGGCGCTGCTGCGATGGGTCAGCGCTTCGATCGCGAGGGCCCCGGTGCGGAACGTATGGCCGATGCGCCGTTCCAGTTCCTGAACCTGCAACTCGTCCTTGCGCGTCATGACTTTCAGCGGATCATGGTCCCGACCCGGCTCAGGTCCTGAAAATTCATCCATACCAGCACCGCCTTGCCGACGATGTTGTTTTCCGGAACGAATCCCCAGTAACGGCTGTCGGAGCTGCGATCGCGGTTGTCACCCATCATGAAATAATGCCCCGGCGGCACCTTGCAGGCAAATCCCTGGGCATTGTAGATGCAGTTCTGGCGATCGGGAAAATCCCGCACCTGCGACAGGAACACGGGTGGCTGCTGGTCGAGGGTGATGATCGAATGCAGATGGTTCCCCAACTGTTCCTTGAAACGGCTGAAGGTGGCATAGCTCAGCACGTCTTCCACATCGCCGAACGTGCCGTCCGCCTGGGTGGGCAACGGTTTGCCATTGATGGTGAGGCGCTTGGAGTCGTACACCACCACGTCACCCGGCACGCCCACCACGCGCTTGA
This sequence comes from Betaproteobacteria bacterium, assembly GCA_028868905.1. GTDB lineage: Bacteria > Pseudomonadota > Gammaproteobacteria > Burkholderiales > Ferrovaceae > JAKBAT01. The sequence goes on from JAGWTQ010000053.1 coordinate 8,991, forward strand.
TGTAATCGGTGGAAGGGTCTTCCGGATACTTGAACACCATGACATCGCCGTGCTCGGGATGATGCACATTGATGACGATGTGGTTGGTGACGGGCATGCGCAGGCCGTAGTCGAACTTGTTGACCAGGATGAAATCACCCACGCGCAGCGTCGGGATCATGGAACCCGAAGGAATCTTGAAAGGCTCGAACAGGAAAGAGCGCACCACGAACACGGCCAGGATCACGGGAAAGAAGCTTTTGGAAATCTCCAGCCAGGCCCCTTCGGCATCCACGACGGCATTGCCCTTGCGCCGGCGCCGCAGCCAGTCCCACAGCACCACGAGCCCGGTGAGCATGCTGGCCGCCAGCAGGATTTCGGAAAAGCCGGTGACTTTGAGCATGAGTCCGAAGGCGCACACCAGCATCACCAGCCAGGCGGTCTGGACCCAGCCGGCGTGGCGGTCTTCCGCACCCCGCGGGCGCTTGGAAAACAGGTCCCAAGCCACGATGGGCAAGGTCACGGCGAGTCCGGCGATGCCGAGCTTGAACAGATCCATTATTTGCTCTCCACTTGCAGGATGGCCAGGAAGGCTTCCTGGGGAATTTCGACGCTGCCGACCTGCTTCATGCGTTTCTTGCCGGCCTTCTGCTTTTCCAGCAGCTTGCGCTTGCGGGTGATGTCCCCGCCATAACATTTGGCCAGCACGTTCTTGCGCAAGGCCTTGATGGTTTCGCGCGCGATGATGTGGGAGCCGATGGCGGCCTGCACGGCCACATCGAACATCTGGCGGGGAATCAGTTCGCGCATGCGGGCCGCCAGTTCGCGCCCGCGATACTGGCTGCTGGAGCGGTGCACCACCAGGGACAGGGCATCCACTTTTTCGCTGTTGATGAGAATGTCCAGCTTCACCAGATCGGATGCGCGGAATTCCTTGAATTCGTAGTCGAGCGACGCATAACCGCGGCTGACCGATTTCAGGCGGTCAAAAAAGTCCATCACCACTTCATTGAGCGGCATTTCGTAGGTGAGCACCACCTGCCGGCCGGAATATTGCATGTCCACCTGCACGCCGCGCTTCTGGTTGCACAGCGTGATCACCGGGCCCACGTAATCCTGCGGCAGCAGCATGGTGGCCGTGATGATGGGTTCGCGGATTTCCTCGATCTTGGAGGGGTCGGGCAGGCGCGACGGATTCTCGATTTCTTCCACGGTGCCGTCGCGCAGGACCACTTCATAGACCACGGTGGGCGCCGTGGTGATGAGGTCCATGTCGTATTCGCGTTCCAGGCGCTCCTGCACGATTTCCATGTGCAGCAATCCCAGGAAGCCACAGCGGAAACCGAAACCCAGGGCCTGCGACGTTTCCGGCTCGTAATGCAGCGAAGCGTCGTTGAGCTTGAGCTTTTCCAGGGCGTCGCGCAGCGCGTCGTACTGGTTGCTTTCCACGGGATAGAGGCCGGCAAACACCTGCGGCTTGATGTCCTTGAAGCCCGGCAGCGCAGCCAGTGCCGGCCGATGGGCCAGCGTGATTGTGTCCCCCACGCGGGCCGAATGCAGTTCGCGGATGCCGGCGATTACGAACCCCACCTGTCCGGCCGACAGGGTTTCCCGCGGCAGCGACTTGGGCGTGAACACTCCCACCTGTTCGCACAGGTAGCTGGCCTGGGTGGACATGAGCAGGATCTTATCCTTGGGACGCAACACGCCGTCCACCACCCGCACCAGCATCACCACGCCCACGTAGTTGTCGAACCAGGAATCGATGATGAGGGCCTTGAGCGGTGCTTCGGGGTCGCCGTTGGGCGGCGGCACGCGCGCAATGACCGCCTCCAGCACGTCCTGCACCCCTTCACCGGTCTTGGCGCTCACGCGCAGGGCATCGTGAGCGTCAATGCCGATGATGTCCTCGATTTCCGCCATGACCCGCTCGGGTTCGGCGGACGGCAGGTCGATCTTGTTGAGCACGGGAAACACTTCAACGCCCTGCTCGATGGCCGTGTAGCAGTTGGCCACGGTCTGCGCTTCCACACCCTGGGAGGCATCCACCACCAGGACCGCGCCTTCGCAGGCAGCCAGCGAGCGTGACACTTCGTAGGAAAAGTCCACGTGGCCCGGCGTGTCGATGAGGTTGAGGTTGTACACTTCGCCGTCGCGGGCGCGATACTGGAGTGCCGCGGTCTGGGCCTTGATGGTGATGCCCCGTTCGCGTTCCAGGTCCATGCTGTCCAGCACCTGCGCTTCCATTTCGCGATCGGACAGGCCCCCGCAAAGCTGGATGAAGCGATCCGCCAGCGTGGACTTGCCGTGGTCAATGTGCGCGATGATGGAAAAGTTGCGAATACGGTTCATGTGTTATGGAAAAAAGGGCATCCTGGGATGCCCTTTTGACAAGTTAGCGGAGCCGGAAGCCCCAAAGCATGCAATTTTAGCCGAATTCGGCTCGTTGTGCAGGCCGATCTGGGGCTTCATGCGCGGCCAGCGCCGCTTCCAGCAACGCCTCGTCGAAGTGGTAGTGAAACACTTCGCGACCGCCCAGCACCAGCACCGGCACCAGGTCCCCGTAACGGGCTTCCAGCTCGGGATGGTCCTCGAGATCGATCACGTCCACCTGGAAATCGCGCCCGCGGCGCGCGGCTTCAAGCGCCGCGGCCATGTCGCTGCACAGGTGGCAGTAGCTCCTGCTGTACAGCGTAAAGCGCGTCACGCTCATTCGGGCTTGAGCGTGATGAACTGGGAGTCGCCGCCGCGCCGCACCAGCAAGGCCACCATCTTTTTGGGCTCGATGCGGGACAGGACCTGGTTGAATTCCTTCACCGAGTGGATTTCGCTGTTGTTGATGGACAGGATCACGTCCCCGCCCTGAAGGCCGGCCTTGGCGGCCGCACCGCTCACGGCTTCCACCACCACGCCCGACGTGATGTCGAGCTCCTTGCGCTGCTGGGCCGTGAGGTCAGCCAGCGTCAGTCCCAGCTTGCCCGCCTTGCCGACGCGCGCGCGCTTGGACTGGGGCGCTTCGTTCTGGGCCGTCTTTTCCGACGGCATTTCACCCACTGTGGCCGTGAGGTCGAGCAGCGCCCCCTGGCGCCACACCTGGACCACGACGCTGGAGCCCGCCTTGGTGCCGCTCACCACGCGCGGCAGGTCTTCCTGGGTGGCAATCGGCTTGCCGTCGAACTTGAGGATGATGTCGCTCGCGTGGATGCCCGCCTTGTCAGCCGGGGCGCCTTTCTGCACCGATACCACGAGGGCGCCGCGCGGCTTGCCCAATCCGAAGGAATCGGCCAGCTCCTTGTTCACTTCCTGGATCACCACGCCCAGCCAGCCGCGACTCACCTTGCCCGTGGCACGCAGCTGCTCGGACACCTGGAGCGCCACGTCGATGGGAATGGCGAAGGACAGTCCCATGTAGCCGCCCGTGCGGCTGTAGATCTGGGAATTGATGCCGATCACTTCGCCTTTCATGTTGAACAGCGGTCCGCCGGAATTGCCCGGATTGATGGGCACGTCGGTCTGGATGAAAGGCACCAGGGTTTCCTGCGGCAGCGAACGGCCCTTGGCGCTGATGATGCCTTTGGTCACGCTGCTTTCAAACCCGAAAGGGGAACCGATGGCCACCACCCATTCCCCCACCTTGGCTTTCGAGGGATCGCCGATTTTCACGGTGGGCAGGCCGGTGGTATCGATCTTGAGCACGGCCACGTCAGTCTTGCGGTCAAAGCCCACCACCTTGGCCTTGAATTCGCGCTTGTCCTGCAGCGTCACCATCACTTCGTCGGCCCCCTGGACCACATGGCTGTTGGTGAGAATGTAACCGTCCGGGCTGATGATGAACCCGGACCCCATGGAATGGGATTCCTCGGTCTGTCCGTGGGGCCCGCCCTGGGGCGCCATGGGAATGCCGAAGCGGCGGAAAAACTCCAGCATGGGGTCGCCTTCCTGCGGACCCTGGATGTTGGGACCCGTGTCCACGGCGATGTGGGCGTTGGTGGTGGCCCGGATGTTGACCACCGTAGCCTCCTGTTTTTCCACCAGGTCGGCAAAGTCAGGCAGGTTTTCGGCCTGGGCCCAGCCCAGCCAGGCGCTCAGGACGAATGCAAAGAATACTGCAACACGCTTCATGGATGACTGCTCCGGAGGTTGATGACGGATTGGCCGATCTGCTTGATCGACGCCAGGGGGACTTCACCGACCGCAGTGATCTGCCGGTCGTCGCGCCGGGCTGAATAATAACTCAGCGCGTTAGGCAGCATTTCGACGCGGTCGGGACGCGGCGCCTCACCTTCCGCCGGTTCGATGAACACCGACACGGTCGACAGACCGTCCGAATAGACCAGGTGGGTCATGGCGGCATTGTGCCCGGGCATCGGACGGCGCACTTCCACGATCTTGTGAAAGCCTGGCGGCGCGTTGGCCACCACCCAGCCGGAATGGTCGGCTTCCGGCCCTAGGGACGGCACGCTGTCCTGGCGCCAGTTGTCGGTGCCGGGGAAAGCCGGCCTGAACTGGGCAGGATCGGGATGTCCGCCGATGGTCACGGCCGTGAATACGGACATCTGGATCGGTTCGCCGTGCGGCCCCAGGGTGACGGCGCGCAGCAGCAGGCTGGTGGCGGCATCGGCACAGAACTCATGGCCATAGCGCAGGGGATCGCGCGGGCGCAGCGCGATCACGTGGCAATCGTG
>JAGWTQ010000054.1 GCA_028868905.1 Betaproteobacteria bacterium
CATGCCCGGCAGGTGGGCTGCGCCGCCGGCACCGGCAATGATGCAGGCCAGCCCCCGGGCGCGGGCCTGGGTCGCGTATTCGAACATCAGGTCGGGTGTGCGGTGGGCCGAGACCACGCGCGCTTCATAGGGTACGTCGAAACGTTCCAGCATTTTGGCGGCGTGTTCCATCACGCGCCAATCCGAATTGCTGCCCATGACGATGCCAACCAGTGGTGCGCTCATGGCCTGCGCTCAGTCCACCAGGCCGCGCGCTTCGGCCACCTGGCCGCGGTAGGAATCGAAAATGAAGCGCAGGGCATCGGCCATGGACACTTGCGGCGCCCATTCGAGGTCGCTGCGGGTGTTGTCGATTTTCGGGACGCGGTTCTGCACGTCCTGGTAGCCCTTGCCGTAATAGGCTTCGGACGTGGTTTCCACAAGCTGCACGCGCTGCGCCGTGTCCCGGTATTCGGGGTATTCCATGGCGAGCTTCAGCATCATCTGGGCCAGTTCCTTGACCGAATAGTTGTTGGTCGGGTTGCCCACGTTGTAGATCTTTCCGCTGGCGACGCCGTTTTTGTTCTCGATCATTTTCATGAGCGCTGAAACGCCGTCGTCAATGTAGGTGAAGGCGCGTTTTTGCGTGCCGCCATCCACCAGCTTGATGTTTTCGCCGCGCACGATGTGCCCGAAAAACTGGGTGATGACGCGTGAGCTGCCTTCCTTGGGTGTGTGGATGCTGTCGAGTCCCGCACCGATCCAGTTGAAGGGGCGGAACAGGGTGAAATCCAGCCCGTCCTGCATGCCGTAGCCCCAGATCACGCGGTCCATCAACTGCTTGCTGCAGGAATAGATCCAGCGCTGCTTTTCAATGGGGCCCAGGATCAGTTCCGAGTGGTCCGGATCGAATTCGCTGTCCCGGCACATGCCGTACACTTCGGAGGTGGAGGGGAACAGGATGCGCTTGCCGTACTTCACGCAACTGCGCACGATGGGCAGGTTGGCTTCGAAATCCAGTTCGAACACCCGCAGCGGCTGCTGCACGTAGGTGGCCGGGGTGGCAATGGCCACCAGCGGCAGCACCACGTCGCACTTCTTGACGTGGTATTCGATCCATTCCTTGTTGATGGTGATGTCGCCTTCAAAGAAATGAAAGCGCGGGTGGTCAAGGAGATCGGCCACACGGTCGCTTTGCATGTCCATGCCAAAGACGGCCCAGTCGGTCGTGTTGAGGATGCGTTGGCTGAGGTGGTGGCCGATAAAGCCGTTGACGCCAAGAATGAGGATTTTCTTCATGGGATCCGACTGCGCAAATTAAAACCGCAATTATACCAGATCAGGCCGGCCGAACCCCTGCCGGGTAGCGCTGTTTGAATTCCGCTGCGTCGATCGGAACCCCTTCCAGTTCGAGGGACAGGATGTAGAGCGTGGCACCATCTCCCCCGGTGGTATGGGCCACGGCGTTCGGCTGGGGTCTCAGGCTGGTGCGCAGGATGCGCGCCGTACGGCCCTCGAGCGTGGTGAAGGCGCCGGGGTAGGGCGGTGCGACGCCGCGCACCAGGTTGTGGATGGCGGCGGCGGGCTGACTCCAGTCGATGCGGCCGTCTTGCGGGCGCCGCCCCCCGAAATAAGAGCCTGCAGCCAGATTCTGCGGGCGGTGCGGCGCACTGCCGGCGACCAGGGAGTCCAGGACGCCCTGCAGGGCTTTCACACCCGCTTCCGTCACGCGCTGGAACACGTCGAACGCGGTGTCGTCCGGGCCGATGGGCACGCGCTCCTGGGCCACGATGTCGCCCTGGTCCGGCTTCACGGTCATGGCGTGCAAGGTGGCGCCCGTTTCCCTTGCACCGTGGATGACCGCCCAGTTGACGGGCACCCGGCCGCGGTAATGGGGCAGTAGGGAGCCGTGCAGGTTGTAGGCGCCGCGCGCGGGCAAGGCCAGCAGGTCCGCCCCCAGCATGTGGCGGTAATAGAAGGAGAAGATGAAGTCCGGGCGGCAGGCGCGCACCTGCGCCACCACGGCCGGATCGTTGGGGTCCTCCGGCATGATGCAGGGCAGCCCGCGAGCGCTGGCCAGCGCCGCCACGCTTTCAAACCAGATGTTTTCCTGCGGGTTGTCGCGGTGGGTGACCACCAGGGCCACGTCGATGCCGTGCGTCAGCAGCACGTCCAGGCAGCGCACGCCGATGGTGTGGTAGGCGAAGACGACCGCCCGCGTCATGGGTGCCGGACGGGGACGTCGGTGGGCGTTTCGAGGATGGCTTCCACCAGGAAGCGCGGGCGCTCCCGCACCTGCTGGTAGATGCGGCCCACGTACTCGCCCAGCAGCCCGATGCCGAACAGCAGGATGCTGATCAGGAAAAAGGTGATGGCGAACAGGGTGAACAGGCCTTCGGCTTCCGGCCCGATGATGAGTCGGCGCAGCACCAGGTACACCACGAACAGGCCGGAAAGCAGGGACAGGATCATGCCCAGCAGGGAAAAGAGCTGCAGCGGCATGACCGAAAAGCCGGTCACCAGGTCGAAATTGAGGCGCACCAGGCTGTACAGGGAGTATTTCGATTCGCCCGCGGCCCGTTCCTCGTGGCGCACTTCCACTTCCGTGGGGCGTGCGGCAAACGTATAGGCCAGCGCCGGTATGAAGGTGTTCACTTCGCGGCAAGTCACGATGGCCTGCACGATCTTGCGGTCGTAGGCGCGCAGCATGCAGCCCTGGTCGGTCATGTGGATGCGCGTGATGCGTTCGCGCAGGCGGTTCATCAGGCGCGAAGCCCAGCGCCGCCAGGCGCTGTCCTGGCGGTTCTGGCGGATGGTGCCCACATAGTCGTGACCCGCGTCCATGGCGGCCAGCAGTTTGCCGATTTCTTCGGGCGGGTTCTGCAGGTCGGCGTCCAGGGTCACGATGCGTTCGCCCCGGGCCTGTTCGAACCCCGCCATGATGGCCATGTGCTGGCCGTAGTTGCCGTTGAGCAGGACGACGCGCGTCACGTCCGGACGACGCTCGAACTGCTGGCGCAGGAGGGCGGGGGAGCGGTCGCGGCTGCCATCGTTGATGAAAATGATTTCATAACGGACGGCCAGGGCGTCAAGCGCCGGGTAGAGCCGGTCGAACAGGGCCTGCAGCCCGTCCTCTTCGTTGTACACGGGAATGATGATGGAAACGCGGGGCAGGGTGGACATGGGCGTGTTCACTTCCGGGCTTCGTGCAGCACGGCGCGCAGGGTGTCGCACACCCGGTCCACATCCGTGTCCTGCAGGGTGGGGAAAAGCGGCAGGGTCAGCGTTTCCCGGGCAATGCGTTCGGCATGGGGAAAATCGCCTTCGCCGTAGCCCAGCGTGCGGTACTGGGTGGTGAGGTGCACGGCTTCATAGGAGATGCCGGTTCCGATGCCGCGTGCGGCCAGGGCGTCCATGACCTGCTTGCGGCTCCAGGCCAGGCGCTCCAGCGGCAGCAGGGGCGCGAAAAAATTCCAGCTGTGGCCCTCGTCACCGCGCGCCGGCAGTTCGCACGGCGGATCGGTGTGCAGGCGCTCGAAATAACGGGCCGCCAACTGCTGGCGGCGCGCGGTGAATTCCTCCAGGCGGGCCAGCTGCAGCAGCCCCAGGCGCGCGTTCACGTCCGGCAGGTTGTATTTGCCGCCCACCACCACCACGTCGCGCGTGCCGTCGGGCAGGCGGGCGATGCCGTGAAAGCGGAACTGTTCGGCGCGCCGGGCTTCCGCCTCGTCGGCAAACACCAGTGCTCCGCCTTCGATGGTGGTCATGTTCTTGTTGGGATGGAAGCTGAAGCAGGCAATGTCGCCAAAGCTGCCGATGCGCTGACCTTTCCAGCGGCTGCCGATGGCCAGTGCCGCGTCTTCGATGACGCGCAGGCCGTGCGTGCGCGCCAGGGCGTACAGCGCGTCCATGTCGAGCGGCAGCCCGGCGAAATGGGTGGGCACCAGGGCGCGCGTGCGCGGCGTGATGGCGGCCTGGGCAGCGGCCAGATCCATGTTGCGCGTGACCGGATCCACGTCCACGAACACGGGCCGGGCGCCGGTGCGGGCGATGGCGTTGGCGCAGGAAAAAAACGTCTGCGCCGGCATGATGACTTCGTCGCCCGCGCCGATGCCGAGCGTGAACAGCGCCACTTCCAGCGCGCCGGTGGCCGAAGTGAACACGCGCACGGGCCGTCCGCCGTGGTATTCGGACAGGGCTTTTTCAAAAGCCAGCACCTGGGGGCCGGAAGTGATCCAGAGCGAGCGCAGCGTGTCCGCCAGCGCCTCCACCATGGTTTCGTCGATGGTGGGCCGCGCAAAAGGCAGGAACGGCAGGGCGGGTTCGGATTTAGCTGCGTGCAATGAGGAACACTCCGAGAATGACGACGAAAATGCCGGCCACGCGCAGGGCGGGCAGGGATTCTCCCAGCAGCCAGTAAGCGGCCATGGCATTCACCACATAGCCGATGGACAGCATGGGGTAGGCCATGGACACCGGCACGCGCGACAGGGCCATGATCCACACCACCACGCTGATGCCGTAGCAGGCCAGTCCGCCCAGGATGTGCGGTTCGCTCGCCACCTGCCAGCCGATCGGGACGATGTTGCGCCACTGGAACTCGAAATGGCCGATGGCATTGGTGCCGGCTTTCAGCAAAAGCTGGGCGGCGGCATTGAGCAGCACGCCGGTGAGGATCAGGGAAAAACTGGCCGGGCTCATATGCGCGCCACTATAACACGGCGACTGTCGCGCGAAATCAGGCGCATGGGCCAGCCGCGGGCGACCAGGGCGTCGTACATGGCCGGTTCCATGAAGGCGAGGGCGCCGCGGTCGTTTTCCCACACGGGGCGGAACGCGTCGAGCGTGGGAATGGCATGGCGGGGCTCCAGCGACAGGCCGAAGGCCAGCTCGTCTTCAAAAGCCACCAGCACCACCGTGCGCTGCATATAGTAGTCGAGCGTCTGGTCGTAGGTGGCGATGCTGTAGATGTGGGTGGCGTCACGAAACTCCGCGGCGTGGTCGCGCGCAAGCTGGCGGCTTGAGGTGAACGGCGACAGGCTGTCGCTGCCCAGCATCAGGCATTGCACGGACAGCAGGCTGCACAGGGAAAGCGCGGTGAGGGCCGGCAGGGTGCGTTCGCGCCAGCGCGCGGCAAGCCACGCGCCCGTGGCCATGGCGGAAGCAGCGGCCAGGATCCAGGTGGAGAAACCCTGGTAGGGCGCCACCATGTCGGGATCCATGCCAAGCGACAGCCCCAGGTGTGACGGATAGGCCAGCAGAAAAGCGCCTCCGGCGAGCGCGACTGCCCAGCCGAAGGACAGCCAGGGCAGGCTGGCGGGCAAGGTGGCGCGCTGCATGAGCTGGCGCCCCATGAGCAGGGCCATGGCCGGGAAGGCCGGCAGGATGTAGGACGGCAGCTTGGAACCGGACAGGCTGAAAAAGGCCACCACGAACAGGGCATAAATCGCCAGAAAACGTTGCGGCGAAAAGGCGCGCGAACGGAAGCCGCGCAGGGGCCGCAGCACGCTCGCCGGAAACAGCGTGGTCCAGGGCAGGAGCCCTGCCAGCAGGATGGGCAGGAAATACCAGGCCGGTTCCACGCGCCGATGCACGGTGGTGGTGAAGCGCTCCAGGTGTTCGTGGATAAAGAAGAAGTGCAGGAACTCCGGATGGCGCTGTGCCGCCAGCACGAACCAGGGCACGGAAAGCAGCAGGAACAGAGGCAAACCGCGCAGGATTTCAAGCCGCTTCCAGGGCGAGGTGTCGCGCGTCCACAGCGTGTAGAGCACCAGCGTGCCGCCGGGCAGGGCGAGCGCCATCAACCCCTTGCTCAGGAAACCGGCGGCCGCGGCCGCCCAAGCGAGCCACATCCAGCGCCGGTCCCCCACCTGGGCGGCGAGGAAGGCGCAGACGGCCACCGTCATCCATACGCTCACCCCCATGTCGAGGGAATTCACGTGGCCCAGGGCCGCGTAGTACAGGCTGCCTGCCAACACCAGCGCGGCGCGCACGCCGGCCCCGTGGCCGAACAGCCGGTCGCCGAAACGCCACACGACGGCAAGGCCCAGCAGGCCCAGCAGCGCTGTCCACAGCCGGGCTGCGAGCGGAGTAGGGCCCAGCACGTCGATGGCCGTTGCCGTGGCCCAGTACTGCAGCGGCGGTTTTTCGAAATAGGGAATGCCGTTCAGGTGGGGCACCACCCAGTCGCCGCTGACGGCCATTTCACGGGCGATTTCGGCGTAGCGTCCTTCGTCCGGGCGGGTGATGCTGCGCGTGGAAAGCCCTGCCGCCCACAGCAGCACGAACAGCAGGATCAGGATCAGCGGGCGTTTCATGCCGGCTGAGCAAGGTTCTCCAGGTAACGCTGGGCATCCAGTGCCGCCATGCAACCGGTGGCGGCGCTGGTGATCGCCTGGCGATACACGTGGTCCTGCACGTCGCCGGCTGCAAATACTCCGGGAATGCTGGTGTGGGTGAAGCCGCCGGTGCGCCCGGTCTGGGTCACGATGTAGCCGTTTTCCATTTCCAGCTGGCCCGTGAACAGCTCGGTGTTGGGGCGGTGCCCGATGGCGATGAACACGCCTTTCAGGGGCAGATCCTGCGTGTGGCCATCCTGCGCACCCTTGATGCGCACGCCCGTGACGCCGCTGGCATCGCCCAGCACTTCGTCCAGGGTGTGGTTCCACATCATGCGCACGTTGCCGCTGCGCGATTTTTCCAGCAGCTGGTCCACCAGGATGGGTTCGGCGCGCAGCTTGTCGCGGCGGTGGATGACGGTCACGCTGCGGGCGATGTTGCTCAGGTAGAGCGCTTCCTCGACCGCCGTATTGCCTCCGCCCACCACGGCTACGTCCTCGTTGCGGTAGAAAAAACCGTCGCAGGTGGCGCAGCCCGATACCCCGCGCCCCATGAAAGACTGTTCGGAAGGCAGACCGAGATAAAGGGCGGACGCGCCGGTGGCGATGATGAGGGCGTCGCAGGTGTACTCGCCGCTGTCGCCTTGCAGCAGGAACGGACGCGTTTTCAGGTTGGCCGAATGGATGTGGTCGAAAATGATTTCCGTGTGGAAGCGTTCGGCGTGCTGCTGGAAGCGCTGCATCAGGTCGGGGCCCAGCACGCCTTCGGCATCGGCAGGCCAGTTGTCCACTTCCGTGGTGGTCATGAGCTGTCCGCCCTGGGCCAGGCCCGTGATGAGCACCGGCTTCAGGTTGGCCCGGGCGGCATACACCGCGGCCGTATAGCCGGCTGGTCCAGACCCCAGAATCAGAAGCGGGCAGTGACGAGGCGCGCTGCTCATGGATTTCCCCTGCACAAAAAGGAAAAGTATAGCATTGGGCAGACGGGCTATAATCCGCGCATGTCATCTCCCACCATGCCTGCCAAGTTGGCGCGCCTGCTGCGTGAAGCCCTGCTGGGGCTGATCGCGCTGGCGGCTGTGTATCTGGCCATGGTGCTCATCACCTATCACCGCAGCGATCCCGGCTGGTCCGTGGGTTCCACTTCCCGGGCGGTGGCCAATGCCGGCGGTCGCGTCGGCGCCTGGATGTCCGACCTGCTGCTCTACCTGTTCGGCTTTTCCGCCACCTGGTTCGTGCTGGCCCTGGCGTTCGCCGCCTGGCGCGGCTACCGCGCCGTGATGGCGGAACGCGAACAGGCCCTCGGCATCGAACAGCCCAAACGCCAGCGCCACTGGGCACTGGCCATGACGGGCGGCTTCTGGCTGTTGCTGCTGTCCAGCGCCAGCATCGAAGCCATGCGTTTTGCCGGCGGACGTTTTGAACTGCCGCTCCACCCCAGCGGTCCCGGAGCCTGCAGCGGCGCGGGCGGCGTGGTGGGCTGCGAAATGGCCGATCTGCTGGCCTCCTCATTTGGCGTGAGCGGAGCCCTCATGCTGCTCGTGACGACGGCGGCCATCGGTTTCTCGCTGCTGTCCGGCGCGTCCTGGATTCAGGTGGCGGAATGGGTGGGGACCTTCACGGAACGCGCTGTTCTGGGCGTCCGCGATCGGGTGCGCGCCTGGCAGGATCGCCGCGTGGGACGCAAGGCGGAAGTGGCGCGTGAAGCCGTGGTGGTGGAAGCGCGCAAGCAGCTGGACACCCAGGCCCCCCTGGTGATTGCACCGCCGCCGCCGCAGATCGCGCCGTCGGCGCGGGCCGTGAAGGAAAAGCAGGCGGCGCTGTTCCTCGACCTGCCCGATTCCGACTTGCCGCCGCTGGCCCTGCTCGATGCGGCGGAAAGCCAGGGTGAAACCCTGTCTCCCGAAACCCTCGAGTTCACCTCGCGCCTGATCGAACGCAAGCTGGCCGACTTCAACGTGGAAGTGAAAGTGCTGGCCGCCTATCCGGGTCCGGTCATCACCCGTTATGAAATCGAGCCGGCCGTGGGCGTGAAGGGCAGCCAGATCGTCAACCTGGTCAAGGACCTGGCGCGTGCCCTGTCCGTGGGCAGCATCCGGGTGGTGGAATCCATTCCCGGAAAAACCTGCATGGGCCTGGAAATCCCCAATCCGCGGCGGGAAGTGGTGCGCCTGTCGGAAATCATCGGCTCGGCCGTATACGGCGACATGAGCTCGCCCCTGACGCTGGCGCTGGGCAAGGACATCGCCGGCAATCCGGTGGTGACGGACCTGGCCAAGATGCCCCACCTGCTGGTGGCGGGCACCACCGGCTCGGGCAAGTCGGTGGCCATCAACGCCATGATCCTGAGCCTGCTCTACAAGGCCACGCCGCAACAGGTGCGGCTCATCCTGGTGGATCCCAAGATGCTGGAGCTGTCCGTGTATGACGGCATTCCCCACCTGCTGGCGCCGGTGGTGGTGGACATGAAGGAAGCCGCGCACGCGCTGCAGTGGTGCGTGGCGGAAATGGACAAGCGTTACAAGCTGATGTCGGCGCTGGGCGTGCGCAACCTGGCGGGTTACAACCACAAGATCGAAGAAGCCGAAAAAGCCGGGGAAAAGATTTCCCACCCCTTCAGCCTGACACCGGAAGAGCCCGAACCGCTCACCCCGCTGCCCAACGTGGTGGTGGTCATCGACGAACTGGCCGACCTCATGATGGTGGTGGGCAAGAAAGTGGAAGAACTGATCGCGCGCATCGCCCAGAAGGCGCGGGCGGCAGGCATCCACCTCATCGTGGCCACGCAGCGCCCTTCGGTGGACGTGATCACCGGGCTCATCAAGGCCAACATTCCCACGCGCATCTCGTTCCAGGTGTCGAGCCGCGTGGACTCCCGCACCATCCTCGACCAGATGGGCGCGGAAGCTTTGCTGGGGCAGGGCGACATGCTCTACCTGCCCACGGGCGCGGGTTACCCGCAGCGCGTGCACGGCGCCTATGTGGCAGACCATGAAGTGCATCACGTGGTGGATTTCCTCAAGCGCCAGGGCGAACCCAGTTATGTGGAAGGGCTGCTGGACGGCGGAGCCGCCGCGGCGGCAGAACTTGAATTGGGTGGCGGCGACGCGGCCGAAGGGGAAAAGGATCCCCTGTACGACCAGGCCGTGGCGGTGGTGCTGCAGACGCGCCGGGCATCCATTTCGCTGGTGCAGCGGCACCTGCGCATCGGTTACAACCGGGCCGCGCGCCTCATCGAAGACATGGAACGGGCCGGGCTGGTGTCGGCCATGGCCACCAACGGCAATCGGGAAGTACTGGTCCCGGGAGGACAGGAATGATTTTGAAGTGGCGGCATTTGGGGGCGGGCGCGCTGGTCGTGCTGTTGTTGGGCACACAGGGGGCCTGGGCGGGCGGGCTGGAACGGCTGCACGCCTTCGTGCAGGACACGAAGAGCGGGGAAGCCCAGTTCACGCAAACCAACCTGAGCGCCAAAAGCGGCGGGGCCGGCAGCAAAAGCAGCGGTCTGTTCCAGTTTTCACGGCCGGGCCGTTTTCGCTGGGAATACCGGGAGCCCTATCCGCAACTCATCGTGGGGGACGGCAAGACGCTCTGGATCTGGGATCCGGATCTCAAGCAGGTGACGCGCAAGCCGCTGGCCGACAGCCTGGGCTCGACGCCGGCCGCCATCCTGGCCGGTGACAACGCCCTGGAAAAAGGCTTCAGTCTGCAGGAAGACGGGCAGTCCGACGGGCTGGAATGGGTGCTGGCAACGCCCAAGACGCGCGAATCGGGTTTCGAGCGCGTGCGCCTGGGCTTTGATGCCTCTTCGCTGGCGCGCATGGAACTGCACGACAGCTTCGGCCACACCATCCTCATCCGTTTCACCGCGTTCAAAATGGCACCCCATTTTGCGCCGGATACATTCCGCTTCACGCCGCCGGCCGGGGCGGACGTGATCCAGTAATTTGATTTTTGAAGGCGCACCCCGGATAATTGAGGGTTCGGGGTGTAGCGTAGCCTGGTAGCGCGCCTGGTTTGGGACCAGGATGTCGGGAGTTCGAATCTCTCCACCCCGACCAGAATTTGAACGTGTTTCGACAGGTGCCCGTAGCTCAATCGGATAGAGCACCAGCCTTCTAAGCTGGGGGTTACAGGTTCGATTCCTGTCGGGCACGCCATGTTGTAGAATAGCGGTTTGTCTTCAGTGGTGGCGGTAGCTCAGTTGGTAGAGTCCCGGATTGTGATTCCGGTTGTCGTGGGTTCGAATCCCATCCGTCACCCCATCTTTCCCAAAGATTGCGGGATTCCCCAGATCATCACCCTCCAGAATAGGCAGGCAATCGCCTAGCAACCGGTTGTCTGCGGTACCGCTCTGCCTGTAGCATGGAAGTCGGGAAAGCCGGAAACCAAGGCAGATGACTGCGGATAACCAGGCTATCGGGTGGATCGAAGCGGCTCACGGCCCCGTGGTGGACGTGCGCTGTTCTTATCTGCCCCCGTTGGGACAGGCGCTCGACGTGGTCCAGGGCGACGGGCGCTATGTGCTGGTGGCGTCGCAACACCTGCAGCCCACCCTGTTGCGTGCCATCGCCCTGCATGCGGTTTCCGGACTTCATCGCGGCATGCCGGTCTTCGATCGCGGCGCGCCATTGCATGTTCCGGTGGACAGCCAATGCCTGGGCCGCATGCTCAATATTTTCGGCGAGCCGCTGGATGGCTTGCCGCCCCTGCCGACCCAAGCGTTTCGCAACATCCTGTCGCTTCCTCCGCCCGTATCGGACATTCTTCCGCCCACCCAAATCCTGGAAACCGGCATCAAGGTCATCGATCTCCTTTGCCCCTTTGTGCGCGGCGGCAAGACCGGCCTTTTCGGAGGGGCCGGCGTGGGCAAGACGGTGCTGATGATGGAGTTCATGCACGCGGTGAGCGCGGCCCTGCAAGGGGTCTCCGTTTTTGCCGGCGTGGGCGAGCGCATGCGCGAAGGCCATGAACTGTGGCATGAAATGCAGGATGCCGGCGTGCTGCCCCGCTCGGTGCTGGTTTTTGGGCAGATGGACGAGTCCCCCGGCGTGCGTTTCCATGTGGGCTACACGGCACTGGCTTACGCCGAATACCTGAGGGATTCCCTGCAGGCCGAAGTGCTGTTCCTGATGGACAACGTCTTCCGTTTCGTTCAGGCCGGAAGCGAAGTCTCCGGCCTGCTGGGCCGCATGCCGGCCACCGTGGGTTACCAGCCCACGCTGCTCACGGAGGTGGCTTCCCTGGAGGAGCGCATCGTGTCCACCCAGGCCGGTTCCATTACGGCAGTGCAGGCCGTTTATGTGCCGGCAGACGACATGTCCGACCCGGCCGTGGCGACGGTGCTGGGTCATCTGGACGGGGTGGTGATCCTGTCGCGGCAGCAGGCGGCCAAAGGCATCTATCCCGCCGTGGACCCCTTGCGCTCCATCAGCCGCATGCTCGACCACCGCATCGTGGGCGAGCGCCATTACCGGGTGGCGCAGGCGGTGCGCCAGCACCTGGCCCGCTACAAGGAGCTGGAAGACATCATTGCCATGCTGGGCCTGGCGGAACTGTCGCCGGAGGACCGGCTGGTGGTGGAGCGGGCACGTCGCCTGCAACGCTACCTGACCCAGCCCTTCCATGTGGTGGCCGACCACACCGGCATCGCTGGCGTGCGGGTGCCGCTGGCGCAGACCATCGCCGACTGCGAAGGCTTTCTGGAAGGCCGTTTCGACGGTTTAGCCGAAGCCGACTGCTACATGCGGGGGGCCATGACTTCATGAAGACCTTCCTGCTCGAACTGCTCGACAGCCAGGGCGCCGATCACTTTGCAGCCGTGCGCCAGTTCATAGCTGCTGACGCGAGCGGCAGTTTCGGCATTCTGGCCGGTCACGAGCCCATGGTGGCCGTACTGCGCTACGGCCTGGCCCGCTTCGAAGACGGGGAGGGGCAGTGGCACTATGCCGCCTTGCCCGGGGGTACCCTGCGCTTTGCCGGAAACCGCCTGACCGTGGCCTCGGTGCACTATTTCCTGGGGCAGCAGCGGAACACGTTGCTGCAACAACTGGCCGGGGAAATGGCTCGCACGGACTCGGACATCGCACGCGCGCGTGCGACCCTGACGGAAATCGAGCATTCCCTGCTGCGCCGCCTGGGTGAGCTGGCGGGCCATGCGCCGGCAGGAGGCCTGGCATGACCGATCGTCACAAACTGGTGGAGGAAACCGGCCGCGACATCCGGCGTCTGGAAGAGCGGGAGCGGCGGCCGGCGGGCTTTGTCGGTATTCTTTTCTATGGGGGTACGCTGGGCCTTTTGCTGGTGGTGCCCATCGTCGCCGGCGCCTACCTGGGGCGTTGGCTGGACTCCCTGGCGGCCGGCTATTCGGTGCGCTGGACGGTGAGCTTCATCATCCTGGGCATTGTGGTCGGCATCTACAATGCCGTGCGCTTCATCCGGGAGAAGACATGAATTCGCTGGGAGGGCAGGTCGAGTTCCGGGTGGGGCCGCTGGCCATCAC
>JAGWTQ010000055.1 GCA_028868905.1 Betaproteobacteria bacterium
GCCTGGATGGTTTTCTGGAACAGGTCGCGCACCAGCCCTTCCATCATGTCCATGATTTCCTGTTCACCCAGGAACGACGTTTCGATATCGATCTGGGTGAACTCGGGCTGTCGGTCGGCGCGCAGGTCTTCGTCACGGAAGCACTTGGTGATCTGGTAGTAGCGGTCGAACCCGGACACCATCAGGAGCTGCTTGAACAGTTGAGGCGACTGCGGCAGCGCATAGAACTCGCCATGGTGCACCCGGCTCGGCACCAGGTAGTCGCGCGCGCCTTCGGGCGTGGACTTGGTGAGCATCGGGGTTTCGATATCGACGAAACCCAGGGCGTCCAGATACTGGCGCGCCGACATGGCGGCGCGGTAGCGCAGCATGAAATTCTTTTGCATGGCCGGACGCCGCAAGTCGAGATAGCGGTGTTCCAGGCGCACCTGTTCCGACAGGTTTTCGTCGTCCAGCAGGAACGGGGGTGGCAGCGACGGGTTGAGGATTTCGATGGCGTCCGCCAGCACTTCCACGTCGCCGCTTTGCAGGTGGGGATTGCGCGTTCCTTCGGGACGCAGGCGCACGCGCCCGGTCACTTTCAGCACGAATTCGTTGCGGACCGTTTCCGCGGTCTGGAACGTGCCCTGGTTGTCCGGGTCGGACACCACCTGCACCAGCCCTTCGCGATCGCGCAGATCGATGAAGATGACGCCGCCATGGTCGCGCCGGCGGTGGGCCCACCCCATCAGGGTGACGGTCTGGTTCAGGAAGCGGCGGTCCACGAGGCCGCAGTATTCAGTGCGCATGATTCGGAAATCTCTGAAAAGGTTTAGTCCAAGGAAGCTGTTTTTTTGCCCGTGATGTCCACCACGCCCATGGAAATGATGTACTTGAGGGCGTCATCCACGGCGATGTCCAGTTCGATGACGTCGCTTTTGGGCATCATCAGGAAAAAGCCGGAGGTGGGGTTCGGCGTCGTGGGCACATAGACGCTGACATGGGGTTCGCCCAGCCGTTCGGCCAGGGTTCCCTGCGGAAATCCGGTCTGGAAGGCCAGTGTCCAGCTGTTGGCGTGCGGGTAGCGGACCAGCAGCACCTTGCGGAACGCGTGGCCCGAACCGGAAAACAGGGTGTCGCTCACCTGCTTGACGCTGGCGTAGATGCTGCTGACGATGGGGATGCGTGCCAGCAGCACTTCACCCAGCTGCAGCAGCCGCCGCCCCAGCAGGTTGGCCGCGATGGCGCCGGTCACCAGCACGATGGCCAGGGCCAGCAGCACTCCCAGCCCCGGGATGTTCACGCCGAACAGGGCATCCGGCCGGTACTGGGCCGGGATCAGGAACAGGGTCTGGTCGAGCGTGTTCACGATGAGGCGCAGCACCCACACCGTGATCACGAGCGGGATCAGCACCACGATCCCGGTCAGGAAATAGCGTTTCATCAGGACGCCGTGGTGGTGGAAGCGCTGTCTGCAGGGGCGGCAGCCGGCGTTTCGCCGGTGGCCGGAGCTGCCGCGCTTGTTTCCGGCTTGGTCGTTGGCGCCGGTGAAGACGCGGACGACGTGCTGCTGCTGCCCCGGAAGTCCGTGACGTACCAGCCGGTGCCCTTGAGCTGGAAACCGGCGGCCGTGACTTTCTTCACGAGCGCGGACTCACCGCAGGAAGGGCAATCCTTGCGCGGTGGATCGGAAATCTTCTGCAGGACTTCAATCTCGTGACCGCAAGCCTGACAGCGGAATTCGTACAAAGGCATTGAATCCTCCCATCGACCTGAAATGATAGCATATTATGCTAAATCAAGAGGTTGAACGTCGCTACATGATGGACTCCCAAGGGAACCTGCGCCGCAAAAACGCCTCTATAGGAAAACGATCTGGGTCATCACGTTGGGAGAGGTTCCATGGCACTGAAACGATGGGTATTTTTTGGATTGATGCTGTTGGCGGCGGGGGCATGGGCCGATGCAAAAACAGGACTGCCGGCAGGTGTCGTTCAGGTGCACCAGCTGGAAGGGGTGACGGAATACCGCCTGGCCAACGGCCTGCAGGTGCTGCTGGCGCCGGATGCCAGCAAGCCCACCACCACCGTCAACGTGACCTACCGGGTGGGATCGCGCATGGAAGACTACGGCGAAACCGGCATGGCGCACCTGCTGGAGCACCTGATGTTCAAGGGCACGCCCAGCCATCGCAACATCACCGCCGAACTCACCCGCCGCGGCATGCGACCCAACGGCACCACCTGGTTCGACCGCACCAACTATTTCGAAACCTTTGCCGCCTCCCCGGCCAACCTGGACTGGGCGCTGCGCATGGAAGCGGACCGCATGGTGCATTCGTTCATTGCGCGTAAGGATCTGGACAGCGAAATGACCGTGGTGCGCAATGAAATGGAAAGCGGTGAAAACGATCCCGGCGAAGTGCTGATGGACAAGGTGATGGCGGCGGCCTACCAGTGGCACAACTACGGCAAGTCCACCATCGGCGCGCGCAGTGACGTGGAAAACGTCAGTATTCCCCATCTCCAGGCCTTCTATCGCAAGTATTACCAGCCGGACAACGCCACGCTGGTGGTGGCCGGCAGTTTCGACGCGGCCAAAACGCTGGCGTTCATCCAGGACGTTTTCGGCAAAATTCCCAGACCGAAGCGCGTGCTGGAACCCACCTACACGCTTGATCCCGTGCAGGACGGCGAACGCGAAGTGGTGTTGCGGCGCGTGGGCGACATCCAGTACGTGGAAGCGGTGTATCACGCGGTCGCCGCTGCCTCGCCGGACAGCGCGGCGTTCGAGGTGCTGGCCCAGGTGCTGGGCGATACCCCCTCCGGCCGCCTGCATCAGGCCCTGGTGGAGAAGGGGCTCGCCACCGCCACGGCCGCTGACTATTTCAACCTGGACGAACCGGGCGTCATCTTCTTCCAGGCCGACGTGCGCAAAGGCCAGTCGCTTGATGCCGTGCGCGACGCCTTCCTCAAGACCATCGAGGACATGAAGGCGCATCCCGTGACGGCCGCCGAAGTGGATCGTGCCAAGGCCAACTTGCAGAATGGCATTGAAATCACCTTCAACGATCCGGAGCGGTTCGGCATTGCGCTCTCCACCGCCATTGCCAACGGCGATTGGCGCCTGTTTTTCCTGACCCGCGACCGCATTGCCAAGGTCCAGGCGGCCGACGTGCAGCGTGTGGCGGAAGCCTATCTGGTGCCCAGCAACCGCACCCTCGGCCTGTTCATGCCCACGGCCAGTCCGGTGCGCGCACCGGCGCCCCGGCGCGAAGATGCCGAAGCCCAGCTCAAAGGCTACCAGGGCAATCCCCATTTCGCGGCGGGCGAAGCGTTTGACCCGGCGCCGGCCAACATCCAGCTGCGTACCCAGTGGCTCGCGCTGCCGGGAGGCCTGCAGGTGGCGCTGCTGCCCAAGAAAACCCGCGGCGGCACGGTGCATGCCCAGATCCATCTCCATTTCGGCACGGCCCAATCGCTGGAAGGCAAATCCAGCATCGGCGACCTTGCGGGCAGCCTGCTGGATCGGGGCGCGGCAGGCATGAGCCGCCAGGAAATCCAGGACCGCTTCACGGCGCTCAAGGCACAGGTGGCTTTCGACGGAAGCGCTGCAGGGGCCACGGTATCCATCCAGACCGTGCGTGAAAACCTGCCGGCCACGCTCGACCTGGTGGCCCGCATCCTGCGCCAGCCCCAGTTTCCCGAAAGCGAGTTCAAGCAGGCCCGGGAAGCGGAGCTGGCAGACATCGAAGAAAGCCGAAGCGATCCGCAGGCGCGCGCCAGCAACGCCATGGGACGCTATTTCAATCGCCATCCCCGCGGTGACGTGCGTTACGTGAGCACGTTCGACGAGTCGGTGGAAGACGTGAAGGCCGTGACGCTGGAGCAGTTGAAAGCTTTCCACAAGGACTTCTACGGCGCCGACCACGCAGAGGTGGCCATCGTTGGCGATTTTGAGGCCAAGGCAGCCCTCGCAGCGCTCAGGAAAGGGCTGGACGGCTGGAAAAGCGCGAGCCCTTATGAGCTGGTGATCGACGACTACAAGGTTTTCCCCGGAAAGCGCATCCAGATCGACACGCCCGACAAGGCCAATGCCGTGTTCCTGATGCGCGAACCGCTCGCCCTGATGGACAGCGACCCCGATGCGCCCGCGTTGACGCTGGGCAACTACATCCTGGGCGAAGGGTTCCTCAATTCGCGCCTGGCCACCCGCATCCGGCAGAAGGAAGGATTGAGCTACGGGGTTGGTTCCTACCTGCGGCTCAACGACAAGGTGCGCAACAGCCAGTTCGGAGCCTATGCCATTTACGCGCCGCAGAACCTGGCACGGCTTGAAACGTCCTTTGGCGAAGTCATTCGTCAGGTGATTCGCGAAGGGGTTAAACCGGAAGAGGTGCAGGCCGCTCAGTCGGCGCTCCTGCAGTCGCGCCAGCTTTCCCGCTCGCAGGACGGGACGCTGGCGGCCCTGCTGAACAAGCTGATGTTCGACCATCGCACCATGAATTTCGTGGCGGACTTCGACCGGGATCTCGCCGCGCTCGACGCCACTGCCGTGAACAAGGCGCTCCAGCACCATCTCGACCCGGACCGTTTCGTGGAAGTGGTGGCGGGAGACTTTGCCAAGAAAAAGGCGCCATGACCTACAAGATCCCGGTTTCCGTGCTGGTGGTGATTTACACGCCGGCACTGGACGTGTTGCTGCTGGAGCGTGCCGATTCGCCCGGGTTCTGGCAGTCGGTGACGGGCAGCTGCGACGCCCCCGATGAGCCGTTGGCGCACACGGCCCGGCGTGAAGTGCAGGAAGAGACGGGTTTGGACAGCGAAACTTACCGGCTGACCGACTGGCACCAGGTCAACGAGTTTGAGATTTACGAGCGCTGGAGATTTCGCTATGCGCCGGGCACCACCCGCAACCAGGAGCACGTGTTCGGGCTGGAAGTACCTGCACTGGTGCCGGTGAAAGTGTCGCCGCGCGAGCACCGCGGGCACCTGTGGCTGCCCTGGCAGGAGGCGGCGGAAAAATGTTTTTCGTGGTCCAACCGGCAGGCGATCCTTGCCCTGCCGGACAGGACCGCCTGAAGGCCGCGCCGGGAATCAGGCCGAGAAGGAAGAGCCGCAGCCGCAGGTGGAGGTGGCGTTGGGGTTGCGGATGATGAACTGGGCGCCTTCCAGGTCTTCCTTGTAATCGATTTCCGCGCCCACCAGGTACTGGTAGCTCATGGGGTCGATCAGCAGGCGCACGCCGTTCTTTTCCATCACGGTGTCGTCGTCGTTGGTGGCTTCCTCGAAGGTGAAGCCGTACTGGAAGCCGGAACAGCCGCCGCCGGTCACGAACACCCGCAGCTTGAGGTCGGGGTTGCCTTCCTCGTCGATCAGTTGCTT
This sequence comes from Betaproteobacteria bacterium, assembly GCA_028868905.1. Taxonomy (GTDB): domain Bacteria; phylum Pseudomonadota; class Gammaproteobacteria; order Burkholderiales; family Ferrovaceae; genus JAKBAT01. The sequence goes on from JAGWTQ010000055.1 coordinate 5,364, forward strand.
GACCTTGCCTGCGGCGCTGTCGGTGAAATTCAGCGGGGCCGGCATCATTTCCGTCGGTGCGTTCATCAGTGAAACTCCATGAAGATCAAAAAGCGGTTTTGTGCCGCACGGGCCGCAGGCTGCTGCGGCAATTTATAACCATTCTACACTTTCAGGGCAGAACCGGCACCTGGGTCAGCCCCAGCGTTTCCGGAAAGCCGAACATCAGGTTCATGTTCTGCACGGCCTGGCCGGCAGCCCCCTTCACCAGATTGTCGATCACGGACAGGACCACCACCGTGTCGCCGCCCTGGGGCCGGTGCAGCGCGATACGGCACAGGTTGGAAGCGCGCACGGAGCGGGTGTCCGGCTGGCTGCCGGCCGGCAGCACGTCCACGAAAGGTTCGTTGGCGTAGCGCGCCTCATACAGGGCCTGGATGTCCGTGCCGGCACGCAGCGTCGCGTACAGGGTGGCGTGGATGCCGCGGATCATGGGCACGAGATGGGGCACGAACGTCAGGCCCACGGTCTGGCCCGAAGCCGCCTGCAGGCCCTGGCGGATTTCCGGGTGGTGGCGGTGCCCGGCCACGCCATAGGCCTTGAAGTTGTCGCCAGCTTCGGCGAACAGGATGTGGGTTTCGGCCTTGCGGCCGGCACCGGAAACGCCGGACTTGGCATCGGCGATCAGGTGCGCGGGATCCACCGCGCCGGCTTCCAGCAACGGCAGAAAGCCCAGCTGCACGGCCGTCGGGTAGCACCCCGGGTTGGCCACCAGGCGGGCATCCCGGATGGACTGGCGGTTCACTTCCGGCAGTCCGTACACCGCTTCCGCCACCAGTTCGGGGCAGGCGTGTTTCATGCCATACCATTTTTCCCACAGCGCCACGTCCTTGATGCGGAAGTCGGCGGCCAGGTCGATCACGCGTACGCCGGCATCCACCAGGGCGCGGGCCTGTTCCATGGCCACGCCGTTGGGGGTGGCAAAAAACACCAGGTCGCAGCGTTCCAGCCCGGCTTGTTCGGGCAGGCTGAACGCCAGGTCCACGTGCCCGCGCAGGCTGGGAAACAGGGTGTCCACGGCCTGTCCGGCCTCCTTGCGGGAGGTGATGGCCTGCAGGCGCACTTCCGGGTGCTGCGCCAGCAGCCGCAGCAATTCAACGCCGGTGTAACCGGTTCCGCCAACGATGCCAACTGTGATCATGATGCGTTCCTCGGGGTTCTGCCCCTCATTTTATAGCGAGAACAAAGTGCGGCGAAAAAAAAGCCGGCATGAAGGCCGGCTTTTTTCTGGGGGTGGCTGCGATCAGCGTTTGCTGAACTGTTTGCGCCGGCGGGCTTTGTGCAACCCCACTTTCTTTCGTTCCACTTCGCGCGCGTCACGGGTGACGAGGCCGGCCTGCTTGAGGGCGGTCTTGAGCTCCGGGTTGAAGTCGATCAGCGCCCGGGTGATGCCGTGGCGCACGGCGCCGGCCTGACCGGATTCTCCGCCGCCGATGACGTTGACCAGGATGTCGAAGCCGTTGAGGTTGTTGGTCAGCTCCAGCGGCTGGCGCACCACCATGCGGCCGGTTTCACGGGAAAAGTATTGGTCCAGGGTTTTGCCGTTCACTTCGAACTTCCCGGAACCCGTCTTCAGGAAGACGCGGGCCACTGCGCTTTTGCGCCGTCCCGTGCCGTAATAGTAGTTGCCGTTCATGGAAACCTCAAATATTCAATGGCTTGGGTTGTTGTGCCGCGTGCGGATGCTCGGCGCCCGCGTACACTTTCATTTTCTTGATCATGGCATAGCCCAAGGGACCCTTGGGCAGCATGCCTTTGACGGCCTTTTCCAGCACGCGGGCCGGATGGCGGGCACGCAGCTTGTTGAAATTGGTTTCGTAAATCCCGCCCGGGTAGCCGGAGTGGCGATAGTACATCTTGTCTTCGCCCTTGTTGCCGGTCACGCGGATCTTGTCGGCATTGACGACCACGATGAAATCACCCGTGTCCACGTGGGGGGTGTAAATGGCTTTGTGCTTGCCCCGCAGGCGAAGCGCAATCTGGCTGGCGAGGCGCCCGAGCACGCGGTCCGTGGCATCGACCACATACCACTCGCGTTGAACGTCTTGCGCCTTGGCTGAAAAGGTTTTCATGACAGCATCGGTCTTTAGTGAAATGAGCCGGCAATTGTAGCTGCCGGGCGGCGCCATTGTCAATCCGCATTTCAAATCGGGGAAAGGGGCCGCTATAATCCCTGGATTACACCGGCAGGAGAAAAGCGGGTCATGAAAGCGCGCGTGAAATGGGTTGAAGGCATGAGTTTCCTGGGGGAAAGCGGGAGCGGGCACACGTTTCTCATGGACGGCGCCCCCGAGGCCGGCGGACGCAACCTGGGCGTGCGGCCCATGGAGGCCGTGCTGATGGGTGCCGGGGGCTGCACGGCTTTCGACGTGGTGCTGATCCTCAAGCGCTCGCGCGCCGACGTCACCGACTGCGTGGTGGAGCTGGAAGCCGAGCGGGCCGAAGCCGACCCCAAGGTGTTCACCAAAATCCACCTCCATTTCATCGTCACCGGCCGCAACCTGAAGCCGGAGCTGGTGGAGCGGGCCCTCAACCTGTCTGCCGACAAATACTGCTCGGCCAGCATCATGCTGGGCAAGACAGCACAAATCACCCACGACTTCGAAATCCGGGAAGTGGCCCCGTGACGCCCAAGGAAGCGCTCAACGCGCTGCTGGCCCGCAACGACCTGACGCGCGAACAGATGCTGTCCGTCATGACCGGCATCATGACCGGGGAAACCACGCCCGCCCAGACCGCCGGCATCATCGTCGCCCTGCGCGCCAAGGGGGAGACGGTGACGGAGCTGGCAGCCGCCGCGGAAGTGATGCGCGGCCTGTCGTCCGGAGTGGACACCACTGGGCTGGACCATGTGGTGGACACCTGCGGCACCGGCGGCGACGGCATGCACACCTTCAACATTTCCACCACGGCGGCCTTCGTGGCGGCCGCGGCCGGCGCCCACGTGGCCAAGCACGGCGGACGCTCGGTGTCTTCCACCACCGGCAGCGCCGACGTGCTGGAAGCGCTCGGCATCCCGGTCACCCAGGCCACGCCGGAATCGGTGGCCCGTTCCCTGCGCGAATGCCGCCTGGGATTCATGTTCGCGCCCACGCACCATACGGCGATGCGGCATTCGGCCGTGGTGCGCCGCGAACTGGGCGTGCGCACCCTGTTCAATCTGCTGGGCCCCCTCACCAACCCGGCTGGTGCCCCCAACCAGTTGCTGGGCGTGTTCAGCCCCCAGCTGACCGGCACCCTGGCCGGCGTGCTGCACCGCCTGGGCAGCCGCCATGCTCTGGTGGTTCATGGCAGCGACGGCCTGGACGAAATCACGCTGTCCGGACCCACGCACGTGGCGGAGCTGAAGGACGGCACAGTCCGGGAATACCTGTTTGACCCCGCCGAATTCGGCGTCAGGCCCATGCCCCTCAACAGCATCCTGGTGAAAAACGCCCAGGAATCCCGCGAACTGCTGGAAATGGTCCTGGACAACCGCCCCGGTCCCGCGCTTGAAATCGTCGCCCTCAATGCCGGGGCGGCCATCTACGTGGCGGGGCTTGCCGCCGGCCTGCGCGAAGGCATTGACCGGGCGCGCCAGGTCATCGCCGAAGGCGGTGCGCGCCAACGGCTGGATGCGCTGGTGGCCTGGAGCCGGTCGTGAGCACGGTGCTCGACCGCATTCTGGCCACCAAGGCGCGGGAAGTGGCCGAGGCGGCCCGCCAGGTGCCGCTCGAGGCACTCAAGGAGGCCTTGGCAACGGCCCCGCCCGTGCGCGATTTCGAAGGCGCGCTGCGGACCCGCGTGGCACAGGGCCGCCCGGCGGTGATTGCGGAAGTCAAGAAGGCCAGCCCCAGCAAGGGCGTCCTGCGTGCAGACTTCCATCCCGACCGCATTGCTGCCAGCTACGAACGGCACGGAGCCGCCTGCCTTTCCGTGCTGACCGACCGCGACTACTTCCAGGGCGCCCCCGAGTACCTGCAGCAGGCGCGCGCGGCCTGCGCCCTGCCGGTGCTGCGCAAGGATTTCATCGTGGATCCCTACCAGGTGTACGAATCCCGCGTCATGGGGGCGGACGCCATCCTGCTCATCGTGGCCGCCCTGCCGCAGCCGGACCTGGAGGCGCTGGCCGCCCTGGCGAAGGGCCTGGGGCTGGCGGTGCTGGTGGAAGTGCACGATGGCGACGAACTGCAGCGGGCGCTCCAGCTCGAGACACCCCTGGTGGGCATCAATAACCGCAACCTGCGCACCTTTGAAACCCGCCTGGAAACCACCTGGACCCTCTCTGCCCGGGTGCCGGCCGGGCGCCTGCCCATCACCGAAAGCGGCATCGCAACCCGGGAGGACGTGGCGGCCATGCGCGCCCGCGGCGTGCACGCCTTCCTGGTGGGCGAAACCTTCATGCGCGCGGCCGACCCCGGCGCGGCGCTGGAAACCCTGTTCGGGCCCTGAACGTTTTCCACTGTCCTGACCGATTGTTACCACTACAATTGGTTACAGCAGCGTGGCCGGATGCTGGCAGAATTTGCGGTTTGGCCGGGGGGACCCCCGGTGCATAGTTAAAAAAGGAATAACCGTTATGATGTCGTGGGTAGTCAAGCTGGCACTGAGCCGCCCCTACACGTTCATCGTGTTCGCGCTGCTGATCCTGCTGGCCGGGGTGTTTTCCATCCTGCGCACGCCCACGGACATCTTTCCGGACATCCGCATTCCGGTCATCAGTGCCGTCTGGACCTATTCCGGACTTTCGCCGGAAGACATGTCGGGTCGCGTTCTGTACGCCTATGAACGCTACCTGACGTCCACCGTCAACGACATCGAGCACATCGAGTCCACTTCCCTGCCGGGTTACGGCATCGTCAAGATCTTTTTCCAGCCCACCGTGGACATCCGCACCGCCACGGCCCAGGTGACTTCCATTTCCCAGACGATCCTGAAGTTCATGCCGCCCGGCATGACACCGCCGCTGATCCTCAACTACAACGCGGCCACGGTGCCGATCCTGCAGATCGCCCTGTCCAGCCCCACCATTCCCGAGCAGAAGCTATTTGACTGGGGTCAGAACTTCATTCGTCCGCAGCTCGCCACCGTGCCCGGCAGCGCCATGACTTCGCCTTACGGCGGCAAGGTGCGGCAGATCCAGATTGACCTGGACCCCCAGGCCATGCAGTCCAAGGGCGTGTCGCCCACGGACGTGAGCGATGCGCTGGCGGCCCAGAACCTGATCATTCCGGCCGGCACCGAAAAGATCGGCAAGTTCGAATACAACATCAAGATCAACGACAGCCCGGACGAGTTTGAAGTTCTCAACAACATTCCCGTCAAGACGGTCACCAACCATTCCCCCATCAAGCAGGCCGGCACCAGCACCATTTTCCTGCGTGACGTGGCGCACGTGCGCGACGGCTATCCGCCGCAAATCAACATCGTGCGCGTGGACGGCCGGCGTTCGGTGCTGCTCACCGTGCTCAAGAACGGGTCGGCTTCCACCCTGGACATCATTTCCGGCGTGCGCGAAAAGCTGCCCCTGCTCAAGGAAACGCTGCCGGCCGGCCTCAAGTTGAGCCCGCTCGCCGACCAGTCGATTTTCGTGAAGGCCGCCATCTCCGGCGTGGTGCGTGAAGCCATCATCGCGGCCCTGCTCACCAGCCTCATGATCCTGCTGTTCCTGGGAAGCTGGCGTTCCACCCTCATCATCGGGGCTTCCATCCCCCTGGCGATCCTCTTTTCCATCACCTGCCTGTCGGCGCTGGGCGAGACCATGAACGTCATGACCCTGGGCGGCCTGGCGCTGGCCGTGGGGATCCTGGTGGACGATGCCACCGTCATGATCGAAAACATCAACCATCACCTGGAGTTCGGCAAGGACGTGCGCACCGCCATCATCGACGGCGCAAGCCAGATCGTGCAGCCAGCCTTCGTGTCCACCTTCAGCATCTGCATCGTGTTCATCCCGATGTTTTTCCTCACCGGGGTGTCGCGCTACCTGTTCGTACCCATGGCCGAAGCCGTGGTGTTTGCCATGATCGCCTCCTTCATCCTGTCGCAGACGTTCGTGCCGACGGTGGCCAATTACCTGCTCAAGGCGCACAGCGAAGCGCCGCACGCGTCCCTGCATGACCAGTGGGTGATGGACCCCACCCACCGCAAGCAGCCCTTCCCGCACCAGATCAAGTTTGCCCTGGTGGCCTTCCAGCGCGGCTTCGAAGCGCGCTTTTCCCAGCTACGCCACGGCTATGCGCGTCTGCTGCAGGCGGCTGTCAGTCGCCGCAAGGTGTTCATTCCCGCCTTCATGGCGGTGATGCTGTCGTCTTTTGCCCTGCTGCCTTTCCTGGGGCGGAATTTCTTCCCCGACGTGGATTCCGGCCAGATCAAGATGCACGTGCGCGCCCAGGTGGGCACGCGGGTGGAAGAGACGGCCAGCCTGTTCGACAAGATCGAGGCGGCCATCCGCCAGGAAATCCCCCGCGATGAAATGGACAACATCGTGGACAACATCGGGCTGACCGTGAGCGGCATCAACACCGCGTACAGCAACACCGGCACCGTCGGCCCGGAAGACGGTGACATCCTGATTTCCCTGAACGACAACCACGGCCCCACGGCGGACTACATCAAGCGGCTGCGCACGGTGCTGCCGGAAAGATTCCCGGGCACGTCCTTCGCGTTCCTGCCGGCGGACATGGTGAGCCAGATTCTCAATTTCGGCGCGCCGGCTCCCATCGACATCCAGGTCAAGGGCCCCAACCACGATGCCAACCTGGCCTACATCGGCAGGATGCTGCGCCGGGTGCAGCACATCAACGGCATTGCCGACGCGCGCATCCAGCAATCGGCCAACTATCCGCAGTTCGATGTGGACGTGGATCGCACGCGGGCCCAGACGGTGGGTGTGACGGAACGGGACGTGTCCAACAACCTGATGGCCACGCTGTCCGGCAGCTTCCAGATCGCCCCCGCCTTCTGGCTCAATCCGCGCAACGGCGTGTCCTATCCGATCGTGGTGCAGACACCGCAATACCGGATTGACAGCCTGTCGGCCCTGGAAAACGTGCCCATCACGGTCAAGAGCGCAAAGACCACGCCGTCCGCGGGCGAAGCCGGCGCCACGCGCGACCTGCAGCGCATGCAGGTGCTGGGCGGGCTCGCCACCATCACGCGCGACGTCACCGAAGCGGTGGTCACCCACTACGCCATCCAGCCTTCTTT
>JAGWTQ010000105.1 GCA_028868905.1 Betaproteobacteria bacterium
TGTTCCAAATCGTTCGTGCGTTGCACTACCAAGTGGGACCAATCGACCACATCCGATGAACCCACACGAAGGGCACTCGACTTCTCAGTGCATGCCTCTTGGTGAGTTGAATTCTATTTCAGAAAACTTCCAGTGAGCGTTTGAAAGCCGCGAACAGGGCAACTATTTTGTCCAATTCATTGGAATTTAGTATCGATTCAATACTAAATCTTGGCGATTGTAGATTTTACGAAGTCGAACATCCGCGCGATGTCGTCAGGCAGGCGGCCATTCGTTCCGGTACAGATCCTCGACCGCTTCCCGGCGCCGGATCAGGCGTGTGGACTGGCCGTCCACAAGGATTTCGGCAGGACGGGGGCGGGCATTGTAGTTTGAGCCCATGGAGGCGCCGTAAGCGCCTGCAGAGAGGATGGCCAGCAGATCGCCTTCGGCCACGGCCAGCGAGCGCGCGCGGCCCAGAATGTCCCCGGTCTCGCACACGGGGCCCACCACGTCCAGCAAGGCGGCCGGGGATGCCCGTTCGCTCACCGGAACGATCTCGTGCCAGGCTTCGTAGAGCGAAGGGCGGATGAGGTCGTTCATGGCCGCATCGACAATGGCGAAGCGGTGGTCCGACGAAAGCTTCAGATATTCGACCCGGGTGAGCAGCAGGCCCGCGTTTCCGATGATGCGGCGGCCAGGCTCCAGCAAAAGGCGCAGGTCGCTGCCTTGCAGGCGCCCGGCAATGGCACGGGCATAGTCGGCCAGGACGATCGGGGTTTCGTCGCGATAGCGGATGCCGACGCCGCCGCCCAGATCCAGGTGGCGCAAGGGAATGCCGGCACTCCGGAGGCGGCTGGCCAGATCCAGGATTTTGTCCAGTGCGGCAACGAATGGGGACAGGTCGGTGATCTGGGAGCCGATGTGGCAATCAATGCCTGCCACGTCCAGGCCAGGCAGCCGGGCGGCCTCTTCATACAGGGCAAAGGCGTCGGCATAGGCCACCCCGAACTTGCTTTCCTTCAGTCCTGTCGCGATGTAGGGGTGGGTACCGGGGTCCACGTCGGGGTTCACCCGCAGCGACACCGGGGCACGAAGGCCAAGATGACCGGCCACCTGCGACAGGCGGTGCAGTTCGGCAGCGGATTCCACGTTGAAGCAGTGAACACCGGCCTGGAGCGCCTGGGCCATTTCGGCGGCCGATTTCCCCACGCCCGAAAAGACCACCTTGGCCGCGCTTCCGCCGGCAGCCAGAACACGGCTCAGTTCGCCCCCGGAGACGATATCGAACCCGGAGCCCTGCTGTGACAACAGATGAAGGATGGACAGGTTGCCATTGGCTTTGACGGCGTAGCAAATGAGGGGATCCAGGTCGGCAAAGGCGTCCACGAACTCGCGATAGGCGTTGCGGATGGCTGCCGCCGAATAGACATAGCACGGCGTGCCATATTCCTGCGCCACCTGGGTCAGGGGTACGGATTCCATGTGCAGCGTCCCGTTGCTGCGGGTCAGGCCATCAGGCAGGAAATGGTCGGGCATTATGGCGTCGGATTGGGTGGGGTCTGGTGGGCCGGGTTGCTGGTGCGCGGCGTGGTGTCAGGGTTTGGTGCGGGCTTGGGAAGCGTCAGCGGACCTTTGAGTCCGCATGCGGAAAGATGCGCTGCCGCCAGCATGAGAAAAATCCGCCACCAAAAATTCGTATGTTTCATGCCGAAAAGTCTAACACAGGGCGAAAACCCCCTCATTTTTCGTTCTCGATTGAACCGGTGCCCTGATTTTTCTTCATGATGCCCTGAAAACCCGCGTCAACACAGGGTTTGCGGGGAGTTGTGAAATTTGCAACAGGCCTGAAAAATGGGGGTTGACGGCCGGAAAAAAGGCCTGATTAGGCAAAAAAACCCAGCATTTCATGGGGATAGCAGTCTTGTAGTGTCGAATCGATATTAAAATTTTCATTTTTCGATTTTTTGACATTTTAGTATTGACTCGATATTATTTTTTCATGCTCAAAAACCCGATTGTCCTTCTGGACCTCGTCAACCGGCTTGCCAACCTCATGCGCGCCGAGTTTCGGCGACTCGGCGGCGAAGACGGACTACAGCCGGTGCATGTGTTGTCCCTCCTGTTTCTTGAGCAGGCCAACCGCTTCAGCAACACGCCCCAGGCCCTGGCTGAATACCTGGGGCTGACCAAGGGAACGGTTTCCCAAAGCTTGCTGCTCCTGGACCGTCGGGGGCTCATCGAACGCTACCAGGACGAAATCGACAAGCGGGTCGTCCGGTTGAGACTGAGTCCCCAGGGCGAAGCGTTCCTGAGCGAAACCAATCCGGCCGGATTGTGGCAGACAGCAACCCGGGAAATCAGCGCAAACCGCGTGCGTTACAGTGTTTCGGTGTTGCGCACCATTCTCTACGAAATCCAGAACTTCAGCGGCGGCCCGGCTTTTGGAGTGTGCAACACCTGCGTTTATTGCCAGCGCAAAAGCCAGCGCAT
>JAGWTQ010000056.1 GCA_028868905.1 Betaproteobacteria bacterium
AACACCCTGATTTATTCCCGAGGCAAAGGCATCGTCCTCAACGAACCCTCCGTGGTGGCCATCCGCCAGGATGGTGAAACGCACGGCAAGAAAGTGATCCAGGCCGTAGGCCTGGCCGCCAAAGCCATGCTGGGACGGACCCCTGGCAACATCACAGCCATTCGCCCCATGAAAGACGGCGTGATTGCTGATTTTACCATCACCGAGCAGATGCTCAAATATTTCATCAAGCAGGTGCATGAATCGAGGCTCCTGTCCCCCAGTCCGCGCATCATCATTTGCGTCCCGTGCGGTTCAACCCAGGTTGAACGTCGCGCCATCCGTGAATCGGCGCTGGGAGCGGGCGCCCGCCAGGTTTACCTCATCGAAGAACCGGTTGCGGCCGCCATCGGCGCCAATCTGCCCGTCGCCGAGGCCACGGGTTCGATGGTGGTCGACATCGGCGGGGGAACCACGGAAGTTGGCGTGATGTCGCTGGGTGGGCTGGTGTACGCAGCCTCGGTCAGGACCGGCGGCGACAAGTTCGACGAAGCCATCATCAACTACATCCGCCGCAACTACGGCATGCTGATCGGCGAAACGACCGCGGAACAGATCAAGAAAGAAATCGGATCCGCCTTCCCGGGTTCCGAAGTGCGCGAAATTGAAGTCAAAGGCCGCAACCTGGCAGAAGGGGTACCCAGGACGTTCACCATTTCGAGCAACGAAATCCTCGAAGCGCTGACCGATCCGCTCAACTCCATCATTGGCACGGTGCATTCCGTTCTGGAACAGACCCCGCCCGAACTGGGTGCCGACATCGCCGAACGTGGTATGGTCCTGACCGGCGGTGGGGCGCTTCTGCGGGATCTGGACCGGCTGCTGATCGAGGAAACCGGACTGCCCGTCCTGGTCGCCGAAGACCCGCTCACCTGCGTTGTGCGCGGCTGCGGCAGGGCTCTGGAAGAAATCGATCGTCTGGGCATGGTATTCACGTCGGACTGATTCCCGACAGCCGCGGGGTGGGGGGATGGACATTCGTACGCCAGAGCTGTTCAGCCGCGGACCCTCCCCCCTCGCGCGGCTTGTTTTCTACTGCGCCCTGGCCATTGCCTGCATCGTGGTGGATTACCGATTCCATCAGCTCGATGCGTTCCGAAAAGCGCTCAGTGTGGTCATCTACCCGTTCCAGGAAGCCGCCAACCTGCCATCGCTCCTGGCCGACACGGTGCGCCAGGCCATCGAATCGCCGCAGGCCTTGCAGGCTGAAAATGATCAGCTGCGCCAAAAGTTGCTTCAGCAGGCCGATGCCGCGCAACAGCTGCGTACCGCCAAATCCGAACTCAACACCTTGCGCGCCCTGGTGGGCCTGCGTCAGGAACAACCCGAAGCGCATGCCATCGCTGAAATCGTCGGCATGGCACACACGCCGTTTGTCCAGAAAGTTGTGATCAGCTCCGGCCAGAGTAGCGGCATACAGCCAGGAGCGCCGGTCATATCCGCCGAAGGGCTGGTTGGGCAAGTCACTGCGGTCAACCTGTTCAACAGCGAAGTGACCTTGATTACCGACAAAAACCAGGCGCTACCCGTCATGATCGTGCGTAACGGACTGAGAGCCATTGCCTTCGGCAACGGTGAATCCGGCACCTTTTCCCTTCCCTACGTCCCCATCGCATCGGACGTTCAGGCAGGAGATCTCCTGGTCACGTCCGGCATCGATGGACTCTACCCTCCCGGACTGTCCGTGGGACAAATCAAATCCGTCGAGCGGGATGCTTCATCCGCCTTTGCCAAAATCCAGTGCGTTCCCACCGGAGCCGTGCAGAACCACCGTTACGTGCTGGTCTTGGGCGTGCCGCCTCGTCCCCCGGGAGGCGAATTGCCCAACCTGGACGAACAGACATCCGACAAGGGCATCAGCCCTGCGGTAAAAGTCCCCCGAAAACTGAAGAAACCCTGAGATGGCACTCCCTCCGCGCGAGCCCCAAGTCTTGAAGCGGCCTGCGACCCTGCGCCGGGTGGCTGGCAGTTTTCTGGTTGCGTTCCTTTTCATGCTGCTGCCCTGGAGCGGGCCCTGGCTGTTGCTCCGCCCGGACCTCATGGTGCTGCTGCTGATTTACTGGACCATCCGCGAACCCATGCTGATGGGGGGATGGATTGCCTTTTGCCTGGGGATTCTGGCGGACGCGGCAGACAGTTCCACCTTGGGCATTCACGCGCTGGGCTATTCCCTGAGCTATTTCCTGGCCAATCATTTCAGGCCGCGTACCCTGTCCTTTTACACGGCCAATCAGGCCTTGCATGTTCTTCCGTTCATTTTTGCAAGTCAGCTCACCACCACCCTGACTTCCCTCATTCTCAAGCTGCCGCTGCCTGGCTGGCTGTGGTGGCTGCAATCCCCTTTCACCGCGCTCTTCTGGCTGGTTTTGCCGGCCCTGCTTGAGCGCCAGAGCACCCACCCTGATTCACCCAGGGTTCCCTGAAGTGCAGCGGTTTCTTCGCAACCCCCAGCAGGAACGATGGGAATTCCAGCTCCGCCTGAAAACACTGTGGGGACTCATCATCACGTTGTGCGTGCTGTTGCTGGCCCGCCTTGTTTGGCTCCAGGTCATCTCCCATGGGTACTACCATACGCTGGCGGAAGCCAACCGGATCAGCATCGTCCCCATCGTCCCCAATCGCGGGCTGATCCTGGACAGGAAAGGCACGGTGCTGGCGGAAAACAATTACACCTACGATCTCGAAATCAATCCGGCCCGCAACAAAAACCTTGACCGCCTCATCGACCAGCTGTCCGAACTGGTCACCATCACATCATCGGACCGCAAGCTCTTTCGCAAAGCACTGGATGAAACGCACGGCCTGTCTCCGGTCCCCATCCGCAACCGACTGAGCGAAACCGAGATTGCCCGCTTTGCAGTCAACCACTACCAGTTTCCCGGAGTGGACATCCAGGCGCGCCTGATCCGCGACTATCCACTCGGCACCAGCGCCTCCCACTTGATCGGCTACATTGGCCGGATCAACGAGGCTGACCAGGAGCGGCTGGACGATGCCGGCCTGACCGATGAATACCGTGGCACCAACCACATCGGCAAGCTTGGCATTGAAGGGCATTATGAACACGAACTGCACGGTGTTACGGGTTCGGAACAAGTGGAAACGGATGCGAGCGGTCGCGGCGTCCGCTCCCTCTCGCGCATTGACCCGACGGCAGGAGACGATCTGTTCCTGACCGTCGATGCGGGGTTGCAACAGGCTGCGGAAAAAGCCTTTGGCGATCACCGGGGCGCGCTGGTGGCGATCGAACCCGGCACCGGCGACATCCTGGCCTTTGTCAGCGAGCCGGGTTTTGACCCCAACCTGTTTGTGGAAGGCATCGACCAGGACAACTGGAACGCCTTGAACAATTCTCCGGACAAACCTCTCAACAATCGTGCCTTGCGCGGACTGTATCCTCCGGGATCCACCGTCAAGCCATTCATGGCCCTTGCCGCGCTGACGCTTGGAAAACGGACAACGGCCTACAAAATTTCAGATCCGGGTTATTTTTCATTCCCCGGCAGCAGTCACCGTTATCGGGACTGGCGCCAGGGCGGGCACGGAATGGTGGACATGCACCTGTCCATCGTTCAGTCCTGCGACACCTACTACTATGGCCTGGCCAACGATCTGGGCATCGATGCCATGCATGACTTTTTCAGCGAGTTCGGATTCGGGCAGAAAACCGGCATCGATATCGATGGCGAAATGTCGGGGCTTTACCCTTCCACGGAATGGAAGAAAAAGCGCTACAAGCAGGACTGGTATGGGGGCGAAACGGTCATCAGCGGAATCGGACAAGGATATATTCTGACCACCCCACTGCAATTGGCACAGGCAGTCGCCACATTGGCCAATAACGGGGTGATGATGAAGCCCCATCTCGTTCATGCGATTCGCGATCGCGCCACGGGATCCGTGCGCGAAATCGCTCCCGAAAACGAGCGGACGCTGCCGTTGAAACAGTCCGATATCGACTTTGTGCGGGACGCCATGGAAGACGTCATGAAACCGGGTGGCACCGCAGCCCAGGCGGGAGCCGGCGCGCCTTACCTGATCGCAGGAAAAACCGGAACCGCCCAGGTGGTGGGCGTGCGCCAGGGCGAGAAATACAATGAAGGCCGCACCGCGGAACGCAATCGCGACCATGCGCTTTTCATCGCTTTTGCGCCCGCTGACAAACCCCGCATCGCCGTTGCCGTGCTGGTTGAAAACGGCGGGCATGGCGGCTCCACGGCCGCCCCGATTGCGCGCAAGGTGTTCGACTATTACCTGCTGGGCCGGGGAGTGACCCCGGTACCCGACAACAGCAATGCCGGAGATGACAGTGCCCACGATTAAGGAGCTGCGCCAGCGATTCCTGGCGCCGCTGGATCCCACGCTGTTCAATACCTGCCTCATCCTGACCGCGCTCGGCCTGATCGTGCAGTACAGCGCTTCAGGCTCGGATCTGGCCAAGGTCCTGAGCCAGGTGCGCAATCTGGGCTTCGCTTTCGCAGCCATGTGGGTGATGGCTGTCACTCCGCCTTACAAAATCGAGCGGGTGGTTTTTCCGGTTTATGCGATCGCACTCGTGGCGCTTGTGGCCGTGGCCCTGTTTGGAGAAGTCAGTCACGGGGCGCGGCGCTGGCTCCACCTTGGCCCCATGCGACTTCAACCTTCGGAACTCATGAAAATTGCCTTGCCGCTGGCCCTCGCCGGTTATTTCGAGTGGCGCGGCAAAGCCATCTCCTGGCGCGATTTCGTGGTTGCCGCCGTCCTGCTGCTGATCCCCGTGGCCCTGGTGATACGCCAGCCTGACCTGGGCACGGCCCTTCTGATCGCGTCCTCCGGCTTCTACGTACTCTACTTTGCCGGGTTGTCATGGAAAGTCATGGGTGGCCTTCTGGCTTCAGGCCTTGCGTCTTTGCCACTGGTGTGGCATCTGCTCCATGACTATCAGCGCAAGCGCATCCTGACCTTGCTGGACCCCACACAGGACCCTTTGGGTGCCGGCTATCACACCCTCCAATCCATGATCGCGCTGGGCTCCGGCGGACTCGTCGGCAAAGGCTGGCTGCAAGGAACCCAATCGCACCTGGATTTCCTGCCCGAGCACACGACGGATTTTGTCTTTGCCGTATTTGGCGAAGAATTCGGCCTGCTGGGCGAGCTGGTTTTCCTCGTGGCCATGCTGGTCATCATCACCCGCGGGTTCTTCATCGCCAACGAGGGATCCACCCCTTTCGCGCGCCTGGTGGCCGGCGCTCTTTCCATGACCCTCTTCACGTATACTTTCGTCAACATGGGAATGGTCAGCGGAATCCTGCCCGTGGTGGGAGTCCCTTTGCCTTTCCTGAGTTATGGGGGCACGTCGCTGGTAACCCTGTTCATCAGCATCGGCATCCTGATGAGCGTTCACCACCATAGAAAACTGGTCAAACAGTGAACAAGACAAGCACGCTTTTGCTGCTGTTCGTGACGACGCTTTGGGGCTGCAGCACGACACCCAGGCCCGCAGAAGCTCCGGCCGGCTCGGGACACGGAGGCTATTACCTGGATGACGGGCCGGGCGCCCATCCTCCGGCCCATCTGGATCAGATACCGGATGCGGTGCCTAAAAATGAACCGCTGAACCGGTTTGCCAACAAACCCTATACCGCCTTCGGCAAGGTTTATGTGCCGGATATTTCCGGAAAGCCGTACAGGACCCGCGGCATGGCGTCCTGGTACGGACGACGCTACAATCATCAAAAAACTTCCAGCGGCGAGCTCTACGACATGTACGGGATGACTGCCGCCCATCCCACGCTGCCCATCCCGTCCTACGCGCGAGTGACCAATCTTTCCAACCACAAGTCCGTGGTGGTGCGCATCAACGATCGCGGGCCCTTCCGTTCAAACCGGGTGATCGACCTGAGCTACACGGCCGCCTGGAAGCTGGGTTTCGTCAACAAGGGCAGTGCCGAAGTGGAAGTGGAGCGCCTGTTCCCCTAGTCGCGCAAGGTATAATGACGGTTTTCCCGTCAGGTTTTTCTCATGCGTCGCACTTTACTGATTCTGCTCGCCCTCTTTTCAGCACTTTCCTCCCGGGGCGACGGCACGCTGACTGCGCCTTATATCGCCGCTCATGCCTACTACCTGCTGGAAGTGGAAAGCGGACAGCCCCTCGCTGCGCTCAACCCGGATCAGCGTGTCGAGCCGGCATCGCTGACCAAGCTCATGACGGCTTATCTCACCTTCAAGGCGCTTCGGGAAAAAACACTTTCTCCCGCGCAAACCGTGCCGGTATCCCAGGAAGCCTGGAAGGCCGCGGGCTCCCGCATGTTCATCGACCCCATGAAGGCTGTCACCGTCGACGAGCTGATCCATGGCGTGATCATCCAGTCCGGAAACGATGCCAGCATTGCCCTGGCGCAAGCCATTGCGGGTTCAGAGGACGCCTTCGTCGATCGCATGAACAAGCAGGCTGCCGAGCTTGGCATGACCAACACGCACTTTGCCAATGCCACCGGCCTGCCCCACCCTCAGCATTACAGCACAGCGCATGACCTGGCCTTGCTGTCCGAGGCGCTGATTCGCGATTATCCCGAGTACTACCCGCTCTACGCCATCAAGGAATACCGCTATAACGGTATCACCCAACCCAACCGCAACCGCCTGCTGTGGATCGACAACACAGTGGATGGCCTCAAAACCGGCCATACGGAAACGGCAGGCTATTGCCTGATCAGTTCAGCCCACCGGGGAGATCGCCGTCTTCTGGCTGTCGTCCTGGGTACCAACAGCGACCTTGCCCGCACGACGGAAAGCCAGAAACTGCTCAATTGGGGTTTTCAAACCTTCGAAAGCCAGCGCCTGTTCCAGAAAGATGCTGCGGTCCGCCAGCTTCCGGTGTTCAAGGGTTCGGCCCGGGAAGTGCGCGCGGGCTTCCAGCGAGACATCTGGATGACTTATCCGGCTGGCGACGGCGCCAAGGCCCGGCAGACGCTCATGACACTGCAACCCATCGTGGCCCCGGTTGCCGCAGGGCAAAAACTGGGCACCCTTGAGATCCGTTATGATGATAAAGCCGTGGCCGTCCATGATCTCGTGGCCCTGGAACCCGTGCCCATCGGAAATGCGTTTACCCGGGGGTGGGATACCATCCGGTTGATGCTGAAATGAGCGATGTCTATCTGAACGGACAATTCATGCCTCTGGAACAGGCCACTGTGCCTGTGCTGGACCGGGGCTTCATTTTTGGAGACGGGGTGTACGAGGTCATTCCCGTCTACAACCGCATCCCTTTGGCTCTGGACCGGCACCTCCGGCGTTTGGAATATTCCCTGGACGGCATCCGGATGGCCCACCCCATGACTCCGGAGGCATGGAGAACACTGATTCTGGAACTGATCGCGCGCGAGCCCAGCGCAGACCAGTCGGTGTACCTGCAGGTCACCCGGGGGGTCGCACCACGCGACCACGCCTTTCCCCAGGGCGTTGCACCCACGGTTTTTGCCATGACCAAACCGCTGACCCCGCCCCCGGCCTCCTGGATCAGAGACGGGGTGAGCGCGATCACCCACGCCGATTTTCGCTGGCTGCGTTGCGACCTCAAGACCACTTCCCTGCTGGCCAACGTGCTGTTGCGCCAGCTCGCGGTGGATGCCGGAGCCACGGAATGCCTGCTGATCCGCGACGGATTCCTGACCGAAGGGGCTGCCAGCAACACCTTCATCGTCCTGGATGGATGCCTTCTCGCGCCCACGAGAAACCATCTGCTCCTGCCGGGCATTACCTATGACCTGGTCCTCGAAGCCGCTGCAAGACAGGGCATTCCCCACGAAGAACGGCCCGTCACCGAAGCGGAACTTCGTCGCGCTGAGGAGGTCATGATGACTTCCAGTACGCGTGAAATCGTCCCCATCACCCGTCTGGATGGCGTGCCGGTTGGCAAGGGCCGTCCGGGGCCGGTCACGATGCGCCTGCTGGAGCTCTACCAGGAGTACAAACGGCCATGAATGATCCGGAAAACCATTCCGACAGCGATGACCTCTTCGAATTCCCCTGCGATTTTCCCATCAAGGCAATGGGGTACACGGTGGACGGCTTCGCGCAGACGGTCATGGGCATTGTCCTGCAGCATGCCCCTGATTTCGACCCGGCCACGCTGGAAATGCGATCCAGCAGCAGCGGCAAGTACCTGAGCGTGACATGCACCATCCGTGCGGTGTCCAGGGCACAGCTGGATGCCCTGTACCGTGAGCTCACTGGTCATCCTTCCGTCGTCATGGTCTTGTGACTAATCCGTCACTGCCCCTGCTGGTCAGGAAAAAGCCCGGGCTGTCCGATTACGTGCCCATCTGGCACGCCATGCGTGATTTCACGCGGGAACGCCAAGAGACCACGCCTGACGAGGTCTGGCTGGTGCAGCACCCGCCTGTATTCACGCTGGGGCTGGCCGGCAAGCGGGAACACTTGATCGCACCGTCATCCATCCCGCTGGTGCAAGTGGACCGGGGCGGACAAATCACCTACCATGGCCCGGGTCAGATCGTGCTCTACCTCTTGCTCGATTTGCGCCGCCACCACCTGTCAGTGAAACGGCTGGTAACACTCATGGAACAATCGCTGATCGATCTTCTGGCCACGCAAGGCATTTCGGCCGAGCGTCAGGCTGGCGCCCCGGGAGTTTACGTTCAGGGTGAAAAAATTGCCGCACTAGGACTGCGTGTCCAGAAGGGTTGCTGTTATCACGGGCTGTCCCTGAATGTGGACATGGACCTGGCCCCGTTCCAGTTCATCAATCCGTGCGGTTATGCCGGCCTGGCTGTAACCCGTACAGCCGATCTCGGCATCGAAGTTCCGCTGGAAACGCTCGAACGGTCTCTTGTGGAGCATCTTGCAACGCATATTGGAGCAAGCCCCGTTTTCTCATGAGCACCAAGGAAAAAGGCGCGCAAAAAACGGCGCGCATCCCCATCAAGATCGAGCCGCAACCCCCTTTGCGCAAACCGGAGTGGATTCGGGTTCGCACAGCCTCCAGCCCCCGCTTCAGCGAGATCAAATCGATCCTGCGCGAGAACAAGCTGCATTCGGTCTGCGAGGAAGCCTCCTGTCCCAACATCGGTGAATGTTTCAGCCACGGTACGGCCACGTTCATGATCATGGGTGATCGCTGCACGCGCCGCTGCCCGTTCTGCGACGTGGGCCATGGCCGGCCGGACCCGCTGGATGAAAGCGAGCCCCTGCACCTGGCCCAAAGTATCGCGCAAATGAAGCTGCGCTACGTGGTGGTTACCAGTGTCGATCGCGATGATCTGCGTGACGGTGGGGCCGAACATTTTGCCCGATGCATTGCCGCCATCCGGGCCACGTCGCCGGACACCCGCATCGAGATTCTGGTTCCGGACTTCAGGGGCAGGCTTGATCTGGCGCTGGACATTTTGGGCAAAACGTTACCGGACGTCATGAACCACAACCTGGAAACGGTGCCGCGGCTTTACAAGCAGGCCCGGCCTGGCGCTGACTACGCGCATTCCCTGGACCTTCTGAAACGTTTCAAGGCGGCTCACCCGGACATTCCCACCAAGTCCGGACTGATGGTCGGGCTTGGGGAAACGGATGAGGAGATTATTGAAGTACTGAAGGATCTGCGCCGACACGATGTGGACATGCTCACGATCGGACAGTACTTGCAGCCCACATTGCACCATCTGCCGGTCACCCGCTTCGTGACTCCGGAACGGTTCAGGCAATTTGAAGCAGAAGCGAAAGCCTTCGGTTTCTCGCATGCAGCCTGTGGGCCCATGGTGCGCTCCAGCTACCACGCGGACCGGCAGGCTCAGGCATCCGGTTTAGACGTGTGAATAACGGCAAGTTTTTGCCTGAGAAAGCACTGAGTTCCAAAAGAACCGTGCGGAAAAAATAACCTGACTGTCACTATTGGAGCCACACAATGGCAGACAATTACAACAACGCTGTTACATTGGCTTATCAAATAATTGGAAGCCAGGAACCCTGGCGTCATCCATCGTCAAACATCATTCACCACAGGGTTCTTCCCAACGCAACTTTCGCGCCTTGGCTGACTGATCATGAGTTTTTAAGTTGTTACGAAAAAATAAAAGGGCACAGTCTTGTCGATCACTATCGATGTTACGAACTTTGGACACTTGCAAAGCAACTGAATAATGTAGAAGGGAATATTCTGGAAGTTGGCGTGTGGCGTGGGGGATCTGGTGCGTTATTGGCGCAAGCGGTAAAAGATAGCGGAAAACAGGTTTTTCTGGCCGATACTTTTTCAGGTGTCGTCAAGGCCGGGGACAGGGATACCAATTACAAGGGCGGCGAACACGCCGACACATCCGTTGAAATAGTCTCCGCCCTTATGGAATCCCTGCCGATCAGGAATATCAAGCTGCTAAAAGGGATTTTCCCGGAAGAGACGCAGCACATGATCGAGGGGAAAATTTCCATGCTTCATTGCGATGTAGACGTATATTCATCAACAAAAGACATCGTCGGATGGTGTCTTCCCCGCCTTTCCGTCGGCTCCGTACTTGTGTTCGATGATTATGGTTTTTTTGGATGCGAAGGCGTGACGGCGTTTTGCGAGGAATTCAGGAAACGGGACGAATTCCGCTTTATACATAATTTAAATGGGCATGCAGTGTTCATTAAAATTGCCTAGCCTGGCCAAATTAACCAAGTCTCGCCCCCAAAACGGCAGGAAAAGCACATGCATGAATCCAGCAAATCCATTTTCCACAAGATCAAAGATTCCAGATATGCAACCCGTTATCTTGTGGGTCACGGGATAGAC
Source organism: Betaproteobacteria bacterium (assembly GCA_028868905.1). Classification (GTDB taxonomy): domain Bacteria; phylum Pseudomonadota; class Gammaproteobacteria; order Burkholderiales; family Ferrovaceae; genus JAKBAT01. Next base: position 10,808 of record JAGWTQ010000056.1, read on the forward strand.
ATTGGCGCAGGGAATGATTCAATTGCCCAATACCATGAATTTTTTCCATTCATGATGTCTTGCCGCTCTTGGGATCTCCCGGACGGAGATGCGGAATTAATGGCTTCCGTGCAAGACCACTCTTTTGATTTTGTTCATTCTTCGCATTGCCTTGAACACATGCGTAATGCAAAGAATGCACTGCATAACTGGCTACGCGTATTAAAGCCCGGCGGACATCTGATTTGCATCATTCCCGACGAAGACATGTACGAGCAGGGCGTTTTCCCTTCCACCTTTAATTCAGATCACAAGCACACGTTTACCATCTTCAAGAAAAAATCCTGGTCTAAAAACAGCATCAATGTTCTTGAAATGCTTTCCGAAGTAAAGATTCCGATCGAAATTAAAAAAATTGAGCTGCTTGATGCCACGTTCAGATACCAGCTCAATCAACAGCTTGGGCAACCGAGATTTGATCAGACGCTGACCCCGGTAGGTGAGTGTGGTATTGAATTCGTGATTAAAAAACTGCCGGCTTAATTTGAAGATTCTTGATTAACGGCTTTTGCCGGGATCGAACAAAAGCCATTCAGGAAGGATAGCGCCGCGCAACCAGCACGGCGTTGTTTCCGCCAAAGCCGAAAGAGTTGCTCATGACGGTGTCCAGCACAGGAAGCTTGCGCGCCCCTTCCGGTACATAGTCCAGATCGCATTCCGGATCAGGCTGGGAAAGATGTGCCGTGGGCGGAACCGTTCCAGTTTGAAGCGCCCCCAGTGCAGCCACCATTTCCACGGCCCCCGTGGCTCCCATGAGGTGCCCGTGCAGAGCTTTGGTGGCGCTGACCGGGATACGGTGCGCCAGTGGTCCGAATACCCGTTTGATGGCCTGCGTTTCTGAAACATCACCCACTTGCGTGCCGGTTCCGTGAGCATTGATGTAATGAATGTCGCCTGGGCCAATGCCAGCCTGTGCCAGCGCGGCCTGCATGGCACGGGTCTGCCCGCCCGCATCGGGCTGTGTGATGTGGCCTGCGTCCGTGGTGTTGCCGTAGCCGACAATTTCAGCCAGGATCGTGGCTCCGCGAACCTTGGCGGATTCAGCATCCTCAAGCACCAGCGCCGCCGCCCCTTCGCCGAGAATGAATCCGCTGCGATCCTTGGCAAAAGGCCGGCAGGAGGTTTCGGGATGCAGGGGGTCGGGCTTGGCCAGTGTTTGCAGCGACTCCCAGGCTTTCATGACACCCAGGGTTAGCAAGGCTTCGCCACCGCCGGCCACGGCGTAACGGATGCGCCCGTCGCGAATGGCCGTGAAAGCCTCACCGATGGCCACCGCAGAGGATGAGCAGGCGGAACTGTAGGTGAAGCTGGGCCCGCGAATTTTGTATTCGATGCCAATCTGCCCGGTGGAGGAATTCGCCATGAACATGACGATGGTGGAAGGCCGTGGACGTGCCGCCTGGTTGAGCAGCGA
>JAGWTQ010000106.1 GCA_028868905.1 Betaproteobacteria bacterium
GCCGTGTTGGAAATGGAATAGCGCATGTTGGCGATGCCGCCTTCATACATCAGGTCCACGATCAGCTTGAGTTCGTGCAGGCATTCGAAATAAGCCATTTCCGGGGCGTAGCCTGCTTCCACCAGGGTGTCGAAGCCGGCCTGCACCAGGGCGGTGGTGCCGCCGCACAGGACCGCCTGTTCACCGAACAGGTCGGTTTCGGTTTCTTCACGGAAATTGGTTTCGATCACGCCGGCACGGGCTCCGCCGTTGGCGGCCGCATAGGACAGCGCGATGTCGCGCGCGCGACCGGTGGCGTTCTGGTGCACCGCGATCAGGCTGGGCACGCCGCCGCCCTGGGTGTAGGTGGAACGCACCAGGTGGCCCGGACCCTTGGGTGCAATCATGATGACGTCGATGTCGTCACGCGGCACGATCTGCCCAAAATGGACGTTGAAGCCGTGGGCAAAAGCCAGCGCTGCGCCCGCCTTGATGTTGGGGGCGATTTCCGCGCGATAGACTTCGGGCTGCGACTCGTCCGGCAGCAGAATCATGACGAGGTCGGCACCTTTCACGGCGTCGGCCACTTCCTTCACCTTGAGGCCGGCTGCTTCTGCCTTCTTCCAGGAAGCGCCGCCGGCGCGCAGCGCTACGGTGACGTCCACGCCGGAGTCCTTGAGGTTGTTGGCATGGGCATGCCCCTGCGAACCATAGCCGATGATGGTCACTTTTTTGCCCTTGATCAGGGACAGGTCGGCATCCTTGTCGTAATACACGTTCATTCGATTTCTCCAGTCAGCAATCTTTGTTAAATGCGCAGGATCCATTCGCCCCGGCCAATGCCAGAGGCGCCCGTGCGCACGGTTTCCAGAATCAGTCCGCGGTCGATGGCTTCCAGGAAGGCATCGAGCTTGTCGCGCGGACCGGTCAGTTCAATGGTGTAGGTGCGGTCCGTCACGTCGATGATGCGGCCGCGGAAGATGTCGGCCGTGCGCTTGAGCTCTTCGCGATCCTTGCCTTCGGCGCGCACTTTCACCAGCATCAGCTCCCGTTCGATGTGCCGGCCTTCCTGCAAATCGAACACCTTGACCACGTCGATCAGCTTGTTGAGCTGCTTCGTGATCTGCTCAATCACTTCTTCCGAGCCGCTGGTCACCACGGTCATACGCGACAGGGTGGGATCTTCCGTGGGGGCCACGGTCAGCGATTCGATGTTGTAGCCGCGTGCAGAAAACAGTCCTGCCACGCGCGACAGGGCACCCGATTCGTTTTCCAGCAATAAAGACAGTATGTGCCGCATAGGTTGGTTGGCTTCCACGGGTTACAGGTCTTCGGCGCCCAGCAGCATCTCCGTGAGACCCTGCCCGGCCTTGACCATGGGGAAAACGTTTTCGGTCTGGTCGGTCAGGAAATCCATGAACACGACCCGGTCCTTGAGGGCGAAGGCTTCACGCAGGGCGGGTTCCACATCCGCCGGGCTTTCCACGCGCACGCCCACGTGCCCGTAGCTTTCCGCGAGCCTGACGAAATCGGGCAACGCGTCCATGTAGGACTCGGAATAACGGTTGCCGTGCAGGATCTGCTGCCACTGGCGAACCATGCCCAGGTACCGGTTGTTGAGGTTGATGATCTTGACCGGCAGGTGATATTGCTTGCAGGTGGACAGCTCCTGGATGCACATCTGGATGCTGGCCTCGCCCGTGACGCAAGCCACCGTGGCGTCGGGATGGGCGAGCTGGGCCCCCATGGCGGCCGGCAGGCCGAAGCCCATGGTGCCGAGGCCGCCAGAATTGAGCCAGCGCCGGGGCTTGTCGAACTTGTAGTACTGGGCCGCCCACATCTGGTGCTGTCCCACATCGGAAGTGATGATGGCATCGCCGCCCGTGACTTCGTAGAGCTTTTCCACCACATACTGGGGCTTGATGATGGCGCTTGCGCGGTCATAGCGCAGGCAGTCGCGGGAACGCCATTCGCCGATCTGCTTCCACCAGTCCTTGAGGGCTGAGGCATCGGGCCGGGCCGTGGAGGAGTCAATGATCTTTTGCATTTCATCCAGCACGTCGTTGATGTTGCCCACGATGGGCACGTCCACGCGCACGCGCTTGGAAATGGAAGAGGGGTCGATATCCACGTGGATGATGCGCCGGCCTTCCGAGTAGAAATGCTGGGGATTGCCGATGACGCGGTCGTCGAAGCGCGCGCCCACGGCCAGCAGCACGTCGCAGTGCTGCATGGCGAGGTTGGCTTCATAGGTGCCGTGCATGCCCAGCATGCCCACGAACTGGGGGTCTGTCCCGGGGTACGCGCCCAGGCCCATGAGAGTGTTGGTGCAGGGAAAACCCATCTGCTGCACAAGCTTTGTCAATGCTGGCGCGGCATCGCCCAGGATCACGCCGCCGCCGGCGTAGATCATGGGGCGGCGCGCTTCCAT
>JAGWTQ010000110.1 GCA_028868905.1 Betaproteobacteria bacterium
GGTTGCACTGGCTCAGGGCGGCATAAAGCTGGGTTAACCGTTGCACGCGGGCTTCGGCTTCCTTGCGTGGCGTGATGTCAATCAGGACACCACGAATCATCGTGCCTTGCCCTGATTCTGAGCGGCGGACTATTCGGCCTTTGACCCAAAGCCAATGGAGGGACCCGTCAGGCCATGTGACCCTGAAATCAAAGGCGTAGTCATCAGGCCCACCGGGTGCCATCGAAGCCTGGATACACGCCTGCGCATGCGGGAGATCATCGGGGTGCGTTGCGTTATAAAAGATGTCCGCGGTCCAGCGAGCTTGCCAAGGTAGTCCGTAGAGTTGGTCATGATTTTCTGATCGCAACATATGCCCGGCAACAAAGTCATACTCCCAAACCGCGATGCCGGCCATCTCCGTGACAAGTGGAAACAGATCAAAGGGGTTTTCTAAAGTGCCTTGGTTCATGTTGTTTTTATATACTTTTTTAGAAAAAGATAAAACCCCACCCGGATCGCCTAAGCAAGTGGTGGAAAGTCGCCCATCTAGTCAACATCTGGTGGTGGATGTGACGACGTCCCCCCATTTTCAGTAGCACTGGGGTTTAGAGTGCGTTGGTTAATTAAATTTGGTTCCCTCGTTGTAAGTGCAAATGACAGGAAATCGATGCGTTGCCGTCTCATTCCGAGTGCCTGCCCAAAGACGGCTTTGGCCGACTTGCTGCCAACCGGCCTTCTTTGCAAAACCTTATGCCACCTATGAAAGCCGGGGTCGCGAAGCACTCTGGCGCTGTCTGCGCCGAGATGCTGCTCTCTTTGATCAACGCCTTTTTGCCACAATTCTGCACGGCGTGATTTCTGCGGCCGCCAGCGATGCGTGGGCGGCGGCGGGGTGCCCCCCGCCGGTACCGCTGCCACGACCTCCTTACCTTTTAGCAAGATTCCACACACCTACCATCACGCAGCCCGACATGCACGCATCCAGGCCAGCAACTCACTCATCAGCCAGCGAGAAGCCCTGCCTACTTTCCTCGGTGCCGGAAAGCGCTTTTCGCTGATGAGCCGGTAGATCATGGATTTACACAGTCCAACCATCGGCTGAACCTGCTTAATGTTGAGCATCTTCTCCCCGGCCGGGGGAGGCGGGTTCTGACCCCCATTCGAAGCAGCTTCCCAGCTTGCAGCCGGCTTGACGCGGGCAATTTCATTAAAGGTAATTTTCGTCGTGTTCATTTCACACCTCGTAAAAGTTGACGGGTGAACGATCTGGCTTGGCCGATGCCGCTGGCCGAGCCAGAGCCGTTCAGACATATGGGCTGAACACGGGGTGGTAATTTTTGGTGTGTATTTCATGACCGTCTGGGCGTCATGAGACGTTAAAAAACCCGGGCGCAAGTGCGCCCGGGTTCGGGTTTCCGGGTTACCCCCGGGTGATCCATTGCGGATCAGGCTTTCTCACGCATATGTGTGAACGCCGACTGGATAGGGACGAGTTCTGCCCTCCCTGCTTTGTGGGATTTTTCCGATGACGAGTGGGGAATACCCTCTCCTATTGACACCCAAGTTGCAGGCGATTTGATCAGGCGTGCGTTTTCTCTGGACGCATCTCTCCTGTGATTTCTCTACGCGCTTTTCTGGAATCGGCTGCCACGCCGCCCATAAAAAGCCTTCTCTCTGGCACTGCGAGACAGGGACCGCCAGGTCCCCACCCCCTTTTGCTTCACCAGCCCCCTGCCAGGGGGCATAACTTCGTTACGCTTTTCCGAGTCCTCATCCTTTCGGCATCGTGGTTGCCTACCACGACTGGTGTTTTCCACACCTCACCACAGCTTTCGGCTGTGCCTTTATGGCCTACACGGATTACGCTCTCATGCCCCACGTCAACCACGGTTCGTTACACCGTTGCCGCCGGTACCAATTTCCGGCGGACGCTGGACACTTCCACAGTTAGCTGCATGTTTTTTGCATGATCAAATAGACTTCCGCAAGCTTTGGATAGCTCAATTTCCGGGCACATCCCCCAGATTTCCGACGGGCGAAGGTGGTTAAGCCCCATCGTACGACTACCAATCTTTATTCGCGGATTCGCAGACTTTTCAGTCCTAGAGCCAGCCCCTCTCGGGGTTTTCTTTGATCTCGACCTAGCACCATGCCTTTCGGTTTAGGTGCCCTGTGGGGTTAAGCTATCAACCGCGGCGGGTGGACTTGAGGGCGTGACCCCTGTCATCTCCCGCTCGCCCGACGACTCCTAGCACTTGCCAGTGACGCCGATGCACGGATTTCCCGTGCCTGGATTGCCCTCCCAGATCGCAAAGGTTGTGCGGTTTCCACGCACCCCCTTGGTCGGACTTTTACCGACTTTCCATGAAGCAGGATCGTTGGGCATTTGCTCCCAACGTCCGTTTCCTGCTCGCACACACTCTGTGGGGAAATTTCTTTCCCCGAGCGATCCCATGGTCTGAAACCGTCGGGTTACTCTGCTTTTCAGCAGGATTAACCGACGGCCTCGACCTCGCACCCGGCGTGCTGCTTTCACAGCACCGGGCGCCAAGACTCAAATTCGCAAACTTGGCAGGCTTGCGCTTCCCCTTTGGCGAGGGGCGTGGGAGAGAGAACTCTCCCGGGGCGTAACGAAGTGGCTTTGCGGCTGGCGGTCCGCCCGGACCCTCCTCTCTCCGAAGGGGGCCTGGGCGAGCCGCCAACCGCAGGGAGCGGTTGCCTCACATTCGTGCCATGTACGCCTATATGGTTTGCACACGGGCTCATAAGCGGTTTGTCCATGGAAGGCTCATCTTTGGATGCTCCCACCTTCATCTGGTTTGATTACACAGTGCCACGAATCACGTGGAGATTATGGAGATTCCCCTATGAAAACCCATGACCACCTCACCCCCTGCATGCAAGCCATTCTCATGCTCTATAACAAGGGGTACAAGCTGCACATTTCGTTCACCACAATCCTGGAAAAAATCCCTGACCTCGATGCCAAATGGTCGGAGGATTATGGCATTCGTTTGCCCGCTCATACCCGCTATCAACGGAAACAAAGGGGCTTCGCAAATGCGGTGGCCCTGGCCGGTCCGGTGATTGCCGTGCCGACACTGCGGGAGGCCATTCTCATGGCCACCCCGGAAGCCTTGCAGATGCCCCAAGCGTCTGCCTGGTCCCGCCAAGAATGGAGCGATCGGTACCCCCGGTTCTCGAACTACAGGATGATCAAGGAGAACCGTGAGAACGGAGAAGTGGCCATGACGTGGCGTCTGAAAGATGAAGAACTGGAGAAGTTCAGGAAGTATCTGGTGATGCTGGCCCAGAGCGCCAATGGGCGGGAAATCGCCCGGGTCACAGCAGATGCCGCACGGTTTCATCCCATGTTCGGCGGGGTGCGTCGTCAGCTGCGCCGCACCTTCCGTGAAATCGAACGCCTGTGGACGCACCTGCACAAGACGCCTTACCCCGGCTTTAATCCTGAGGCGCTGCCGGCAATGGTCGGCTTCAAAAGCACTTCCAAGGAACCTGCTGGTAAAGCAGTGAGAGCGTGAATGTTTGACAAATTCTTGACAAAAATTTGTCAACTTTCCGGTAAGGGGAGGTTATTTTCTCGATTTCATCGGCAAACGCTTGCCGGTCATGTTTGCCAAGATTTTGACAAAAATTTGTCAAAATCTTGGCAATTGGTGCCTGCAAGAGCCTCTATCTTTTCAGCACTCACGTCGGAATCAAGGATCGGCATGGACTTGATAGCCCATGAATCACCCTGCCAGGGTCAGGCCACTTCACAACTTTCCGCTGCGGCCGAACTGCAGTTATTCGGCCAATGCTGCCTGTCCAGCAATCAGAGTTCCAGAGTCGGATTACTGAGCCAAGCAGTCGTTGCCTCACTCACTTGAAGCAGACCGAGTGGAGTTCTGGAAGCCAGACTTGTGCTACGGATTGCCCTTTCAGAACTCATTGCCTACATCACTTCAGGTCGAAGCGGTCGGCGTTCATCACCTTGACCCACGCGGCGACGAAGTCATCGACAAACTTCTTGCGGTTGTCGTCCTGAGCATAGACCTCGGCGTAGGCGCGCAGGATCGAGTTCGAACCGAACACCAGATCGACCCGAGTGGCGGTCCACTTCACGGCACCAGTCTTGCGGTCGCGAATCTCATACAGGTTGCTGCCAGCCGGCTTCCAGGTGTAGGCCATATCGGTCAGGTTAACGAAAAAGTCGTTCGTCAGCGTGCCAATGCGGTCGGTGAACACGCCATGCTTGCTGCCGCCGTGGTTGGTGCCCATCACGCGCATGCCACCGACCAATGCGGTCATCTCGCAGGCTGTAAGACGCATCAACTGGGCGCGGTCGAGCAGCAGTTCCTCGGCCGTGACGACGTAGTCCTTCTTCAGCCAGTTGCGGAAGCCATCGGCCAGCGGTTCCAGTACCTCGAAGGATTCGACATCAGTCATTTCCGCCGTGGCGTCTCCACGGCCCGGCTCGAAGGGCACCGTCACGTCGAAGCCAGCCGCCTTGGCGGCCTTCTCCACACCCACGCCGCCCGCCAGCACGATCACATCAGCAACACTTGCACCCGTCTCGGCGGCTATCTTTTCATATACCGCCAGCGCCTTCGCCAGCCGTGCCGGTTCGTTGCCAGCCCAGTCATTCTGCGGTGAGAGGCGGATGCGTGCGCCGTTGGCTCCGCCGCGCTTGTCTGAACCGCGGAAAGTACGAGCGGAATCCCAGGCCGTCGACACCATGTCGCTGACCGAAAGGCCGGCAGCCGCAATATTCACCTTCACGGCTGCCACGTCGTAGTCCTTGCGGCCGGCCGGCACAGGGTCCTGCCAAATCAGGTCTTCCTTGGGCACATCGGGACCGATGTAGCGCGCCTTCGGGCCCATGTCGCGGTGGGTCAGCTTGAACCAGGCGCGGGCAAAGGCATCCTCGAAGGCCTTCGGGTCCTTCTGAAAGCGTTCCGATATCTTACGGTAATCCCGGTCCAGTTTCATCGCCATGTCGGCGTCGGTCATGATCGGGTTGCGGCGAATCGCCGGATTCTCGGCATCAATGGGCTTATCTTCCTCCTTGATGTCGACCGGTTCCCACTGCCACGCGCCGGCTGGGCTCTTCTTCAGTTCCCACTCATGGCCGAGCAGCAGATCGAAGTAGCCGCCCTTGCCAGTATTCCACTTCATCGGGTGCGTGGTCCAAGCGCCTTCGAGGCCGCTGGTGACGGTGTCGCCGCCGATGCCGCGAGCCTTGCGGCTGTTCCAGCCCAGGCCCTGTTCCTCCAGCCCGGCGCCTTCGGGCGCGGGGCCAAGGTTGGCGGCGCTGCCGTTGCCGTGCGCCTTGCCGACCGTGTGGCCGCCAGCAGTAAGCGCCACGGTTTCCTCGTCATTCATCGCCATGCGGGCGAAGGTGATGCGCACGTCGCGGGCGGTCTTGAGCGGATCAGGCTTGCCGTCCACGCCTTCCGGGTTCACGTAGATCAGGCCCATCATCACGGCAGCCAGCGGGTTTTCCAGATCGCGCTCGCCGGAATAGCGGCTGCCCTCGCTGCCGGTGGGCGCCAGCCATTCCTTCTCGGAACCCCAGTAGGTGTCCTTCTCCGGATGCCAGATGTCCTCGCGGCCGAAGCCGAAGCCAAAAGTCTTAAGGCCCATCGACTCGTAGGCCATGGTGCCGGCCAGGATGATCAGATCGGCCCAGCTCACTTTGTTGCCGTACTTGCGCTTGATCGGCCAGAGAAGGCGCCGCGCCTTGTCGAGGTTGGCGTTGTCGGGCCAGGAATTGATAGGCGCGAAGCGCTGGTTGCCGGTGCCGGCGCCCCCCCGGCCGTCGGCGATGCGGTAGGTGCCCGCCGAGTGCCAGGCCATGCGAATCATAAGGCCGCCGTAGTGGCCCCAGTCGGCCGGCCACCAGTCCTGACTGTCGGTCATCAGCGACTTGACGTCTTGCTTGAGCGTTTCAACGTCAAGCTTCTTGAGCTCTTCGCGATAATTGAAGTCAACGCCCAATGGGTTGGTCTTCGCGTCGTGCTGGTGCAGGATGTCGAGGTTGAGCGCCTTCGGCCACCAGTCCATGTTGGCCATGTTGGCTGTAGTTACACCGCCGTGCATGACTGGGCATTTGCCAGTTGAGTGCGAGCTAGTTTCGTTCATGATTATCTCCTGTAACGATGCATTTAATTGCTGTGTATTTGCGCCATGGCCCATAGTGCCAAGTATTTCGACGAAGAGTCTGGCTGACCTTTCATCAAAAGCGTGTTCACGTCTTCTGTCAGCCTGAATCACCCGCGATGACCTGAAGCCATAATAGGACTATACAGTTGATAGATAAAATTGATATTTTAAATTGCCGCCATTTGCAATGGTTATCACATCTCTACCAAAAGCTTGTAGATTCAACATTAAAAGGTTTGAGTGTTGATGCGCGCCACGAATTACCCACTCTGCGCAAATTTAAATCCCCACCTGAATCTTGCCAAGTTATTAACCGCATCAAGAACTTGAGAGTTTTCTGGTCTGGGTGCTCTATCTCGCGCAGAGTGGGTAAATCAGGCCGCGCAGACAACAGGTTGAGCGCCTTTTGACAATTTGAGTAACTGCTATACAACCATGGGTCACGCCATGGGGACTTTTCGGGGACTAGAGGGTTAAACACCTGACAAGACAGTACAAAATGCGGAACGGGCGGCCTTATTGCTATCAATAAAATCAATAAGTTACGCCAACAGAGTCAACTACACGCCTGATTGCCGGTACTGAGCGTGACTTGCGCAACAACTTCTTGAGAGTTCATTCGAGGCTCCGGCACGGTATTGAATCCTTAGAGGGCTACGACTATGTACTCATCGACTGCCCGCCGAACTTCAATATCGTTACCAAGACCGCCATAGCAGCGAGCGATTTTCTTCTCATTCCCACAAAACCGGACTATCTTTCCACCTTGGGAATCGAGCAGCTCGAGAAACACGTCGACGAACTCGTGAAAACCTACAACAAGTACGTCGCCGACAGCGGCAATGGGGAATGGAACAATATCGGAGCTGAGATACTTGGCGTGCTCTTTACGATGATCCAAATTCGGAATCAGCAACCTATTTCAGCGCAGCAACCCTACATTGAGCAAGTACGGAAATTGGGTGTTCCAATCCTCAAAACCTTCATTCGCGAAAACAAGACCATCTATGCTGACGCGCCAGAATACGGCGTTCCCGTTGTGCTCCAGCGAGTTTCTGGAAGAACATATGAAGACGTTCAAGCTGAGCTCGAGGAGTTGACGACGGAAGTTCTTGGGAAGATATCGACATGATTCACAAGAATGCACTGGCGAAAGCATTACGGACCTTAGCTGCTACCATCGAAGGCATGAAAGATGATGAAGTGGAGCTATTGCTTGCCGGCAAAGGCAAGCTGATCTTCACACCATCTGAAATGCCGAAAAACGTGCAAGTAGAACCGTCGGTAGATCACGCGGAAATTATGCTCAAATTGAACGATTGCAAGGATCGGGACGAGGCGCGACGGGTGCTGCTGTCGATCGCAAGCAAGGAGACGCTAATCTCATTGGCGAAAGCACAGCGGCTCCGCATTACGAAGAATGACAGGCGCGAAGATATCGAAAACAAGATCGTTGAATTCATCATTGGAGCCAAACTGCGCACAGAAGCCATTCAATCCCTGAACCTAAAAGGTGGCGGGAATCAAGCCGCGGGCTAACTCGGTAGAGGGTGTAAGAATTTTTGTGTAAACGGTCATTTGGCAGGAAACTGCCGCCCCTCAAGGAGAGAAGATGACCGTACCCAAAGCATTACCCCCCGACCTGATTGACAGCCTGCTGGCCAACTACCAGAAGCCTGAAGACCTGATTGGCGAGAATGGGCTGCTAAAGCAGCTTACCAAAGCCCTGGTGGAACGGGCATTGCAGGCCGAGATGACCGAGCATCTGGGTCACGACCGACACGAGCCGGTACTCAACCCTGCCGGCAACACCCGCAACGGCAAGAGCCGGAAGACCCTCAAAGGCGACTTCGGCGAACTCCCGATCGAAGTACCCCGCGACCGCCACGGCAGCTTCGAGCCGCAACTTATCGCCAAGCACCAGACCCGCTGGACGGGCTTCGACGACAAGATCCTGTCGCTCTACGCCCGCGGCATGACGGTGCGGGAGATTCAGGGCCATCTGGAAGAGATGTATGGCACTGAGGTTTCCCCGGCCCTGATCTCCTCCGTCACCGATGCCGTCATCGACGAGGTCAAGGCTTGGCAATCCCGACCGCTGGATGCCTTGTACCCCTACCAAGCTCATGGCTTTATTGAGAATGACAGCTTCGAGCGTATTAAGCCGGAAAAGCCCAACCAGTACCGGCAAGCGGAATTCAGCCCCACCAAGGCCAATAAGTCCGCCCAAGGCACCGATCAGCGAGCCAGCAACAAATCCCTGACCATTCCGTTTGCAAGGAGACATTTATATGATGCTTTATTGAATTGTTCAAGACGAGGTGTGTCGCCGATATCCCCGAAGATTACTTCCTATAGCACCGAGGTTAGTCTTTCTCTTTAGCATCTGCCGCATGGAACAGATAGAGAGATAGCCCAACCTTCATTTTGGCAAGAATCCATTGCATATCGACAGTGGGCTTCTGTTTTGAGGAACGCGAGCTTACTTCTGCTCCTGGCCGATTGTACGCATCCCCCATCCTTCCAGAAAGCGGCCGCACAAAGTTCGGCATCTCAAACAGCGTGCGGCCGCCCCCCTGCGTTAAATTTCAGTCTGCTCCGAGATCTCCAAGGCATCATCGACCTCGATACCAAGATATCGGACTGTACTCTCCAGCTTGGTATGCCCAAGCAGAAGCTGAACGGCACGGAGGTTCTTAGTTCGCTTATAGATCAACGTCGCTTTCGTCCTTCGCATTGTATGCGTGCCGTAGGACGTCGGGTCAAGTCCGGCTGCAGCTACCCAATGATGCACGATCCTGGCGTATTGCCGAGTCGAAACATGAGGCGAACTTGCAATACGACTGGGGAAAAGGTACTGGTCAGACATCAAATGCGCCTTTTCGATCCACGCCGCAACTGCAGACTTGGTCGGCTCGGTCAATTCAAATTGAACTGGCCGTTGCGTCTTTCGTTGCACGACCATTGCCCTGGCCAAGATCTGGTTGCCGTGTGTGATGTCGCGAACACGCAGATTGACGAGATCGCAGCCGCGCAACTTGCTGTCAATCGCGAGGTTGAACATGGCCAGATCCCGAACCTGATGGGCGTTTTGAAGATGGATTCGGATGGCCCATATGTCTTTAGGTTTAAGCGGCGGCTTCTGGCCAACCAGCTTGCCTTTGTTCCAGGGTTCCCGGTGTAGAGTAGTTTCCATGACAGACTCCTCGGTTGTTGATCGGAGTCTCATTGTTCTCTCAAGAGGGGAAGAACGGCGGCTTTCGGTTCTGATGCTGGTTGCGTACAATCGGTCATCTGCCTGTCACGAACGACGACTATATGGCAACATGAATGGCGCAACCAGCCACTAAGGGTCATCATGACTTTAGTCGAAATTTATTTTATTTTTGGCATAGCCATGTTTCTGGTATTTCTCTGGGATCACAGAAAGTTCCCCATGACGGCTAAACGAGTCACAAAAAAATCGGATGTTGATCCAACTAGTTTCTCCCATGTTGCTTTGGAAAGTAGAAACTTGGCCGTGATGACTTTTTACGCCATTTTTCTGTGGCCATTGGTTTTATTTTGGGAGATAACTGGGGCAAGAAATAAATAGCCCGTTATCGGCCAGTTGCAGCCCTTAACTTTCTGATTTCTAGGCTGCTGATTGTGGCTTGGTAATGTGGGTTTGAACAATATTTTTTGTTGACAGCCCGCAGACGGCGGGCACATAATCCGGCCGTCTTAACAGCGAGGAAAATCCTCATGGACAGTTGCTCTAGTAGTTCCAGTAAGTAACCAGCGGAATTTGCAGCCCTAGTCCATTCTAATGCCGCCGTTCCGCTGAACAAGCGGGATGGTGCGCCAAGTTAGCCAGTCTTCTAACCACCACCCAAACAAATCCGGTGATTTGGCTCAAATTTAATAAATTTGAACCTGGATACCGTATACGACCGCTTCGCTATGAGGTTTCTCAACGGCTGTTGCGGAAGCATACAGCCGGAATTATTTTGTCGGTCTGACTGCGGAAGGTGTTCGCCGTCACTCAGGCCAAGAGGTGATGGAATGACTTACAAATTTCACAAGATTCCAGCCTTCATTAGCCACAAGGCGGTACTCATCATGACCCGCATTCTTTCATTTCAGGCCCCCGCGAAAACTCATCTTTACCTTAGGGCCCTCGTAAAAGCCGCCCAGCACGGCTGGCCTGCTCTTGTTCAAGCTGTTTCAATTTGCTTCCTTTATGTCGACCTCTTAATTTGATTCGTCCATAAAAATGAAATCTATCCTGACTTTGCTTTTGTTTCTACCAGCCTTGGCGCTTGCGGCTGATCCCGCAAGCGACTGGGCGTGGCATGTCGATGAGACCCTGATCGGGCAGGAGCACGGCAGCTTTTACTCCGCGCGCCCGGATGGCGCCAACAGTTTCCAGTCGCATTCGGAACGTTCCTATTCTTCGGTCACCGGGGTCGATCTGGGGCATGCCCTGGGTCCGGACGCCGAAGCCTGGGTGCGTTTTGAAACCATCCGCGGCATTCCGCTGAGCGATGCCGGCGGGCTGGCCGCCCTCACCAACAACGACATGCAGCGCATCATGGAGAATCGTTTCGTTTCCTATGTGGCGCTCGCCTTTGTCACCAAGTACTGGTCACTGGGCGGGGAAAGCGTCCACCTCGACGCGGACAGCACCCAGCTGGCGCGGGACACCGCTTCGCGGCGGGTCAGCCTGACGGTGGGCAAGGTGGATGTGCTGGGCCTTTTTGACGACAACGCCTATGCCCACAAGTCGGACGACCAGTTCCTGAACTGGTGTTTCATGACCAGCTGCGCCTATGACTTTGCGGCTGATGCGCGCGGCTACACCTGGGGACTTGACGCTGCGCTCGACTGGGATGACTGGTCCACCCGGGCCGGATGGTTTGCCATGCCGCGCCTGCCCAACCAGCTGGAAATCGACGGTTCCATCGGCCAGCATTTTGGCGTCAACTGGGAGCTGGAACGGCGCTGGGCCAGCGGCGCGCTGAAGTTCCTGGCCTACCAGGGGCGCATGAAGCTGTCGGACTACACGCAGTTCGCAGGCCAGAGCGGCGTGTTCGTGCAGAATGCCCCCAAGGCGGATGCCAAGCGCGGGGGCGCAGGCCTCAACCTGCAGCAGGCGTTGTCGCCCGATATCGGATTTTTCGCCCGCACGTTCTGGACCGGCGGCCACAGCGAAAGCATGGCGTTCACGGAAGCGGACCGCAGCCAAAGCGCCGGCGTGGTGTTTGGGGGCAACCTGTGGGGACGGGTTCTGGATGGCATCGGAATGGGCTATGCGCGCAACGAGATCGGCCAGGCCCGCCAGAATTTCCTGGCGGCAGGCAACTACGACCTGTTCATCGGGGACGGTTATCTTGTTTATGCCCCCGAGTCGGTGCTGGAAACCTATTACAAGATCGGTCTCGTGAAAGGGGTGAATTTCACCCTGGACTGGCAGCACATCAACAATCCCGCCTACAATCAGGATCGCGGGCCAGTCAGCGTGTACGGCGTCCGCTTTCACATGGAAATCTAGCTTCCTATGTTCAGGTAGCCAATTGACAGCAAATTACCTGTCATGGGGGCACAGCAACGCGGTCCGTGATTGTAACCAACCCCACAGCAATGTCTGACTGCATTGAGCCATGTTCCAGCCGTCGAGACTATACGTGTGAAATGGCCGTTCTGGCCGAATAGACGCCACTGATCAATCGAAGACTCCAACTGCTAGTCGGTAAAGCGTTGCAGAAATCAAACACGCGAAAAATTTTTTTCTTAATTTTTCGCGTTGATTTTTTTGTGGGAATATCTGTGGGAAGCGGCAGAATGGAAACCTATTTTTATATTTATTTTCAATAGGTTAATCATAGTTTATGGCGGAGAGGGTGGGATTCGAACCCACGGTACGGATAACCGTACGCCTGATTTCGAGTCAGGTACATTCGACCACTCTGCCACCTCTCCGAACCGCGCATTATACCGGGTTGCCAGCCAAACGGGATCGT
>JAGWTQ010000057.1 GCA_028868905.1 Betaproteobacteria bacterium
CATGCTCATGCCCTACCTCCAACCATGGATGTCACCCGGATCGTCTTGAAACCCGGCACTTCATCGTGAGAAATCACCTTCAACTGCGGCAGCGCCCGTTTCAGGAAACGCGCCAGCAAATCCCGTATCTGCGAGGGCACCAGCAACACCGTCGGCAACCCCAGCCGTTCCTGTTTTTCAGCAGCGGCGCGCGTTTCACGCAGCAGCGTGTCGGCCAGGCCCGGTTCGATGGCCTGGCTTGTGCCACCCGCTTGCAGGGCCTGAACCAGCAGGTATTCCAGTTCCCGGTCCATGGCGATGACCTGCAGCTCCTGCGACGCAGGGTAGAGTTGCTGCACGATGGCCGGCCCGAGGGCAACCCGCACCTGCGCCGTCAGCGCCTGCGGGTCCTGCGTCTGGCCCGCGTGCTTGGCCAGCGTTTCCAGGATGGTGCGCATGTCCCGCACGTGCATCCCTTCGTCCAGCAGGCTTTGCAGGACTTTCTGCACAGTGGCCAGGGGCAGCAGTTTGGGCACGAGGTCTTCGGTCAGTTTGGGCGCATGCTTTCCCACATGCTCAAGCAGCTGCTGCAGCTCCTGCAGCCCCAGCAATTCGGCCGCATGGGTGTTGATCAGGTGGCTCAGGTGAGTGGCAATCACCGTGCTCACGTCCACCACCGTGTAACCCATCGCTTGCGCGTGGTCGCGCAGAGCCGCGTCTACCCACACGGCCGGAAGCCCGAAGGCAGGATCCTGGGTGGGCGTTCCCTGAAGCTGCCCGCTCACGTTGCCGGGGTTGATGGCCAGGAGCATCCCGGCATTCGCCTCTCCCGAACCGATTTCGGCGCCTTTCAGGGTGATGCGGTAACCGTTGGGCTTGAGGTCCAGATTGTCCCGGATGTGGATGGATGGCGGCAGAAACCCGATTTCCTGTGCAAACTTCTTTCGAATACCCTTGATCCGCCGCAACAGATCCCCGTCCTGAGCCTTGTCAACGAGCGAAATCAGACGGTATCCCACTTCCAGGCCCAACACATCCACCTGGGACACGTCATCCCAGCTGGCCTCCGGCGCCTCCAGCGAAATCGGGGGAGCCACGGTCACTTCGGGGGCCGCCTCGCTGACCTCTTTGCGCTGCTGCAGCCAGTAGCCGCCCGCCCCCAGCAGCAGGGCAAACAGCAGGAAGGCCACATGCGGCATGCCGGGTACCAGACCGAGCGCCCCCACGATGGCCGCTGTCAGCATCAGCACCAGCGGTTGGCTGAAAATCTGCCCTACCAGCTGCTGGCCGATGTTTTCTTCGGTGGTGACCCGGCTCACCATCACACCGGCGGCCGTTGAAATCACCAGCGCCGGAATTTGCGCCACCAGTCCATCTCCAATGGTCAGCAAGGTGTAATTCTTGGCCGCCGTGGCAATGTCCAGGTTGTGCTGCAGGACGCCCACGATGAAGCCGCCGACAATGTTGATCAGCAGAATCACAATGCCGGCCACCGCATCGCCACGAACAAACTTGCTCGCACCATCCATGGATCCGTAGAAATCGGCTTCCTGGGCAATCGTGCTGCGACGCCGGCGCGCTTCGTCTTCGCCGATCAGGCCGGCATTCAGGTCGGCATCGATGGCCATCTGCTTGCCGGGCATCGCATCGAGAGTGAAACGTGCCCCCACTTCGGCAATCCGGCCGGCGCCTTTGGTGATCACCACAAAATTGATCACCACCAGGATCATGAACACCACAATGCCGACGGCATAGTTGCCCCCCACCAGAAAATGGCCGAACGCTTCGATCACCTTTCCGGCGGCATCCGGTCCCGTGTGCCCCTCCAGCAGCACTATGCGGGTGGAGGCCACGTTGAGCGAAAGTCGCAGCAGCGTGGTGATGAGCAGCACGCTCGGGAACACCGAGAAATCCAGCGGTTTCAGGGCATTCATGCTCACCAGCAATACCATGATGGCCACGGCGATGTTGAAGGTGAACAGGATGTCCAGCAGGAAGGGCGGCAGCGGCAGCACCATCATGGCCAGCACGAGGATGATCAGGACCGGGCCGGCCAGACCGCGAATGCCGGATTTTTTAAGAAATTCCAGAATGCCGTTCAGCAGGTTCATGTTCAGTGCAAGGAAGTTTCAGGATCAAGCTCGGGAGGGACATCGAGGTCACTCGGGACAACCGGCTGGGTTCCGCCGCTCACTTCATAGCGGCGCAACTGGTAGGCATAAGCCAGCACTTCAGCCACGGCAATGTAAAGCTGTTCAGGAATGGTCCGTTCCAGATCGCCATGCTTGTACAGCGCCCGGGCCAGCGGCGGCGCCTCAAGGATGGGAATCCGGTGTTCTTCCGCCAGCTCCCGGATACGCGCGGCCAGAAGGTGCGAACCCTTGGCCACGACGATGGGCGCACGCATGCTCTGTTCGCGGTAGCGCAGCGCCACGGCATAGTGGGTCGGGTTGGTCACCACCACATCTGCCGTCTGCACTTTCGACATCATCCGCCGACGCGCCATTTCGCGCTGCATGCTGCGAATACGGCCGCGGACCTGCGGATCTCCTTCCGTTTCCTTGGATTCCTGACGGACTTCCTCGCGCGTCATGCGGAGCCGCTTGGCATGCTCCCACAACTGGAACGGGACATCGACTGCCACGATCAGCAGCATGCCCCCCATGATCGCAAAAAAGCCATCCCACAACAGTTCCCCCATACGGGCGGCCGCCACGTTCACGGGTTGCCCGGCAAGCCCAAGCATGGCCTCCTTGTGATGCCAGATCGCCCAGGCCCCCGCCGTCCCGACGACCAGGGCTTTTGCAATGCTTTTGGCCAGCTCCACCCAGCCATGCAGGGAAAAGAGACGCTTCAGTCCGGCAATCGGATCGAGCCGCTCCAGGTTCGGCTGCATGGCCTTGAAGCTGAACATCCAGCCATTGAGCAGAAGGGGAGAAAAAACTGCCGCAACCAGCAACAGGAGCAATAACGGCATGAAGGCCAGCAAGGTTTCGGAGGTGAGCCGGTAGAGCCGTGGCAGCAGCAGATCGCTTTGGAAAGCGACGGAGGCATCCCAGGTCAGCCCTTCCTGCAAGAGATGCAGCAGGCTGTGCGAAAGATGCGCGCCCATCAGCCATACGCCGGCGCCGCCGGCCATCAGAACGGCAAAGGTGGAAAGTTCGCGCGAACGTGCGACCTGGCCTTCTTCACGGGCCTGGTCCAGGCGCCGCTGCGAAGGTTGTTCCGTTTTTTCAAGATCGCTGTCTTCTGCCATGAGTCCGTCCGTTTCTCATGGCCATTATTCCGGGTGGGACGAACGGTCAATCCCGTGATAAGCACCCGATTTAGGGGGCTATTCCCTGACGCCATGCTGGCGCCAATTCGTATACGGTCTTGCCGCGCAAACGGAAGTAGTCTTCGGCCTGGCTGAAGCGCTCGGAATGTCCGGCATACAGGAGACCGTCCCGGTGCAGCAGGGGCGCAAAACGCTTGAGCACCCTGAGCTGTGTTTCGCGGTCAAAGTAAATCATCACGTTCCGGCAGAAAATGGCGTCCAGGGGAGCCCGTATGGGCCAGGTGGATTGCAGCAGGTTGATTTGCCGGAACGAAACCAGGCGGCGGATTTCTTCCTTGACCTGGACCTGGGGGCCATGGGTCCCCGTGGCTTTGATAAAGTAACGATCCAACCGTTCGGGTTCAAGCCGGCCCACCCGCTCCTCTGGGTAAATTCCCCGTTTTGCCGTTTCCAGAACTTCCGTATCGATGTCTGAGGCGATAATGTTCACGGCCGGCGCCCAAGAACCGAATGCCTCCACGGCTGTGATGGCGATGCTGTAGGCTTCCTCGCCGGTCGACGCAGCGCTGCACCACAAAACAATCGGGTTTTTGCCCTTGAGACCGCGCAGCTGCTCTGCCAGCAAATCAAAGTGGTGAGGTTCGCGAAAAAAGGCCGTGTGGTTGGTGGTCAGGGCGTTGGTAAAAGCTTCCCATTCACGCGCGTCACCCCTTTCCAGCAGTTTCAGGTAATCGGCAAAGTTTTTGATGCCGGTGGCTCGCAGACGCCTTGCAAGACGCCCATACACCAGATCGAACTTGCTCTCGCCCAGAAATATCCCGGCATGGTCCCTGATCAATTGCCGGACACGCTCGAAGTCCTTGATCGTGAATTGAAATTCCCGACTGGACGGGGGCTCGGAATACGTTTCTTGCTGGGACATGGTGACCAATATTGACCCATCCTAAGAAAAAATCAAAAAAAATAAAAAAATCCTAAAGTTTTTTTTGGGGATGCCGATAACTGTTTCATAAGGGATGGCCTAACAGTCATCTCATTGAAAATTATGAGGATTTTTTACCAGTTTTTTCCGGGCTCCGAGAAAAAACTGCTTTTGGTCGTCCCTATGTAAGGCATTTTCCTACGAGGAACTCGGAATTCTCCCTGTTTCCTTTTATCTCCCCCCTTTGCACAATGCGTCTAACAACAAGTGGTTTTGAACACCCAAGGGGGTACTGCCGTGAATTCCGCACAACTACACGAAGAAATAAAAGAAACCAATCTGTCCTACCTGATGCTGGCGCAGAACATGATCCACCAGGACATGGCAGCGGCCATTTTCCGACTGGGCATCAGCGAAGAAATGGCGGAACTGATCGCCAACCTGACCCCAGCGCAAGTCATCAAAATGGCCGCATCCAGCATGCTGGTCTGCCGTTTCCGGTTTGACGAAAACCTCCTGCTCAACCTGATCACCGATTACACCAAGGACCGACTGATGGCCCAGCCCCATGCCGCCATTCTCATGTCGGGGCAGCCGGCCGCCCAACTTTGCATCTGACGGCGGCCCGGTTGTGAAGGCGACCCCCGCCAAAAAAAGCGTGATTGCCGAGGCGCAACAGATCCGTTGCGCCGTGGAAATGATCGAACTGGGTGCCCGGCTTCAGTTGCTGCAGGAAGAGACCTCGCTCAGCCGGGAGCGCCTCCTCAAGCTGTTCAAGGAAGTGACGGGGAAATCGCCTTCAAAAGGCATGCTCCCTTACTCCACCGACTGGTTCATGACCTGGCAGCCCAATATCCACTCTTCCCTTTTTCTGGGCATCTATCAGTTTCTGGAAAAAAACGCCCCCCTGCCCCGCCTCGAGCGGCTCATAAAAAGCTACCGGCTCTACCTTGAACAGATTGCCGTCAGCGGAGAAGAGGCTGTTTTGAGCATTACCCGTGCCTGGTTTTTGATCCGCTTCCTGGATGCCGGCATGCTGCAATTCAAGCCCTGCACGGCCTGCGGCGGCCATTTTGTCATTCACGCCCAGGATCTCTACGACGAATTCGTGTGCGGCATCTGCCGTCCCCCCTCCCGCGCCGGAAAGACCCGCAAGACCAGTTTGGCCCAAGCCTCTCTCGAAATCTGAAATCCGCTTAAAGTTTCCCTTTTTTTCGTCGTTAATATCCCCGAGAGGCCCGGAATGGGTCCGGTTTTGTGTTTGAATAGCGTTTTTCTAATTCCATAAATTTCGCGGGGGCTGGCCATGCTGGTCATTGTTGGATACCTGGTCGTCATCGGCGGCGTTTTCGGTGGGTTTGCCCTGACCGGTGCCCACCTGGGCGCGCTTTTGCAGCCCCTGGAACTCCTGATGATCGGTGGCGGCGCGTTGGGTGCCTTTTTTGTAGGCAACTCGCCCAAAGCAGTCAAGGCCACCCTCAAGGCCATCCCGACCGTAGTCCAGGGATCGAAATACACCAAGACCAGCTACATGGAACTCATGGCGCTGCTCTACGAACTCCTGGGAAAAATGCGCAAGGAAGGCCTGATGTCCATTGAAGGGGACGTGGAACGCCCGGCTGAAAGCCCCATTTTCTCCAAATATCCCAAAATCACAGCTGACCACCATGTGGTTGAATTCATGACGGATTATCTGCGCATCATGGTCAGCGGCAATCTCAACGCCATGGAAATCGAAAACCTGATGGACGTGGAAATCGAGACCCACCACCATGAATCGCTCATCCCGGCCCACGTGCTCACCAAGGTTGGGGAGGGCCTGCCGGCCTTCGGGATCGTGGCGGCGGTCATGGGGGTGGTACATACCATGGAATCCGTGGGCGCCCCGCCGGCCGAACTGGGCATCATGATTGCACACGCCCTCGTGGGCACTTTCCTCGGGATCCTGCTGGCCTACGGCTTTGTCGGCCCGCTGGGCAGTCTGCTGGAGCAGAAAGCCGAGGAATCCTCAAAAATGTTCCAGACCATCAAAGTCACCCTGCTGGCCAGCCTGAATGGCTATGCACCGGCCATGGCGGTCGAGTTTGGGCGCAAGGCGCTCAATTCGACGGAGCGCCCGGGTTTCAGCGAGCTGGAAGAACACGTCAAACAAAAACGCTGAGCCGTTCCTGAGGATACGCAGTCATGGCCAATGACGATAAAAGACCCATCGTCATCAAGCGCATCAAAAAAATTGTGGGCGGCCACCATGGCGGCGCCTGGAAGATCGCCTATGCCGACTTCGTGACGGCCATGATGGCCTTCTTTCTCCTGATGTGGTTGCTGGGGTCGACCACGAAGGGGGACCTGCAGGGCATCGAAGATTACTTTAAAACACCTCTAAAAGTTGCGCTGGCCGGAGGTTCCGGCAGCGGCGACAGCTCCAGCGTCATCAAGGGGGGTGGCAAGGATCTGACCCGGAGCGAAGGCCAGGTCAAGCGGGGGGACCTGCCCACGGAAAAGCGGATCATCAGCCTCAAGGCAGCCGAAGAGGAATTCCAGCGACGGGAACGTGAAAAGGAACTGAACAAGCTCAAGGCACTCAAGTCCAATATCGAAAAGGCCATCGACTCGAGCGACAAGTTGTCCAAATTCAAGAACCAGATCCTGCTCGACATCACCAGCGAAGGGCTGCGGATTCAGATTGTTGACGAAAAAAACAGGGCCATGTTCCGCCTGGGCAGTTCCCAGCTTGAACCCTATACCCGGGACATCCTTCACGAAATCGGAAAAATGCTGAACGAGGTGCCCAACCGGATCAGCCTCTCGGGCCATACCGACGCCCACTCGTATGCTGGCGGCAAGCTGGGTTACAACAACTGGGACCTGTCGGCAGACCGGGCCAACGCATCTCGCCGTGAACTGATTGCGGGGGGCATGGATCCCGGCAAGGTGGCGCGCGTGGTGGGGTTGTCCTCGGCCGTCCTGCTCAATAAGGACGACCCTTACGACCCGGTCAACCGGCGCATCAGCATCATTGTCATGAACAAGCAGGCCGAAGAATCCGCCCGGCATGATGGCGGAACTCTCGAGGTGGAAAACCCAGCCGCCCAAGCGGCCCCGGCGCCAGCCACGGACCAGCCGGAAAACCACGCGCCGGCAGCACCCCCTTCTCCGCCAGCGGCGGCTCCCTCCCGTTAAAGTTTCTGTCCGGCAGGCCGAAACAGTCATACGGCTGCGAAATCAATAACAGGAAAAAGCAAGGCGAAGAAGCATGAAGCAGGGGGCCCAGGGCGCATGAAAACGTGGTGGAACAGCTTGTCGCTGAAAAACAAGCTGCAAATTCCCATTCAGATGATCATTCTGGTCATGCTGGTCATTGCCCAGCGACTGGTGTTCAGCCAGTTCGAACAGCGCACCCTTGATGAAGCCCGTAAAAAGGCCGTTGTTTCTTCCGACGGCGTGATCAACGGCCTGAACATCATGATGGAAACCGGGGTGATCAGCGACAAGGAAAACCGCAAGCTGTTCATCACCAAAATGGGGGCGTCCTCCCAGGTCACCGAATTGCGCGTCATCCGCAACCAGCAGGTCACGGACCAGTTCGGGCCGGGCATGCCTGAAGAGGCTGCCCGGGATGCCATGGATCATGCCGCCCTCGATACAGCCACCATACAAACCGCGTTGAACCTGGAGGGCGACAAGAAAACCATGCGCGTGGTGGTACCTTTCATCGTGTCCACAAATTTCCGCGGGACCAACTGCCTGATTTGCCATCAGGTCAAGGAAGGCAGCGTCAATGGCGCAGCCAGCATCACGATCGATCTGCAGGAAGAGTTCTCGCTCATCAAGCGTGCCAGCACGCTGCTCTGGGCCGCCCAATTGCTGCTGCAGGTGTTGCTGTATTTCATCATTGGCTGGATCATCAAGCGGGTCATTCGGCCCACGCAGGAACTCCAGCAAACCATGCACGCCATGTTGTCTGAACGGGATCTGACACGTCGCGCCCCTGTACGCAGTGGCGATGAAATCGGTCAAACGGCCAAAGCATTCAACGCGTTTGCGGAAGGTTTTCAGCGTATCCTCGGCCAGTTGAAGGGATATTCAGATCGCGTGTCCACTTCCGCCAGTGCGCTGGCGCAAAATGCAGGCCGCGTGGAAACCAGCACACACAAGCAAAGCGAGGAAGCGGCCCATGCGTCTGCACTGGTCGAAACCATGAGCCAGAGCATCGCTTCGGTGGCGGAAAATGCGCAGGGCGTCGCCCGCCTGTCCCAGGAAAGCCGGGAGCGTGCCCTGCAGGGACAGCAAAGCCTGCATGAAATGATGCGGGAAATCGAGCAAGTGGAGTCCACCGTCAATGACATGGCCGGCTCCGTGGCAGATTTCGTCAAAAGCGCCCAGTCGATTACCAGCATGACCCAGCAGGTGCGGGACATTGCCGAGCAAACCAATCTGCTGGCGCTCAATGCCGCCATCGAGGCCGCCCGCGCCGGTGAACAGGGGCGCGGCTTTGCAGTGGTCGCCGACGAAGTCAGGAAGCTTGCGGAAAAATCGGCAATTTCCGCAGGACAAATCGACGTGGTGACCCAGGAGTTGAGCGGCAAAAGTGAACAGGTGGACCGCAGCGTTCAAAGCGGCCTCGGTTCCCTGCAAAGCAGCCGCACGCACATGCAGGCGGTGGCCGATGTATTGTCCCAGTCAACAGATGCAGTGAACCGGGTGAGTCAGGGTGTGGATGATATTTCCACTTCGGTCAACCAGCAGAAGGAAGCCAGCCGCGATATTGCTCGAAACCTGGAACAGATGGCCGCCATGGCTGAAGCCAACAGCACCACCATCAAGGATACGGTCCAGGCCGTCAAGGAAATGGAAGGATTGGCCGCCAGCCTCAGAGATGCGGGCGATCAATTCAAGGTATAGCGGAGTGCAAGGCCATGTCTGATTTGCTTTCAAAAGTCGATGCCAGAACCAAGCTTGCGGGAACCAACAAGCTTGAAATCCTCATGTTCACCCTGGGTCAGGATCAACGCACGGAACGCCGCGAAACTTTCGGCATCAATGTGTTCAAGGTCAGGGAGGTCCTCCGGGTTCCCCCCATCACCCAGGCGCCTGACATGCCGCCCGCAGTGGAAGGCATGGTCAGCTTGCGCGGTGTGCTGGTACCGATCATCGATCTTGCCAAATACGCTGGTGTGGAAGTGGCGGCCCGTCCGGAAATCATGATCGTTACCGAATACAACGGCCACACCCAGGGTTTTCTGGTGGAATCCGTGGACACCATCCTGCGCCTTGACTGGTCCTCCATGAAAGTCCCCCCCGACATGATGAACGCCAATATGGGCGGCCTTGTAACGGCAGTGACTGAACTGCCGGACGGTCGTCTCGTCATGATGCTGGACGTGGAAAAGGTGCTGGCGGAAACAGCCCACGTGGGCGATGACGACATGATTTACAAGAACGTCCTGCCGCTGGGTCTGAGCAATCGGCGCGTGTTTTACGCGGACGATTCTTCCGTGGCACGTCGTCAGATCGAACGCACGCTGGACGCCATGGAAGTCAAAGGCGTTTCTGCGGTCAATGGCCGGCAAGCCTGGCAGGAGCTTCAGAAAATGGCCGATTATGCCGATTCTGCCCATGTTCCTCTCAAGGACCTGATCCAGGTCATCCTGACCGACGTGGAAATGCCTGAAATGGATGGCTACATGCTGACGCGCAGAATCAAGGAAGACAAGCGCTTCGCCACCATTCCGGTGGTGATGCATTCTTCCCTTTCGGGCAGCTCAAACCATCAGTTGGGAAAAGCCGTGGGCGTTGACGAATACGTCTCCAAATTTGAACCGAATCGCCTGGCCCAAACCCTGGCGCGACTTCTGAAGTAATCGGGGCCCATCATGAACAGCACCGAAAACGCCGCATTCAACCTGCAAATCCCTCAAGAGAGGGAAGGGACCGGACTGCTGGAAACAGTTGACGCCAGAACCAACCTGGCCGGTTCCAACAAAATGGAAATCCTGTTGTTCTCCCTGGGCACCCAGGAGCATTTCGGGATCAACGTGTTCAAGGTCCGTGAAGTGACCAATGCCATGAAAGTCACGCGCACGCCCAACATGCCCGCCGGCGTGGCAGGTATCGTGAGCCTGCGCGGCCACATCATCCCGGTTCTGGACCTGTCCAATTACATGAATCTGGACAATGCGCGCGACTACGAACGCGCCACGATGATGGTCACGGAATACAGCCGCCACACGCTGGGCTTTCTGGTGGAAGGCGTAAACCGGATCATCCGGGTGGATTGGGACAAGGTGCATGCCCCTGAAAACACCATGGCTGGCGGCGGCAACCTGATTACCGCAATCACCGAACTGCCCGGGGGCGACCTGGTTTCCATTCTGGATGTGGAACAGGTGCTGGCCAATGCCTTCGGGGAAGATGTTGTGGGAACGGTTTCCAAGATTGAAAGAGGCCATGAATTGTGCGTCTTTTTCGTGGATGACTCGTCCGTGGCACGCAAGACAATATCGGAGTTGCTGGACAAGATGGGCGTCAAGCACTTGCGCGCCAATAACGGCAGGGAAGCCTGGGAGCGCCTGCAGGGGCTGGCGGACAGCGCCGCCCACAGCGGAACCCCGTTGCATGACCAGATTCAGGTCATTCTGGTGGATGCGGAAATGCCGGAAATGGACGGGTATGTACTCACCCAGCACATCAAGGCCGACCAGCGCTTTGACGGCATTCCCATCGTGATGCATTCGTCCCTGTCGTCCCAAGCCAATCGGGCCATGGGCAGCCGGGTTGGGGTGGACCACTATGTTGCCAAATTCGATGCGGCCATGCTGTCTGAAACCTTGCGCCCATTGCTGGCATCATAGCGTTTTTTTGGAGAGTCACTGTGGTTGACGCAAACATGAAATTTCTGGTTGTGGACGATTTTTCCACCATGCGCAGGATCGTTCGCAACCTGTTGAAAGAATTGGGATTTACAAACGTCCAGGAGGCCGAGGACGGCGTTGATGCGCTGCAAAAACTGACCGGCGGCAATTTCGAATTTGTCGTTTCGGACTGGAATATGCCCAACATGACCGGCATCGATCTGTTGAGAAAAATCCGCTCGGATCCTGAACTCAAGCACCTGCCGGTCCTGATGGTGACTGCCGAAGCCAAGAAGGAAAACATCATTGAAGCCGCGCAGGCCGGGGCGAGCGGCTACATTGTCAAACCTTTTACCGCGGCAACACTGGACGAAAAACTGAAGAAGATTTTTCAAAACATGCAGAAGTGAACCCAGCCATGACCTCAAATTCCGCCGACAATCAAGACAGCGAAAGCCTGGAGGCACTGTTCGACAGCATCATCGCGTCCCAGGCCCCTGCCCGTCCGGCACCTTCTCCCGGATCTGGCGCGGCCAATGATGCTTCGGACAAGGTGTTCAACCAGTTGGGTGTCATGACCCGCACCCTGCACGACAGCTTGCGTGAATTGGGGTTGGACAAAAGCATCGAATCGATGGCTTCTTCCATTCCCGATGCGCGTGACCGTCTGAGCTACGTGGCGGCCATGACGGAACAGGCTGCCGAGCGCGTGCTCAATGCCACCGATGCCGCACAGCCGATCATCAACAAAATGGAAGCGGATGCCCACCAGCTCGCAACCGACTGGCAAAAACTCTATGACCGCCAATTGAGCGTGGACCAGTTCAAGGCGCTCGCAACCCGCACCCACGCTTACCTAACGGAGTTGCCCAAGCAGGCCAAGGCAACCAACGCCTTTCTCCTTGAAATCATGATGGCCCAGGACTTCCAGGATTTGACGGGGCAGGTCATCAAGAAAATCGTGGAAGTGACGAAGCAGATGGAACAGCAGCTCGTGTCCCTGCTCGTGGAAAATGCACCTTCGACCAT
>JAGWTQ010000058.1 GCA_028868905.1 Betaproteobacteria bacterium
CATCAGCAGCAGCGCCAGCAGGTCGGCGCTGCCGCCCGGACTCAGGTTGCGCGCCACGAAGTCGCGGTGCACCTGCCACGCGCGCGCTTCCCAGTCCAGCGCCTGCACGGCGGCCGGCGCTGCCAGGGCGGCTCCCTGCGCCCGGGCAAAACGCAGTCCGGGCAATCCGCCGCGCCAGGCCAGATTGGAGTCGTCGAGCACCGCCATCATGGCAAAAAAGGCGGCCAGTGCCGCGCGCCGCGCATCGCCCGTGGCCGCCAGCACCCGGTCGTAAGCCGGCAGCCCCTGCTCCCGCAACACCGGAAAGCCGCGCGCCGCCTGACCGCGCGCCCCTTCCAGCCCGTGCCGGGCTGCTACCTGCCGGCCATGACTGTGTTCGCCCGCGCCGGCTGCGCCGGCCAAAATGGCCTCACCCCAGCGGTGTGCCACTTCCAGGCACAGGGCGTGCGCATCGGCCCCCGGGCAGGCACCGGCCGCGGCCGCCACCAGCCCCAGGTTGAAAATCGCGCCGCGGTGCGCGTTGACGCCGCCGGTGGCAGCGAGCATGCGCGCTTCGGCGGCACGCCCAAGCGCCTGCAGTTCGGCAAAGGAGGCTCCTGCGGCGCCGGCCTGCGCGATGCGCGCGAAATAGTGGCGCAGGGTGAACAGGCTTTTGAGGAACGTGGCCGGCGTCATGTCGCGGTGCGCGCCGTTGTCCACGGGCGTAACCAGGCCCGGCTTGGGCGCCAGCACGAGCTCCCGGTACAGGGCCCGCACAGCGGCGCGCGCCACCCGCGCTGCCGGGGCGGGTTCGCGCCGCAGGGCCACGGCACTGTCCGACTTGGCCAGCAGCCAGCCGGCTGCGTCCGAACGCGCCAGTTCGCGCCAGGGCACGGCCCATTCACCGCGTCGCACTTCACCGTCGATGCGGGGAACCGGGCACTCCGCCTGGAGCGCTTGCAACGCCGCCAGCAGCGGCTGCGGCGAACGGTCTTCGCCCAGCTCCAGCAGGAGGTCGAGGTCGCTTTCGGGGTGGATGCAGGGCGCGCAGGAAAAATATTGCAGGGCGAGCGAACCGTACACGCGGATGTCGAGACCCTGCTGCCGGGCCAGGATCTGCAGGCGCCGCAACGCGGGCTTCCAGGATTCCGGCGCATGGGGTTCGACGGCGGCCAGCGTGAGCGGCGGCATGCTGCGCAGCACGGCTTCGAACGGCACCGACAACCCGATGCGGCGGCGTACGCCGGGACCGGATGTCGTCACGCCCAGGCGCAGGCGATGGGGTTCGGTGCGGCGCGCCACCACCAGGGGACGTCCGCTGCCCACCCAGGATTCCAGAAACGGACGGTCGGCGGGATCGAGATCCGTGCAGGCGGCCAGCGCTTCCGGCCGCAGCCAGGCCCAATGGTGGCGCCGCAGGGCGGCTGCGGCGTCAGGCGGCATCGCGCACCTGCCGGGCGATGGCGAGTGCGAGCCTGCGCCCGCCACGCTCCGTCCCAAGCCGGGCACGCTGATCTTCGGTGCCCGTTTCGGCACACAGGGACCGCAAGGCGGCACCCCAGTCGTCCTGCGGCGCCCACAGGGCGTGGATGCCGCCCATGCGCCAGTAGTTTTCGGCACCGGGGGCAAACACGGGCGACGTGCGCGCCAGTTCCGCCAGACGCTCCAGAGGAATGCGCGTGATGCGCGCCATGGCGCGCAGGTCCATGACCCGCACTTCCGCCCCGGGCAGGGCTACGATGGCGTCCCCCAGCAACCCGAAGGCGAGAAAGCCGCCAGACACGGCTTCGCCGTCAATGAGCGTGACCAGCCGGTGCCCCTGCTGCCGTGCCAGATGCACGCAGCGCGCCAGATGGGCGAAATAACCGTTCAGCCCGAGCAGTTCTTCGTGCCGCGACAGGGCCTGGCCCTGGGTGTCAGCGACAAACACGATGGGGCGCGGCGCACGCCCGGCATCCTGCGCCACGGCTTCCAGCACGGCCCGCGCCAGGTCGAGCGCGATGCGGGTGTCGATGGCAGCGTGATCCGTGGTGCCCACCACATGCATGCGGCCGTCGCCGGCATCGCCCCAGCCCTGCAGCACCGGCCCCTGACAGGCCACGTCGTGTCCGGCAGGAAACAGGCGGCGGAACAAAGCGGATTTGTCATCCATCACGACAACTCCTGCAGGCGCCGGTTGAACTGCGCGGTTTCCATGAGCGCGGCATCGTCCAGTCCCAGCCGGTCCCACAGGACCTGTCCGTCGCGCACGGCGGCATCCCGGGCGGCGCGCCCTTCCAGCCCGGCCTGCGCGGCCTGCAGCGTTTCCAGGGTGAACGGCACGGGGCCCTGACGTGAGGACAGCAGCGCCGCCACGGCCTCGCGGAAGGCCGTCAGGTCGTCTTCCACCAGATGAGTGGCTTCGCCCAGCGTGCGGCGAATCTTGCCGCCCGTGACGCGCCACACCAGCGCACGGTCGCGCGCATCGAACTCTTCCACGCCCTTGACCGTTTCGATCACTTCCGGACCGGACAGGCCCAGCCGCCCTTCCTCCGACATCACCACCGCGTCGCACAGCCGGGCCACGATGCCCATGCCGCCGAAGGCGCCGCAAGCGCCACCCACCAGCGCCCATACCGGAATGCCGGCGGACTGGGCCGCAAACTGCGCACGCATGATTTCCGAAATGGCCAGCAGGCCCGCGTTGGCTTCGTGCAGGCGCACGCCGCCCGAATCGATGCAGAACACCACGGCTCGCGGCGGCTCGGCGCAGGCGCGTTCGAACGCGCCGCGGATCTTGGCACCGTGCACTTCACCCACGGCCCCGCCGTTGAACAGGCCTTCCTGGGCAATCACCACCACGCGTTCGCCGGCCAACCGCCCTTCGCCCACCACCACGCCGTCATCGAAGCTCACGGGTGCACCCAGCGCCGCCAGGTGCGGGCTGGTGGCCCGCGCTCCGGGTCCCACCCATTCGGTGAAGGTGCCGGCATCCAGCAGGCCCGCCACGCGGCGGCGTGCCGTGGCTTCGCGGTAGCTGCGCGGGCGCGTCACGACGCCTCCAGGGATTGCAGGGCCTGCGCCAGGCGCAGGCTCACCACGGCGGGCGTGGCGCCCGCGTCGTGAATGGAAAAGGACAGCCCGCCCACGCGATGGCCTGCCGCGAAATCCGCGAGCACGGCCTGCCATACGTCGGTGAAGCCGTGCGCGGTCGTTTCCACATGAAAGCGGCAACGGTCCGGCAACGGACCCGCTTCCACCAGCACTTCCAGGTTGCCGGAAGAGACCACGCCAAAGAGTGCGGCATCGGCAGGCGCGATGCCGGGTGCTTGGGCTGGCAGTTCGAGATCGAAGCTTTCCATGGCGCTCACCAGTTGCGGAATTGTTTCGGGGGCTGGTACAGACCACCCGAAGCGCGCACCAGGTCCTTGATGGAGCGGGCCGCCAGCAGGTCGCGCGTGGCGTCGCGCACGTCGATGCCCAAATCTTCAGGGCGGCGGATGACGCCGCGGTCGCGCAGGTTTTCCACCAGGCGCCGGTCGCGCGCGCGCCCCACCGGCGTGTAGCCCGCCACGCCGCGAATCGCCTGGGCACGCTCTTCCGGCGTGCGGCACAACAGCAGGTTGGCGATGCCTTCTTCCGTCACCACATGGCTCACGTCGTCGCCGTAAATCATGATGGGGGGCAGCGCCATGTCCATGTCCTGCTGCAGCTGCCAGGCGTCGAGACGTTCCACGAAGGTGGGGTGGTGCGGCTCCTGCCAGGTTTCCACCATCTGCACCACCAGCTTCTGGCCGCGAATGCAGATGTCGCCGCCGCTGCGTTCCCGTCCGGCCTTGAGCCAGGGCGGGCTGGCATGGCGCCGGCCGCGCGCGTCGGAACCCATGTTGGGCGCGCCGCCAAAACCGGTGATGCGGCCCAGGGTGGCCGTGGAACTGTTGCCTACCAGGTCCATCTGCAAGGTGGAACCGATGAAGAGGTCGCAGGCATAGAGTCCCGCGGTCTGGCAGAAAGCGCGATTGGAACGCAGGCTGCCGTCGGGCCCGGTAAAAAACACGTCGGGCCGTGCCGCCACGTAGGCTTCCATGCCCACTTCGGAGCCGAAGGAATGCACCCGCTCCACGAACCCCGCTTCGATGGCGGGAATCAGCGTGGGGTGGGGATTGAGCGCCCAGTGGCGTGCCACGCGTCCCTTGAGCCCCAGCTGTTCGCCGTAGGTGGGCAGCAGCAGTTCGATGGCTGCGGTGTCGAAGCCGATGCCGTGGTTGAGGCGTTCCACGCCGTATTCCGCGTAAATGCCCTTGAGCGCCATCATCGCCATCAGCACCTGGATTTCCGTGATGTGGGCGGGGTCGCGCGTGAACAGCGGTTCGATGTGGTTGGGGCTGGGCGCCACCACGAAGCAGTCCACCCAGTCCGCCGGCACGTCCACGCGCGGCAGGGTGTCGCAGCGTTCGTTCACCTGCGCGATCACGAGGCCGCTTTTGAAAGCCGTGGCTTCCACGATCACCGGCGTGTCTTCGGTGTTGGGTCCGAGGTACAGGTTGCCGGCGGCATCGGCCGCCTGGGCCGCGATCAGGCAGACATGGGGCGTGAGATCGATGAAATAGCGCCCGAACAGTTCGAGGTAAGTGTGGATGGCGCCGATTTCGATGGCGCGGGCCTGCACCAGGCGCGCCAGCCGATGGGACTGCGGCCCGGAAAAGGAAAAGTCGAGGCGGCGCGCGATGCCTTTTTCAAACAGTTCCATGTGTTCGGGCAAGGCCAGCACCGACTGCACCAGGTGCAGGTCGTGCACGTGCTGCGGCGAACAGGCGGCGAGCGAAGCCGCCAGGAAATCCGCCTGCTTCTGGTTGTTGCCTTCCAGGCAGACGCGGTCGCCCGGTGCGAGCACCGCTTCCAGGAAGGACACCATGTCGGCGGCCGCCACTTCCTTGCCGCGGCGCCAGCGCGCGCTGCGCGACAGGCGTTCGGCGCGGCGCCGGGCTTCCTGGTTCCAGCTGCGGGCGTTGTCGGGTGCATTCATGGCATCAGCTCACAGGCGGGGGCCCAGGGCCCAGTCCGGGAACGTGGTGACGATACCCGGCAACACCGAAAGCACCACCACCGACAGGATCATCAGCACCACGAAGGGCAGCACGCCCCACACCACGTCCTTGAGCGGGATGTCCGGCGCCACGTTGCGGATCACGAAAATGTTGAGCCCCACGGGCGGATGGATGAGCCCCATTTCCATCACGATGGTCATGAGCACGCCAAACCACACCAGGTCGAAGCCCGCGGCCTTGAGCGGCGGCAGAATGATGGGCGCCGTCATGAGGATGATGGACACGGGCGGCAGGAAGAACCCCAGCACCACCACGAACACCAGGATGGCCGCCAGCAGCAGCCACTTGGACAGGCCGAGGGCGACGATCCACTGCGCCGCCTGCTGGCTGATCTGCAGATAGCTCATGACGTAGGAGTAGAACAGCGACATGCCGATGATGAACATCAGCATGGTGGATTCCTTGAGGGTGGAAGCGAAGATGGGCGCAAGCTGCTTCGGGCTCCAGACGCGGTAGATGATGGCGATCAGGACGAGCGCGAGCAGCCCGCCCAGTCCGGCCGTTTCGGATGGCGTGGCAAGCCCGCCGTAGAGTGCCACCATAACCCCGATGAGCAGGACCACGAAGGGCAGCACGCGCGGCAGCAGCGCCGATTTTTCACGCCAGGTGAGGACCGTGTCGTCCAGGTAGGCGGAACGCACGCCGCCGTCCTGGTAGATCTGGAGCGCGGCGCGGTACTCGCGCTTGTAGCGCCAGGCGGCGTACAGGGAAAACAGCGACACCAGCAGCAGGCCGGGGCCCAGCGCCGCCAGGAACAGGCGTCCGAGCGAAACTTCCGCCGCCACGGAAAACAGGATCATGGTGATGGACGGCGGCAGCAGGATGCCGAGCGTGCCGCCGGCCGCGATGAGGCCGGCTGCAAAACCCGGCGAGTAGCCGCGCGCGCGCATTTCGGGAATGCCGGCGCTGCCGATGGCGGAACAGGTGGCCGGGCTCGATCCCGCCATGGCAGCGAAAACCGCGCAGGCCAGCACGTTGGCGATGCCCAGCCCGCCCGGCACGCGTCCCATCCAGGCGTGGATGGCCATGTACAGGTCGGAGCCTGCGCGCGACTTGCCGATGGCCGCCCCTTTCAGGATGAAGAGCGGAATGGACAGCAGGGTGATGCTCGACATTTCCTCGTACACGTTCTGGGTGATGGTGTCGAGCGCCGAATGGGGCATGTAGAAAAACATGAACACCAGGGCAATGGTCCCCAGCGCAAAGGCGATGGGCATGCCGGTGAACATCAGAAGCAGCGTGCCCGCTGCGTAGAGCACGCCGGTGGTTCCGCTTTCCATCAGCCCTCCCGAATGCTTGCAGGGCCCGACAGCACCTGGATCAGGAGTTGCAGCGACAGCAGCGTCATGCCACCGGCCATGAGTCCGTAGGGAATCCACAGGGGCGGGGCCCAGGTGGAATCCGTGGTCATGCCTTCCGCCAAGGCCTCGTGCAGCAGGGTCCAGGACTTCCAGCAGAAGAACGAGCAGAACGCCAGCGACACCAGGTCGCAGCCCCAGCGCCGCCAGCGGTTGACGGCGGGCGACAGGAGCGAGGCCACCGCTTCGATGCCGATGTGCCCGCGCTGTGCCTGGACGGCGCCACCACAGGCGAACACCGCGCCCACCAGCAGGAACTGGGTCAGTTCATCCTGCCAGTCGGTGGGGATCTTTAAAAAATAACGCAAGGCGACACCCGAAGTCAGCACCAGGCAGGCGGCCAGCACCGACACCATGGACAGCCCCACCAGCATGCGGTGGACAAAGGACAGGGCACGCGCCGCGGCAGCGAGCAGCCGGCCGCGGGGAACGTCGTCCATCAGTCCGAGGGCTGCGGAAGGCACCCCCGGGAGGTCGCCGCCGTGACTCACAGGGTTTTTTCCACGGCCGTCATGAGGGCGGCACAGGACGGCGAGCGTCCGGCAAAGTCCTTCCAGGCCGTGCGCCGGGCGATGTCCTGCCAGCGCTGCACGGTGGCCGCCGACAGGTCATGGGCCTGGCCGCCGGCTTTCACGTACACCTGGGCCACCTGGTTGTCGTCCTTCTTGATGGCGTCCAGCGCGAACTTTTCCATTTCGGCGCCAAGCTTCATGATGAGGTCCTGCAGGTCGCGCGGCAGGCGCTCGTACACGGCGCGGGAAATCATGAGCGGCTCGAACATGTACCAGTAGGCATGGCCGCGGCCCGTGGTGAGCTGCTTGGCCACCTCTTCCAGGCGGAAGGACATGAGGCTGGTGCTGGACGTCATGGCCGCATCGAGCGCCCCGGTCTGCATGGCGGCGTAAATTTCGTTGGAAGGAATGGACAGCACCGCGGCGCCGGCCGCCTTGAGCACCGTATCCATTTCGCGCCCGCCGCCGCGCACCTTGAGGCCGCGCACGTCTTCAGGCTCGATCACGGCCTGGCTGCGGCTGGCCACCCCGCCCGACTGCCAGATCCAGCTCACCAGCAGCACGCCCTTGTCGGCCAGCACGTTGTAGAGCATCTTGCCGGCTTCCGACGAGCGGAACGCCACGCCCTTGTCGTAGGTGGTGATGATGCCGGGCATCAGGCCGATATTGGTTTCCGGCACTTCGCCGCCGGCGTAGTTGAGGGGCACCAGCGACATGTCGAGCGCGCCTTTGCGCAGGGCATCGAACTGGGCCTTGGTTTTCATGAGAGAAGAACCGGGATACACGACGGCGGTCAGGCTGCCGTTGGTGCGCTTGGCCAGTTCCTGGGCAAAACGGCGGCACAGGCGGTCGCGGAAATCCCCTTCGGTCAGGGTGCCTCCGGGAAACTGGTGCGAAATGCGCAGTTCGGTGGCGGCACGGGCCCAGGGCGAGACCCCCAGGGAGCCGGCCACGGTCAGGGTCGACAGGGTTTGCAGGACACGACGTCGGTTTTCATTCATGGTTTTTTCTCCTCCTCTTGCACGCAAGATAGCGATGGTTGTATTCTTTGTCAAACTTCTTGTATACAGGATTTGACGACCATCAAGCCGACCCCTGTTTCATCTGCAACGCACGACAAGGCCACGCGTGCACCGCTGGCGCAAGGAGCGGTTCGCCTGTCGCAACCCCTGTTGGAAACCATCGAAGAGGAAATCGTCACCCGCCAGCTGGCGCCGGGCGCGCGCCTGGACGAAACGGAACTGGCCCAACGTTTTGCCGTGTCGCGCACGCCCATCCGCGAAGCCCTGATCCAGCTCGCTTCCGCCGGACTGGTGGAACTGCGTCCGCGGCGCGGGGCCATCGTGGCCCAGGTGAGTCCGCAGCAGCTGATGGAAATGTTCGACGTGATGGCCGAACTGGAAGCCCATTGCGGGCGTCTGGCCGCGCGCCGCAGCACGGCGGAGGAACAACGGGAACTGCTGGCGGCCCATGAGGCGTGCACCGAGTCGTCCAACGGACTCGATCCGGACCGCTACTTCTACCTCAACGAACGCTTTCACCAGATCCTCTACCGCTTGAGCCACAACGCCTTCCTGGAAGAGCAGGTGCGCCACCTGCAGCGCCGGCTGCGCCCCTACCGGCGCCTGCAGCTGCGGGTGCGGCAGCGCGTGGGGCATTCCTTCGAAGAGCACCGCGCCATTGTGGACGCCATCATGGCGGGCAACGAAGTGCTCGCGGCAGAGCACCTGCGCACCCACATCCAGATCCAGGGAGAACGCTTCAGCGACCTGATGGCTTCGCTCTAGTCTGCACCTTCGCGCGCGCAGGCCACCCGGTCGCGCCCTGCGCGCTTGGCTTCGTAAAGCGCGGAATCCGCCAGCTCCAGCAGACCGTCCACCGTGGTGCCGGCCTCGGGCACCAGGCTGGTCAGGCCAATGCTGACCGTCACCCGGATCGGCCGCGGTTGGCCCTCCACCGACCACTCCACCGGCACGCGCGTCACGCTCAGGATCTCCCCGGCGATTTCCTTCGCGCGCCCGCGGTCGGCATTGGGCAGCAGCATGCAGAACTCCTCGCCTCCCAGCCGCGCCACCATGTCCGAACTGCGCACCAGCCGTGCCCAGCGCCGGGACACGGTGCGCAGGATTTCGTCGCCGGCGGCGTGGCCGTGGGTGTCGTTCACTTCCTTGAACTTGTCCAGATCCAGCATCAGCAACGACAGGGGCTTGGCATGCTGGCGCGATTTTTCCAGGGCTTCGCCGATGTAACTTTCAAAGGCCCGCCGGTTGGGCAGCTTGGTCAGGGGATCGGTGTTGGCGATACTCACCAGATCCTGGTGGATCTGGGTCAGTTCGGCCCGCAGCCGGCGCTCGCTTTCCAGCCGCTGGGAAATGGAAATGGCATCGGTGATGTCGGTGTAGAAGGCCACGAAGCGGGTGATTTTTCCCCACACGTCGGTGAAAGGCACGATGGTGGCGCTGACCCAGTAGAACTGGCCGTCCTTGCTCATGTTGCGCAGCGTGCCCTTCCAGATCCGGCCGGCATTGATGGTTTGCCACAGGTTTTGGTAGAAGGCCTGGTCGTGAAAGCCCGAATTGAACAGGCGATGGGTCCGGCCCAGCACTTCTTCCCGGGAGTAGCCGGAGGTGTCCAGGAACGCCTCGTTGACGGCAATGATTTCACCCTGGGGATCGGCTTCGCTCACCATCATATGGGCGCTGATGGCGCGATTCTGGTTGGTCATTTCCCTGGCGGTGCTTTCGTAGCTGCGGTAACCGCGGTAGAGCAGGCCGACTGCGAGCACCGTGACAAACGACAGCGCAAGGGCGATGAACCGGAAATGGCGGTTGCCCTGCGCCAGCCGGTCGTAGAGCGCCTGGCGGTCGCCGGCCACCACCAGCAGGAACGGGTGGTTGATGCTGGCCCGGTAAGACACGAAATAGCGGTTGCCTGCCCCCGTTTCAAAGTAGCCGTGCGCGCTGGTTTCATTCCGCTTCTGGAGCTGGGCCTGCAGCAGGGACTGTTCGGACTCCGTCAGGTTAATGCCGGTGATCGGTTGGCCCTGGTAGTTGAACAGCGCAATGCCCAGCACTTCGCGCTTGTCCACGCGACTCCACAGGTTTTCAAACAGGCCGGGATTGACCACGGCAACCCACTGGTATCCTTTCCGGGCATAGGCTGCGGCGCGGCTGATCAGCCACAGCTTCACGTGGTCGGATGCCTGCCCCCGCGCCAGGTCGTCCAGGTCGCGGTAAGGCAGCACCGGCCCGAACTGCTCGTTGCCCCGCTCTTGTCCCGCCATCAGCTGTCGCAGCACGGCGGGGGGCAGGCGTACGCCCACATTCCGTGGCGAGGAACTGGCCACCACGCGACCGCCACTGTCCACCAGCGACAGGCTGCGCACCATGCGATCCCCATAAATCAGGCTGTCGAGCGTTGGCGACGATTGCGGGCCCTGGTAAAAGCTGCCCGGTTCGGGAAGCGCCGAAAGGGAATTGAGGCGCTCGGAAACGGTGTCGAGGGTGCGCGAGGCATGATCCTCGAGCAGGATGGATTCCGCCCGGGCATTGCTCTTGAGGTCGTTCAGGGCATTGACCTGGAGCGCGTGCAGGCTGGCGAAGTAACCGACCCAGATCACCAGCAGGCCGCCCCACAGCAGCAGCAGGAAGAAAAGGCGGGCCTTTCTGGGGGTGGCCAGGTCGTACAAGGGAGCGCCCTAGTCCTTGAGCAGCATGGGCAGAAGATGGTAGCGGGCGGCTGCAGCCCGCAGGCGCCCGTCCCGGCTCACGTCCTGCACAAACCGGTTGATGCGCGCCAGCCATGCGGGATCGCCTTTCGCCACGGCATAGCCATAGTTGGTCAGGGCAACCGGCGCATCCGGGGCAATGACCCGGGCCCAGTCCGCGCTGTCCAGAATCTGGCGGCTGTAGGGATAGTCCGTGATGAACACATCCGCTCGCCCCGTTTCCACTTCCCGTTCGCGTTCAGAGGTGCGCACCACCCTGAGCAGGCTGGCCTTCTTGAGAATCCGTTCCATCAACGGATCCATGTAGGTGCCCTTCTGCACCACCACCACCCTTCCGGGCTGGTCGATGTCGGCCCATTTGCGCACCGCCCGGTTTTCCAGGCTGGCCACGGCATAGATGTCGCTGTGCAGATAGGGACGGGAAAACGCCACGCGCTCCTGCCGTGCGGGCGTGATGCCCACGCCCATCATGGCGATCTGGCAGCGCCCGCTTTCGAGGTCGTGCAGCAGGCGGCTGAAATCGGTTTCTTCATACTGGAGCCTGACGCCCAGTTCCTTTGCGAGCTGTTGCGAGAGGTCGATGTCAAGGCCGCTCAGGCGACCGGTATGGGGATTGCGATAACTGATGCCGTAGTAATCGGGCCAGATACAGACCTTGAGCAGGCCGCTTTCGTGGAGGGTTTCCAGAACCCCCGCATGGGTCCCTGCGGAAAAAAGGCAAGCCCAGGCTGTCAACAGGAAAAAACGGGAGAAACGGATCATGTGTTATTTTTTTTGGACTGCAGTGTAGGGGATGATAGCGCACCCCTTGCGGTGCGGGGGAGAAATAAAAAAGCCCCTGAGCCTGTGGGCTGAGGGGCTTTTTATTGCCGGTTAGGGCAAGGTGTAGGGAGTCTGGCGGTGACCTACTTTCGCATGGGTAATCCACACTATCATCGGCGCAGTCTCGTTTCACGTCCCTGTTCGGGATGGGAAGGGGTGGGTCCAAGACGCTATGGCCGCCAAACAAAACGGTGTCGGTTGGCACTCAAGGAAGAAGTAAAGTTTTTTCTGGATCAGATCACACAAGAGCCATAGATGCTTGCGATTATAGGATCAAGCCTCACGGTCAATTAGTATCGGTCAGCTTAACGCATTACTGCGCTTCCACATCCGACCTATCAACGTCCTGGTCTCGAACGAACCTTCAGGAGGGTTATACCCTCAGGGAAGTCTCATCTTGAGGCAAGTTTCCCGCTTAGATGCTTTCAGCGGTTATCTCTTCCGAACATAGCTACCCGGC
>JAGWTQ010000059.1 GCA_028868905.1 Betaproteobacteria bacterium
ACCTTGTCCGGATGCCCTTCGGAGACGGACTCCGAAGAGAAAAGATACTGACTCATGGCAAACCCTGCCCTTTTTCATAAATATCAACAAGCTGTGAATTATAGCAGCGATTGCGGACGGCATTGACCATGGTGCGCCTGGCCCTCGGCCTGTTCTGGCTTCTGCAATGGCTGCCCATGCCCGTGCTCGCACGCCTGGGCAACGGCCTGGGAAACCTGGCTTTCCGCCTGGCGCGCGAGCGCCGGCGCGTCACCCTCATCAACCTCGCCCTGTGCTTTCCCCAGTGGAGCGAAGCGCAGCGCGAAGCCATGGCGCGGGCCCATTTCCAGGCCTTCATGACCAGCATCCTGGGCCAGGGCATCCCCTGGTACGCCTCCATGGCACGACTGCGCCGGATTTTCGTGCGCGAAGGGGAAGAACATCTGCAGGCGGCACTGCGCGAAGGGCCCGTCATCATCATGACCCCCCATTTCTTCGGCATCGACTCGGCCGGCCCTTTCCTGGGCGCTGACTTCGACCTCATCACCATCAATTCGCGCCAGAAGAACGCCTCTTTCGACGATGCCATGCAGCGCCTGCGCCGGCGCTGGCAGCGCGGCACGATCTTCACCCGCCAGGACGGCATCCGCCCGGTGCTGCGCGCGCTCAAGCCGGGCTGGGCTCTGTACTACATGCCGGACCAGGATTTCGGTCCGCGCGAATCGATTTTTGTGGATTTCTTCGGTGTGCCGGCCGCCACCTCGCCCGCCCTGTCGCGCCTGGCGCGGCTCTCCCATGCCCGGGTGGTGCCCTGCGTGGTGCAGCAGGACTTTCCCCACAGCCGCGTCGTCATGAAGTTTTTCCCCGCCTGGACCGATTTTCCGGGGACCGACGAAGCGGAAGACACCCGGCGCATGAACCGCTTCATCGAAGCGCGCGTGCTGGAACAGCCCGCCAACTACCTGTGGAGCCACAAGCGTTTCAAGACGCGTCCGCCGGGCGAGCCCTCTCCCTATGGGCGCTGAACCCAAAACGCGCTAGGATGGCTGTCAACCTGTTCCGCTGAAAACACCATGCTGCTTCGCTTCACCAAAATGCAGGGCCTGGGCAACGACTTCGTCGTGCTGGACGCCACGGCCGCACCCCTGCACCTCACGCCCGGCCAGATCCGCTGGATTGCCGACCGGCATTTCGGCGTGGGCTGCGACCAGATCCTGATCGTGGAGCCACCGCACGATCCCGCCAATGATTTCCGCTACCGGATTCTCAATGCCGATGGCAGCGAAGTGGAAAACTGCGGCAACGGCGCGCGCTGTTTCGTGCGTTTCGTGCATGACCGCGGACTCACCCGCAAGGACGAAATCCGCGTGGAAACCCTGGGCGGCCTCATCACGCCCCGCCTCAATCCCGACGGGCGCGTGACCGTGAACATGGGCGAACCCGAATTCGAGCCGGCCCGCGTGCCTTTTCTTGCCCCGGCCCGTGCCCTCACCTACCCCCTGACGGTGGGAACAGTCACGCGCGAATTCAGCGTGCTGTCCATGGGCAACCCCCATGCGGTGCAGGTGGTGCCTTCCGTGGCGCAGGCTCCGGTGGCGCAGGAAGGCCCCCTGATCGAACGCCATCCCGCCTTTCCCAAGCGCGTCAACGCCGGCTTCATGGAAATCGTGAGCCGCACCCACATCCGCCTGCGCGTGTTCGAACGCGGCGCCGGCGAAACGCTGGCCTGCGGCACCGGCGCCTGCGCCGCCGTGGCGGCTGGCATCGCGCGCGGGCTGCTGGACGACACGGTGACCGTGACCACGCGCGGCGGCGATCTTTCCATCACCTGGGCAGGCCCCGGCAACCCCGTATGGATGACCGGGGACGCCGTCCCCGTATTCAGCGGCGAACTCCATTTACCCGACAGCATCAAGGAAACGGCATGACGTTGACCCCGGAATCGGTGGCCCTGTGGCTGAAAGAACACCCGGATTTTTTCGAGACCCGGAGCGCGCTGCTGGCGGACATCCAGCTTCCCCATCCGCATGGCACCCATGCGGTGTCCCTGGCCGAACGCCAACTGCTGGCGCTGCGCGAAAAAAACCGCGCCCTGGAAGCGCGCCTGGCCGAACTGATCGGCTACGCGGAAACCAACGACGGCACCAGCGCCAAGGTGCATCGCCTGGCGCTCGCCCTGATCCGGGCCGGCTCCCTCTCTGCCGTGCTGGAGGCCGTGCGCACCCTGCTGCAGGAAGATTTCACCGTTCCCGGCATGGCGGTGCGCCTGTGGGGACTGCCGCAGGATCGCGAGCGCCCGGAATTTTCCGCGGCAAGCGATGCCCTGCGCGATTTCGTGGCCGAGCTGGCCGCGCCCCATTGCAGCCATGAGGCCGTGCTCGAAAGCGCCCAATGGATCGGCCCGGAGGTGGACCATCCGCAATCCTTCGCGCTCGTGCCGCTGCGCGACACGGAAACCTTCGGCGCCGTGCTGATGGCATCAAACGACCGGCAGCGCTTCTACCCCGACATGGGCACCTTCTATCTCACGCGCATCGGCGAGCTGGTGAGCGCCGCACTGCGCGTCCACGCATCTCCCGCGGACCATGGGGACTGAAACCGACCGGGCGTGCATGCTGCAGGCGGCCTACCTGGCCCACCTGCAAACGGAACGCCGCCTGTCGGCACAAACCGGCAAACATTACGCGCGCGATCTCGCGCAACTGCTGGCCCTGGCCGCTCCGCGCCCGCTGGAATCCTTAAGCCCGCACGACATCCGGCGCTGCATTGCCACCCTGCACGCGCGCGGCCTGTCGGGCCGCAGCCTGGGCCGCATGCTGTCCGCCTGGCGCGGCTTCTTCGACTACCTGGCACGCGACCACGGCTTCGTGCAAAACCCCTGCGCCCAGG
This sequence comes from Betaproteobacteria bacterium, assembly GCA_028868905.1. Taxonomy (GTDB): domain Bacteria; phylum Pseudomonadota; class Gammaproteobacteria; order Burkholderiales; family Ferrovaceae; genus JAKBAT01. The sequence goes on from JAGWTQ010000059.1 coordinate 2,869, forward strand.
TACGCCCGCCCAAGTCGCCCAAGAAGCTGCCACATGCCCTCACCCCGGACGGCGCCGCCCAGCTGATGGCCTTGCCCGGCGACGATTTCCTGGCCTGTCGCGACCGCGCCATGCTGGAGCTGTTTTATTCGTCGGGATTGCGCCTGTCGGAATTGTCAGGACTTGCGGTGGCCGACCTGCGCCTGGACGAAGCCCTGGTGGAAGTCACCGGCAAAGGCTCAAAAACCCGCCTGGTGCCGGTGGGACGCAAGGCCCTGGACGCGCTGCGGGCCTGGCTTGCCCTGCGCGCCGCGGCGGCCGGCGACAACGCCGCGCTGTTCGTGACGCAGGGCGGACGGCGCCTGGGCAACCGCGGCATCGAAACGCGCGTGGCTTTGCGGGCACGGCAGCTGGGGCTGGCCGATTCGGTGCACCCGCATGTGCTGCGCCATTCCTTTGCCTCGCACGTGCTGCAATCCAGCGGCGACCTGCGCGCCGTGCAGGAAATGCTGGGGCATGCCAGCATCACGTCAACCCAGGTGTACACCCATCTCGACTTCCAGCACCTGGCGCAGGTGTACGATGCCGCCCATCCGCGCGCCCGGCGCAAGCCCTAGAAAAAGCGCGTCACACCCACGATAAGTGTGCGGCGCAGGCCGTACTGCGGCGCCCCCACGCCGATGCCGGTGCCATCCCGCAACTCGTAGCTGTGGTCAAACACGTTGAGGACGGACAGGCGCCCTTCCAGATCGCCCCAGAAGCCTGTCTTGAACAGGTGCGTGGCGGCGGTATTGACCGTCACGTAGGCCGGCATGGTCTGGGTGTTGGCAAAGCCGCTGCGCAGGCCGCTGCCGAACAGGGCGTCCGCCGTCAGGTTGGCCCAGTCGGTGCGATAGCCCACGCTGCCGGACAGCGTGTAACGCTGGTCGTGGTCCAGGTAAACCCAGTGGCTGTTGATGTAGGCCAGTTCCGCCACGGGAAAATTGAACTGACCGGATTCGATGCCGCGTCCCTGGGCACGTCCCACGGCCGCATTGAGCGCCCCGGTCCAGCGCTCCCGGCGCCAGGTCCCGGAAAACTCGATGCCGTAAATGCGCCCTTCCTGGTAGTTGAACCCGGAAAAAATCAGCGCATTGCCGAACTGCCCTTCGTCGAGCAGGTGCTGCACCTTGCGGTAGTAGGCGTCCACCCCCAGCGTGAGCTGGTCGGACCAGCGGCGCGAGAGCCCCATATCCAGATAGTCCGAGCGTTCGGAACGGACCGGGGAATTGGCCGACACGGGCGATGCGTTGGTGGTGGCGTTGAAGAGCGACACGGTGCGGGTGTCGATGATTTCGGCCGGCGGCGGCGTGAAATAGCTGGCGTAGCCGGCGTGGAAACGAGTGACCGGTGACCAGTCGTACACCAGACCGAGACGGGGGCTCACCTGGTGCTCGTTCACGAGAAACGAATTCTGGTCGTAGCGCAGGCCGTAATTGAAGGTCAGGTTCTGGGCATACTTCCATTCGTCTTGCAGGGACATGCCCCAGAAATGGCTGATGCCGTTGGTGTTGTCCACGAGGGTGGTGGGCGGCGTGGAAGCCACGCCGAAGGCATCCAGCTGGTTGCCGGCACAGGTCAGCGACACGCCCAGGCAATAGACCTGGGACGTGCTGTCGGTGAGGTAGCGTTCCTGCTGCACCATGAGGGTGGCATGCAGCTTGTGCCGATCGTTCAACTGGTAGCCAAAGTCCGACTGAACACCCTGCGCTTCGTTGCGGCGGACCACCGCGTTGCTGACCCCCGTGTAGAACAGGTCGCCCAGCGCGGGGTCCGGCATGTAACTCAACTGGGACAGCCGGTGGTAGAAAGACACCTGCGTGTCCGCTCCGCCGCGGCCCTGGGACTGGTAACTCGCCACCTGGAACAGGTTGAACTCCCCCTGCGTGGCGTTGAGGCCGAGGGGAGCCGGCGTGGGGGTGAGGGTCGAACTGCAGCACTGGGGTACGAGCCCCGGGTTGTCGGGAATCTGGAACTGGTTTTGCGACTGTCCGAACATCAGGCTCAGGCGTTGCTGCGGGTCGAGATCGTAGGCCAGGAAGCCGAAGCCCTTGCCCTGCCGGGTCAGGTCATGGGCCGCGTTGAGCGTGTTGGCCGGGTTGTCGATGCCCTGCTGCGACGTCATGAGCGAGCCGGTCAGGTTGTAGCTGAAGCGGCCCACCGATCCGTTGGCAACGCCTCCGGTTTCACCATAATTACGGCTGCCGCCTTGCACGGAAAACTCACCGCCCGGCTCGGACTCCGGCCCGCGCGTGCGAATGTCCACCACGCCGGCCGTGCGGTAGCCGTACTGGGCCGGCAGCGCCCCGGTCAGCACCGTGAGCTTGTCGGCCATGCGAGTGTCGAACATCTGCCCGAAACCGCCCAGGGATTCCGGAATCATCACGCCGTTGACGCGATACTGCAGGTTGCCGTGGTCACCGCGCACATGCACCTGCCCGAAACCATCCTGCACGATGCCCGGCGCCTGCAACAGCACCTGGTTCATGGGCGTGGCGTCGCCCTGGGGCAGGCGGGCGATGTCGGCATCGGAAAAACTGTACTGGGTGGCACCGCTGTCGGGTGCGACGAGGTTGCGGGCTGACGGTGGCGCCGTCACGGTGATGGTGTTGGCCGTCGCCACCGACTCGCTGTCTTCGGGTGCCGCCGGGGCTTGCGCCCGTACAGCCAGGACCGGCATCAGAAGCGCCAAGGCGACCGCCAGGCGGCGCCGTGCGGAAAAACAGGACATGCAGTGACTCCTTGCGTTGCAGCAGAAACAAACGAAAGCCCGCGCGCAGGCGGGATCAGGATCGTGCGGAGGAGTCGGCTGGCGGGGCGCGCGAACGGAACGCGAAGCGGGACGCAAGGAACAGGGGGAGAACCACCCATTCCGGCTGGAATGTGGGAAGCGGCAAGGGCGGCAGCGTGCACAGGGGCGTGGCCCCGGCACCGCCGGCCAGCGTCAGGGCATCGAACAGCTGGCAGTTGTGATCGTGCGGCGTCCAGGCAGACATCCCGGCCGCGACCTTGGATCCGGCGGCCACATCGCCATGCACCACCCGGTGCACGAAGCCCGACACCTGGGCCCCCAGCAGGCACAGGAGCGCCAGGGCGACGAGCCAGCGTCGGCCGCCCGGCAGGGGTTTGTTCAATGTGTCGAAGGATTCCATGGTGTCAGGTGTGGGACAAATCGATGCGGCGCCAGGCGCCGGAACGCCAGCGCAGCCACAACCCCAGTCCCAGCGCCACAGTATACACGAGGGCTGCCAGCCACCCGCCGATGGCGCCCAGGCCCCACTGCGGCAGGAAATGCACCCAGCCCATCCCGGGAGGGAATGTCAGCGCATGGCACAGGGGCATGAACAGCAGCCAGGACAGCAGCAGCAACAGCACCGTGGGAAAACGGACATCGCCCGCCCCGCGCAGGCAGAACGCGCTGCCCAGGTTGAGCGCATCGAAAATCTGGTAGCCGGCGGCAATCCACAGCAGCTTGAGGCTCAAGGCCGTGACGGCGGCCGCATCCGTCGCCGCCCCCGACAGGAACACGGGCACCACCCAGCGCCCCACAAGGGCGAGCCCCACCCCCAGCACACCCATGTAAACCACAGCCATGCGCAGGATGACCTGGGCGCAGCGCGCCGCCCAGGCCTTGTCGCCGGCCCCGATGGATTGCCCCACGAGCGTGGTCCCCGCCAGCGCGATGCCGATGGCGGGGAGGTAGGAAATGGAGGTGAGCATCATGACGATCTGGGTGGCCGCGCCATCGATCGGGCTCAGACGCACCTGCATGAGCTGGAACAGGGCGAGACCGATGACGTCCATGGCAGGAAACAGACCGGTGGGAATACCCAGTGCAAACACGCGGCGAATGCCCGCCCAATCCGGCCTGGCGGTGTGGCGGGTGTCGAATTCAGTCTGGAAACGGCGGTCAAGGAAAATGCCGAGCGCAAGCAGGGATCCCGCCAACAGCGCCAGGGAACTGGCGATGGAAGCGCCGGCAATGCCATAGCCCAGGCGGAACATGAACAGCTCGTTGAGCGCGGCGTTGGTCACGGCCACCACCAGCATGATCCAGAACGTGTAGCGCGGGCGCCCGATGCCGTTGAAAAAGGAATTGAGGGAAAACAGCACGGCCGACACCGAACCGCCCAGCATGCGCGGCACCCAGAAATCCACCGCCAGCGACAGCACGTGTGGTTCGAGCTGGAAGCGCGCCAGAATGAACGGCCCGCCCCAGGCGGCCAGCAGAAACAGCGGCGTGGTCAGGAGCGAACCCCAGACGCCGCTCCAGGTGGCGTGGGCCGCCTCGCGCAAACGGCGCGCCCCGTAGTACTGGGCCACCAGGGTCTGCACCCCCAGGCCAACGCCACCCAGCACCAGGAAAAACACGAATATCAGGTAATAGCAGGCTCCCATGGCCGCCATGGCGTCCGTGGACAGCCGTCCCACAAACCAGGTGTCAGTCAGGTTGAGCACCACCTGGATGCTGCTGTTGAGGAACAGCGGAAACGCCAGGGCCACCACGGCGCGCAGGTCCACGTGGCGCTGGCCCGCGGCATCGAGGCGCAGCGCCGGCAGGTGTGTTTCCGTCATCGCCGGCCCGCTCCGGGCCACAGGCCTTGCAGCAGGAGGGGGCTGCCCAGCACCAGGGCCGCCAGCACGACCGCATTGAGCACCCCCGTGGCAAAAAACAGCTGGGGAATGGTGAGTCCGCGCGACAGCAGGGCCATGGCCCACAGGGCCGCGCCCACCATGAACAAGGCGTTGAGAAAATTGGTGGTGCCCAGGATGCGGGCCCGCTCGCTGGCCGCCGTGCGGCTCTGGATCAGGCTATACAGGGGCACGATGTAGGCACCGGCAAACAGCCCCACCAGCACGGTGTCCGCCAGCACGTGCAGTCCGGACAGGCTGTGCAAAAAGGCACCGGCATCGCGGCTGCCCGTCAGCACAACCGTGCCCTGCGCACCCGCCAGGTCGCAGGCGGCGAGCGTCATGCCGGCACCGCCCACGGAGACGCCGGCCCAGCGCCAGCGCCCCTGTCCGCACAGGCCGCTCAGCAGGGAACCGGTGCCTACCGCCAGCGCCAGCCCCGTCCACAGGAGCGTGACCACGGTTTCCGTGCCGCCCAGGGTGTCGCGCGTGTAGGCCGGAAACTGGGTGAGAAATACGGAGCCGAAACACCAGAACCAGGAGTTGCCCAGCATGGCGACCAGCAAGGTACGGTCCGCGGCGGCCACGCGCAGCTGGCGCCAGGCTTCGCGCAAGGGATTGCGGCTCAGGGACAGCCCGGGATCGGGCGCGGGCGCCAGTGGAATGCTCCGGCTGAAACCGTATCCCGCCAGCGCTACCGCCAGCACCGCCAGGGCCACTCCGCCCCGGCCCGGTTCGCCCCAGCCCATCAGGAGTCCGCCCAGGTTGGTACCGAGCAGGATGGCGGCAAAGGTGCCCAGCTCGATCCAGCCGTTGCCGAGCGACCATTGGTGGTCGGGCAGATGCTGCGGCAGCAGGGCAAACTTGATGGGCCCGAAAAAAGTGGAATGACAGCCCAGCAGGAACACCACCGCCAGCATGGCACCGGCCTGGTGCGCCATCAGCGCCCAGGCACCGAGGGCCATGAGCGCCACTTCCAGCAGCTTGATGAGGCGCGTCATGCGCGCCTTGTCCCACTTGTCGGCACATTCGCCGGCGGTCACGGAAAACAGCAGGAAAGGCAGGATGAATACGGCGGCCACCGCGTTGACCATCAGGCCGGGCGACAACCCGCCCACGGAGCGGCCGTCAAAGGCCACCATCAGCATGAATGCGCTTTTGAACAGGTTGTCGTTGAAGGCGCCGCAGAACTGGGTGGCAAACAGGGGACCGAAGGCGCGCTGGAACAGCAGCCTCAACGGCACACCACCCGGGCAAACTTGCGCTTGCCCACCTGCAGGACCACGGTGGTGCCCGCCTGCAGGTGCAACCCCTTGTCTTCCACGCGTGCCCCGTCCAGGCGCACGCCAGCCGCCTCGATCATGCGCAGCGCTTCCGAGGTGCTGGCGGTCAGGCCCGACTGCTTGAGCACCTGGGCGATGGGCAGGCCTTCCGCCCCCACGGCCAGCACCACTTCCGGAATGTCCTCGGGAATGGCGTTGCCGCGGAAACGCGCCTCGAAGTCGGCGAGCGCCGACTCGGCTGCAACCTGCCCGTGAAAGCGGGCCACGATTTCCTGGGCGAGCGCCACCTTGATGTCGCGCGGATTGCGCCCGCCTTCCACCTCCTGCCGCCACTGCCTGAGGGTGGCGAGCGGCTGGAAGGACAGCAGTTCCAGGTAGCGCCACATGAGTTCGTCGGAAATGGACATGAGCTTGCCGAACTGGTCGCGCGGGGCTTCGTCGATGGCAATGAAGTTGTTCATGGACTTCGACATCTTGTTGACGCCGTCAGTCCCTTCCAGCAGCGGCATGGTGAGGATGCACTGGGGTTTCTGGCCGTAATGCTTCTGCAGCTCCCGGCCCATGAGCAGGTTGAACTTCTGGTCCGTGCCGCCCAGTTCCAGGTCGGCCTTGAGGGCGACGGAATCGTAGCCCTGCACCAGGGGGTAGAGAAACTCGTGCAGCGCGATGGGGAGTTCGGACTGGTAGCGCTTGGAAAAATCGTCCCGCTCCAGCATGCGGGCCACGGTGTGCGTGGCAGCCAGCTTGATCATGCCCGCCGCTCCCAAAGGGTGCATCCAGGCGGAATTGAACGCCACCGTGGTGCGTTCGGGGTCGAGGATCTTGAACACCTGGGCCTTGTAGGTGGCGGCGTTGGCCTCGATCTGCTCAGGGGTGAGCGGTGGACGCGTGGCGTTGCGGCCGGTGGGGTCGCCGATCAGCCCGGTGAAGTCGCCGATGAGAAAAATGACTTCATGGCCCAGATCTTGCAGTGTCTTGAGCTTGTTGATGAGCACCGTGTGCCCCAGGTGCAGGTCGGGGGCGGTGGGGTCGAAGCCCGCCTTGACGCGCAGGGGTTTGCCGCTGCGCAGGCGTTCCACCAGCTCCGCCTCAGGCAGCACTTCGTCGGCGCCGCGCCGGATTTCCTGCAAGGCGTCTTCGGAACTCATGCCGCCCTCCTCGCGCCCGCAACCGGACATGCAATGCTTACACCTTGATATTTCATGGGAATTTGTGAAAAGCCATGGTTTCTGTTAGACTCGCCCGGATCATGAAGCACATCAAGTCATGCGCCCAAGCGTTGAATCGCTGGATTCTAGCGCAAAAACAAGCCACCCATGGTTCCGAATCCCGCCTGAGCGGGATGGTTGCCACCCTGCTGATGATGGTTTTCGGCATGGCGACCGCTTTCGGCATCACGCCGGGGACTTCCACCCACCCGGTGGCGGTGCTGCCCGTCATTGAAGACATCACGCAGCACCAGGTCACGCCGGCCGAAACCCCCGGGGTTTACACCCAGCAGGACACGGTCCACAGCGGCGACACCCTGGCCGCCCTGCTGTTCCGCATGGGCGTGGACGACCGGGCGGCACTCGAATTCATGCGCAAGGATCCCCTGGCCCGCAACATTTTCGCCCAGCTCTCGCCCGGCAAACCGATTCGCGTGCAGCACCTGGCCAACGGCGACCTGGTGAGCCTGCGCTTCCCGCGCGGCGACGACAAAACCCTGGTGGTGCGGCGCGCGGACGACCATTTCCAGTCCGCCGAAGAACAGGCGGGACATCTGCACCACGTGGTCCAGGCCTCCGGCCGTATCCAGAGCTCACTGTTTGCCGCCGCGGACAACGCCGGCATTCCCGACAGCGTGACGCGCCAGCTGAGCCAGCTGTTTTCCACGGACATCGATTTCCACAACGACCTGCGGGCCGGCGACTCGTTTTCCGTGATCTACGAAGCGTCCCAGGACGACTTCGACCAGGTCAAGGCCGGGCGCATCCTGGCGGCCGAGTTCGTGAACAAGGGCGTGACCCTGCGCCGCGTGTTCTTTGACGGCCCCGACGGCGGCGATTACTACACCCCGGACGGACAAGGCACGCGCGCCTCCTTCCTGCGCTCCCCCATCGAGTTCTCCCGGGTCACGTCCGGCTTCACCACGGCACGCTTTCATCCCATCCTGCACACCTGGCGTGCCCACAAGGGCATCGACCTGGGGGCGCCCACGGGCACCCCGGTAGTGTCCGTGGCCAACGCCACAGTGGCTTTTGCCGGCTGGCGCAACGGTTATGGCAACGTGATCGAATTGCACCACAGCAACAACATCAGCACCGTCTATGGCCACCTGTCTGCGTTTGCGCATGGATTGCGGGCCGGCCAGCACATCCGTCAAGGGGAAGTCATCGGCTACGTGGGCATGACCGGCTGGGCCACCGGACCGCACCTGCATTACGAATTCAAGATCGGCGGCACCCAGGTCGACCCCCAGGGACCGTCCGTACCCCGCCATACCACGGCCAGCCTGAGCGGCCGCAGCAAAGTCCAATTCCTCGCTGCCACGGCACCCCTTGTCAAGGAACTCGACGCCATTCGCGGCAACACCCTGGCCAAATTCGAGTAGCGCATGAGCGCCCAACATTATGTGGGGCTGATGTCGGGAACCAGCCTGGACGGCGTCGATGCCGTCACGGTTTCCTTTGAAGACGACCGGCTGCAGGTCACCGGCCATGCCGAACG
>JAGWTQ010000004.1 GCA_028868905.1 Betaproteobacteria bacterium
ACCCCGATGATGAGGTACATGGGAATGAGCATGGCTTCGAAGAACACGTAGAACAGGATGGCATCCAGTGCCGCGAACACCCCGTTGATGAGGCCGGACATGATGAGGAAAGCCGCCATGTACTGGGACAGGCGCTTTTCGATCACCACCCAGCCCGCGATCACCACCAGGATGGTCATGAAGCTGTTGAGCAGCACGAACCACAGGGAGATGCCGTCGATGCCCAGGTGGTAGTTGATGTTGAAGCTGGGAATCCAGGAAGCCATTTCCACGAACTGCATGGCCGCCGTGTCATTGGAAAATCCCAGGTAGAGGGGCACGGTCACGGCAAACCCGAGCACGGCTCCGATGAGGGACAGCCAGCGGGTGGCGCCGGGGCGCTCTTCGCCTCCGAAAGCCAATACCAGGATGCCGGCCAGGATGGGCAGCCAGACGGCCAGGGACAGGAGATGGTGTGCAGTCATGGATATCCGCTCAGATTACGCCTTGACGAACCACAGGCTCATCAGGATGAACACGCCAAAAATCATGATGAAGGCGTAGTGGTAAATGTAGCCGGTCTGCATGCGGCGCAGCCGGCCGGACAGGCGTCCCACCAGGTTGGCACTGCCGTTGACCATGATGCCGTCAATCAGGCGCATGTCGCCCACGCGCCACAGGCTGGTGCCCACTTCGCGCGCACCGCCGGCAAAGACGATTTCGTTGAAGCGGTCAAAGTAGTACTTGTTGTCGAGCAGGGTGTAGAGCCCGCGCAGGCGCGCCATGAAGGCATCCGGCACGGACGTCCACTTGAGGTAGAAGGCGGCGGCGCAGGCGATGCCGGCCACGGCCAGCCCGAACGGCAGCGCCGTCACGCCATGGGCCATGAAGGCGCCCACCCCGTGCCATTCCTCGCGCAGGGCGTGCAGGCCTCCGTTGCCGGGCAGCACGGTGATGGAATTGCCGAAATAGTTGCCCATGACCATGGGGTCGATGAAGAGATACCCCGCCACCACCGAAGGAATGGCCAGCAGGATGAGCGGCAGCGTGATGACCCAGGGCGACTCGTGCAGGTGCTCGCGGGTGTGCTCATCCATGCGCGGCTTGCCGTGGAAGGTCATGAACAGCATGCGGAAGCTGTAGAACGCCGTCACGAACACGCCCGCCATGACGGCGAACGTGGCATAGCCGGAACCCGGCAGGTCGGACGCCTGCACCGCCTCGATGATGGCGTCCTTGGAGAAGAAACCGGCAAAGGGCGGAATGCCGGCCAGCGCCAGGGAACCGACGAGCGCCGTTACGTAGGTAATGGGCAGGTACTTGCGCAGGCCACCCATGTTGCGCATGTCCTGCTCGTGGTGCATGGCGTGGATCACGGAGCCGGCGCCCAGGAACAGGAGCGCCTTGAAGAAGGCGTGGGTGCCCAGGTGGAAAATGGCCACCGGGTAGGCCGAGGCGCCCAGCGCCACGGTCATGTAGCCCAGCTGCGACAGGGTGGAATAGGCCACCACGCGCTTGATGTCGTTCTGGATGATGCCGAGGAAGGCCATGAACAGCGCGGTGCTGGCGCCGATCACGAGCACCACCGAACGGGCGGTTTCCGACAGCTCGAACAGGGGCGACATGCGCGACACCATGAAAATGCCGGCCGTCACCATGGTGGCGGCGTGGATCAGAGCGGAAATCGGCGTGGGACCTTCCATGGAATCGGGCAGCCACACATGCAGCGGCATCTGGGCCGACTTGCCCATGGCCCCGATGAACAGCAGGATGCACACCACGGTCATGAGCGACACCGGGCTGCCTGCGACCAGTTCGATGGCGTCATGGGCCACCAGCGGCGCGCGCTCGAACACCGTGGCGTAATCGAGCGAACCGAAATGGGCCAGGATGAGGCCGATGCCCAGCAGAAAACCCAGGTCGCCCACGCGGTTGACCAGGAACGCCTTGAGGTTGGCGTAAATGGCCGTGGGGCGGGTGTACCAGAAACCGATGAGCAGGTAGGAGACCAGGCCCACCGCTTCCCAGCCGAAGAACAGCTGCAGGAAGTTGTTGGACATGACCAGCATCAGCATGGAGAAGGTGAAGAGCGAAATGTAGCTGAAAAAGCGCTGGTAACCGGGGTCGTCTTCCATGTAGCCGATGGTGTAGATGTGCACCATGAGGGACACGAAAGTCACCACCAGCATCATGGTGACCGTGAGCGGGTCGATCAGGAAACCCACGGACATCGTGATGTCTTCCACCGACAGCCAGGTGTAGACCGGGCCGTTGAACAGGTGCCCGGCAAACACGTCGCGCGCAATGAGGAGCGAGGCCAGGAACGACAGGGCCACGCCCAGGATGGTGACCGTGTGGCTGCCGGCGCGTCCCAGCTGTTTGCCGAACAAGCCGGCCAGCAGGGAGCTCGCCAGGGGGGCCAGGGGAACCAGCAGATAAAGGCTATGCATGCTCATGGGGCTCATTCCTTCAGGCTGTTCAGGTCATCCACATTGATGGAGCGGATGTTCCGGAACAGGACGACCAGGATCGCAAGACCGATGGCCGACTCGGCCGACGCCACGGTCAGGATGAAAAACACGAACACCTGCCCGGCGGTGTCGTGCAAGTAATGGGAGAAGGCCACGAAGTTGATGTTGACGGCCAGCAGCATCAGCTCGATGCACATGAGCAGGATGATGACGTTTTTGCGGTTGAGGAAAATCCCCACCACGCTGATGGCAAACAGCACGGCGCCCAGCATCAGGTAATCGGTCAGGTTGATCATCACTGGTCCTTTTCAGAGCGCATGGGCACGATGCGGATGCGGTCGCGCGCCTGCACGCGCACCTGCCAGGCCGGGTCCAGGTGCCGGGTGTCCTTGCGGCGGCGCAAGGTCAGCGCGATGGCGGCAACGATGGCCACCAGCAGGATGACGGCCGCCAGCTCGAAGGGGTAAACGTAGTCCGTGTACAGCACGAGTCCCAGTTCGCGGGTGTTGCTGATGTTGCCGGGCGTGGGGTGCAGGCCGCTGCCGAGGTTGCCGAACTGCTTGCTGGTCACCACCAGCAGCATTTCCGCCACCATGAGCAGCGCCACGCCGGCACCGAGCGGCAGGTGTTTCCAGAAGCCTTCGCGCAGCCGGTCGAGGTCGATGTTGAGCATCATCACCACGAACAGGAACAGCACCATGACCGCGCCCACGTACACCAGCACCAGGGCGATGGCGAGGAATTCGGCTTCCAGCATCAGCCACAGGCCGGAAGCGGTAAAGAAGGCCAGCACCAGGAAAAGCGCCGCGTGCACGGGATTGCGCGCCGTGATCACGCCCACGCCGGAGGCGAGCAGCACCAGGGCGAAGGCGGAGAAAATCAGGATGGGGAAATCGATCACCTTGGGAGTCCCTTATCGGTAGCGTGCGTCTTCCGCACGGTCAGCGGCAATCTGGGCTTCGTAGCGGTCGCCCACGGCCAGGAGTTTTTCCTTGGTCATGAGCAGGTCGCCGCGCTGTTCGCCGTGGTATTCGAAAATGCGGGTTTCCACGATCGAGTCCACGGGGCAGGATTCCTCGCAGAAGCCGCAGAAAATGCACTTGCTGAGGTCGATGTCGTAGCGCGTGGTGCGGCGTGTGCCGTCAGCGCGCTGTTCCGACTCGATGGTGATGGCCATGGCCGGACACACCGCCTCGCACAGCTTGCAGGCAATGCAGCGCTCCTCTCCGTTGGGGTAGCGGCGCAGGGCATGCAGACCGCGGAAACGCGGCGACTGCGGGGTCTTTTCCTCGGGGTACTGGACCGTGATCTTGCGCGCCAGGAAATGGCGCCCCGTCACCGACATTCCTTTCAGGAGTTCGGTGAGGGTCCAGCTTTTGACGAATTCCTTGATGGCTCCCATGGGCTACTCCTCGATCAGTGGAACCAGAGATTGAGCACGGGCAGGCCGCGCACCGGTTCCTGCATGAGCAGGCCCACCAGCAGCAGCCACACCAGCGTGACCGGAATGAAGACCTTCCAGCCCAGGCGCATGATCTGGTCATAGCGGTAGCGCGGGAAGGTGGCCCTGAACCACAGGAACAGGAACAGGACAAAACTCATCTTGGCGAACAGCCACAGGATGCTGTCGGGCAGGAACGGCACCGGCGACAGCCAGCCGCCCATGAACATGAGCGAAGCGAGCGCCGCGATCAGGATCATGTTGGCGTATTCGGCCAGGAAGAAAATGGCGAAGGCCATGCCGGAATATTCCACGTGGAAGCCCGCCACGATTTCGGACTCCCCTTCCGCCACGTCGAAGGGCGCGCGGTTGGTTTCGGCCGTGCCGGAAATGACGTACACCACGAACATGGGCAGCAGCGGCACCCAGTTCCACTGGAGCGCACCCCACGGTCCCTGCTGGGCCTTGACGATGTCCACCAGGTTGAGGCTGTGGGACATCATGAGCACCGTCACCAGGGCAAACCCCATGGCGATTTCGTAGGACACGATCTGGGCCGCGGAACGCAGCGCGCCCAGGAACGCATACTTGGAGTTGGAGGACCATCCGGCCAGCACCACGCCGTACACGCCCATGGACGTGATGGCCATGATGTAGAGCAGGCTCGCGTCCACGTTGGCCAGCACCAGTTCAGGCGTGAACGGCACCACGGCCCAGGCCGCCAGCGCCGGCATGATGGCCAGCATGGGAGCGAGGCCGAAGAGGATCTTGTTGGCGCCGGTGGGCACCACGATTTCCTTCATCAGCAGCTTGATGGCGTCGGCGATGGGCTGCAGCAGGCCGTAAGGACCGACCCGGTTGGGCCCGATGCGGATTTGCATGTAGCCGATGACCTTGCGCTCGATCAGGGTGAGGTAGGCCACGGCACCCATGAGCGGCAGCACGATCACCACGATCTTGACGAGGTCCCACACCACCGGCCACAGGGGGCCGAAAAACGCCTGTACCGCTTGCGGAACCATCATGCGAGCGCCTCCAATGCAACCATGCCGAGCGCGTCACCGAGCCCTGCCGTGAGGGGATGTCCCGCGGGAACGCGGGCGCATCCTTCCGGAATGCCGGCATCGAACGCGAGCGGCAGCTCCGCCGTGCCGTTGCCCTGGCGCACCCGCACCGTGGCACCGGCCGCCAGGCCCAGGCGCTGTCCCTGGCGGGGATGCACCGTCACCTGCACGGTCTGCGCCAGGCGCGTGGCCTGCAGGGCGGGCGAACGCCGCACCAGCGGGTCGGCGTGATAGACCGGCACGTCGCCGATGCGCTCGATGGTGCCGAGCGAGGCGCGCACCTTGATCTGGGGCAGGCCGGAGAGACCATTGCCGAGCGTCTGCGGCACCACCACCGAAAGGTCGGGGGTGATTTCCGTGCGCACGTCGGCGATGGATTCGAAATCAAAACCGGAAAGATCGAACAGGTTGCCCAGCACGCGCAGCACCTTCCAGCCCGGGCGGGCTTCGCCCTTGGGCGCCAGCACGCCATTGAAGGGCTGCACGCGCCCTTCCATGCTGACGTAGGTGCCGGCCGTTTCGGTGAAGGGCGCAATGGGCAGCAGCACGGTGGCCCATTCGGGGGCCCGGCCCTTGAACGCGGTCAGGGCCACCACGCACTCGGCCGACTGCAGGGCCGCCAGGGTGGCCGCCGGATCGGCGCTGTCGAGCTGAGGCTCCAGCCCCATGACGAGGTAGGCCTTGCGCGGCGTGTGCAGCATGGCCTGGGCATCCAGACCGGTGGCCGCATGGGTGCCGAGCGGACCGCGGTGAGGTACGGCGCCTGCCAGGTAGGCTCCCACGCCGTTGGCGGCTTCGCCCAGAACGCCCATGGGGCAATTCAGCAACTGGGACAAGGCCTGGGCCAGCGCGTACAGGGTGGCATATTCGGCATGGTGCTGGGCCAGGTGACCCAGCATGACGGCGCTGCCCGGTTCGCGCAGCAGGCTTTCGGCAATGGCGTCGGCCTCGGCGGAAGGTTGGCCGCTGGATAGCGGCTGCAGCGCAGCCGGCATGGGCACGCCCTTGCGCTGGGCCACGGCCTGCAGCACCTGGGCCAGCAAGGCTGGCAGTTCGCTGGGGCGACCGATGAGTTGCGCGCCCAGCGGCATGGCAAGATCGTCCGCAATCGGATTGACGCGGTGCACGCGTGCGCCCTGCGCGACGGCGCGGCGCAGGCGCACGGCCAGCAGCGGCTGCTCCTGGCGCAAGGCGCTGCCGATCAGGAGGCAGGACTTGAGGGTGGACCAGCCGGCCACCGGCATGCCCAGCCAGGGCGCACCCTGCTGCAGGGCGTCCAGCGAAAAATCGGTCTGGCGCAGGCGGTGATCGATGTTGTGCACGCCCAGCTCGCGCATCAGCTTCTGGGCGAGGAACAGTTCTTCCAGCGTCTGGTGCGGGCTCAGAAGCGCACCCAGGGCTTCGGGCCCGTGCGCTTTGCGCGCCGCATTGAGGCCGTCCACGGCGGCCTGCAGGGCTTCGGCCCATTGCACTTCCACCCACTGCCCGTTGCGCTTGACCATGGGTTTGGTGAGGCGGTCTTCGCTGTTGAGCGCCTGGTAGGAAAAGCGGTCACGGTCGGACAGCCAGCATTCGTTCACGGCTTCGTTGTTGCGCGGCAGTACGCGCACCACTTCGCGGTTGAACTTGACCTGCACTTCCAGGTTGGCGCCCAGGCCATCGTGCGGACTCACGCCGGGGTGGTCGACCAGCTCCCAGGAACGCGCCTTGAAGCGGAACGGCTTGCTGGTGAGCGCGCCCACCGGGCAAAGGTCGATGGCGTTGCCGGACACTTCGGAATCCACCGTCAGGTCCATGAAGGCGAGGATTTCAGAATGCTCGCCGCGCCCGCCCACGCCCAGTTCCATGATGCCTGCGATTTCCTGGCCGTAGCGCACGCAACGGGTGCACAGGATGCAGCGCGTCATGTCGGTGGCAATCAGGGGCCCGAGGTCCTTGTTGGACACCACGCGCTTGCGTTCCACGTAGCGCGAGGCGCCGCCGCCATAGCCCACGCTCAGGTCCTGCAGCTTGCATTCGCCGCCCTGGTCGCAGATGGGGCAATCGAGCGGGTGGTTGATGAGCAGGAATTCCATCACCCCTTTCTGCGCCTTCACGGCGTAGTCGGAGTGGGTTTGCACCTTCATGCCTTCCACCACCGGCGTGGCGCAGGCCGGCAGGGGCTTGGGCGCCTTCTCCACCTGCACCAGGCACATGCGGCAGTTGGCCGCGATGGACAGCTTGCGGTGATAGCAGAAGTGGGGAATCTTGATGCCCAGCTGGCGCGCCGCGTCCATCACGGTACGTCCGCTTTCCACCTGGGTGGGCTGGCCGTCGATTTCGATATTCAAGAGCGCCATCGGTTACGCCACCTTTTCCTGGCGTTCGGAAGATCCCACCAGGCACCGCTTGTGGGTGACGTGGTGTTCGAATTCCGAACGGAAATGATTGACAAAACTGCGCACGGGCATGGCGGCCGCATCGCCGAGGGCGCAGATGGTGCGCCCCTGGATGTTGTCGCTCACCGACAGCAGCAGATCGAGGTCTTCCATGCGTCCCTGGCCGTGCTCGATGCGATGCACCACCCGGTGAAGCCAGCCGGTGCCTTCACGGCACGGCGTGCACTGGCCGCAGGATTCTTCGTAGTAGAAATAGGACAGGCGCTCGAGGGCGCGCACCATGCAGGTGGTTTCATCCATCACGATGACGGCGCCCGACCCCAGCATCGACCCCGCCTTGGCGATGGAGTCGTAGTCCATGTCGGTCTGCATCATGATGTCGCCGGGCAGCACGGGCATGGAGGAGCCGCCCGGAATGACGGCCTTGAGCTTGTGCCCGCCGCGCACGCCGCCCGCCATTTCCAGCAGCTTTGCAAACGGCGTGCCGAGCGGCACTTCGTAGTTGCCGGGCCTGGTCACATGGCCGGAGACCGAGAAAATCTTGCTGCCGCCGTTGTTGGGTTTGCCCAGCTCAAGGAACGCTTCGCCGCCGTTGCGGACGATCCAGGGCACGCTGGCGAAGGTTTCCGTGTTGTTGATGGTGGTGGGCTTGCCGTACAGGCCGTAGGTGGCCGGGAACGGCGGCTTGTAGCGGGGCTGTCCCTTCTTGCCTTCAATGGATTCGAGCAGCGCGGTTTCCTCGCCGCAGATATAGGCGCCGTAACCGTGGTGGTTGAACAGCTCGAAGGAGAAATTCGTGCCCAGGATGTTGCGGCCCAGGAAGCCGGCATCGCGCGCCTCCTGCAGGGCCTCTTCGCAGCGCAGGTAGACCGACCAGATTTCGCCGTGGATGTAGTTGTATCCGCGCGTGGCGCCCATGGCATAGGCCGCGATGATCATGCCTTCGATCAGGGCATGGGGGTTGTAGCGCAGGATGTCGCGGTCCTTGAACGTGCCGGGCTCGCCTTCGTCGGAATTGCAGACGATGTACTTGTCACCGGTGTAGTTCTTGGGCATGAACGTCCACTTGAGCCCGGTGGGAAACCCTGCGCCGCCGCGCCCGCGCAGGGCCGATTTCTTGATCTCGTCGATCACCTGCTCCGGCGTCATGCCCGCCAGCACCTTGCGCAGCGCCTCGTAGCCACCGCGCTTGACGTATTCCGCCAGGCGCCAGGTGCGTTCGCCGTCCAGGCCTCCCAGTACCGCCATCATGACTTGAGCTCCTTGAGCAACGCGTCCACTTTTTCCTCGTCCATGAAG
Source organism: Betaproteobacteria bacterium (assembly GCA_028868905.1). GTDB lineage: Bacteria > Pseudomonadota > Gammaproteobacteria > Burkholderiales > Ferrovaceae > JAKBAT01. Next base: position 8,633 of record JAGWTQ010000004.1, read on the forward strand.
GAGTGCATGTCGTGGTTGTTGACGAGCAGCACCGGCGCGTCACCGCAGGCACCGAAGCACTGTCCTTCCTTGAGGCTGAACTCCCCGTCCGGGGTCACTTCGTTGAAATCGATGCCCAGGCGTTCCTTGAGGTGCTCGCACACGCGGTTGGCCCCCGACAGGGCGCAAGGCAGGTTGGTGCAGAGGGTGATTTTGTGGCGCCCCATGGGGTTGAGGTTGTACATCTCGTAGAAAGTCGCCACTTCGTACACCGCGATGGGCGGCATGCCCAGGTACTCGGCCACGCTGTTCATGACGTCGCGCGACAGCCAGCCGTGCTCGTCCTGGGCGATGCGCAGTGCCGACATGACGGCCGACTGCTTCTGGTCGGCCGGATACTTGGCGATTTCGCGATCAATGAGTTCTTTTGATTGGGCGCTCAGCATGGTCAGCGGTCCACCTCTCCAAACACGATATCCTGGGTTCCGATGATGGCCACCACGTCCGCGATCATGTGGCCGCGCACCATTTCGTCCAGGCCGGCCATATGGGCGAAGCCGGGCGCCCGGATTTTCAGGCGGTACGGCTTGTTGGCGCCGTCCGAAATCATGTAAATCGAAAATTCGCCCTTGGGCGCTTCCACGCTGGCCAGGGCTTCGCCGGGCGGCACGTGCATCCCTTCCGTGAAGAGCTTGAAATGGTGGATCAGCTCTTCCATGTTTTCCTTCATCTTGGTGCGTTCGGGCGGCGCCACCTTGTGGTTGTCCGTGATGACGGGCCCGGGGTTGCTGCGCAGCCAGTCAACGCACTGTCGGATGATGCGGTTGGACTGACGCATTTCTTCCATGCGCACCAGGTAACGGTCGTAGCAGTCGCCGTTGACGCCCACCGGCACGTCGAACTCGACCCGGTCGTACACTTCGTACGGCTGCTTTTTGCGCAGGTCCCACTCGACCCCGGAACCGCGCAGCATGGGGCCGGTAAAGCCCATGGCGAGCGCGCGCTCGGGCGACACCACGCCGATGCCCACGGTGCGCTGCTTCCAGATGCGGTTGTCGGTGAGCAGGGTTTCGTAGTCATCCACGTAGCCGGGGAAGCGCTGGGTGAAGTCTTCGATGAAATCCAGCAGCGAACCCTGGCGATTCTGGTTGAGGCGCTGCGCCTTGCCTTCGGAACGCCCGCCCTTGTTGGCCAGGTGCAGCGGCATGCGTTCGGGCAGGTCGCGATAGACGCCGCCGGGGCGGTAATAGGCGGCATGCAGGCGCGCGCCGGAAACCGCCTCGTAGCAATCCACGAGGTCTTCCCGTTCGCGGAAAGCGTACAGGAACACGGTCATGGCGCCCACGTCCAGGGCATGCGCCCCGAGCCACAGCAAGTGGTTGAGAACGCGGGTGATCTCGTCGAACATCACGCGAATGTATTGCGCCCGCAGCGGCACTTCGATCTGGAGCAGTTTTTCCAGGGCCAGCACGTAGCCGTGTTCGTTGCACATCATGGACACGTAGTCCAGGCGGTCCATGTACGGCACGCTTTGCAGGTAGGTGCGGGTTTCCGCCAGCTTTTCCGTGGCCCGGTGCAGCAGGCCGATGTGGGGATCGGCGCGTTCGATGACTTCGCCGTCAAGCTCCAGCACCAGGCGCAGCACGCCATGGGCCGCCGGATGCTGGGGCCCGAAGTTCATGGTGTAGTTGCGGATTTCAGCCATGGTGTTCGGTGTCCCCGTAATGTTCTGGTCGGAGCGTGCGCGGAATCACTTCGCGCGGCTGGATGGACAGCGGCTGGTACACCACGCGCTTCTGCTCGGGGTCGTAACGCATTTCCACGTGTCCGGAAATGGGGAAGTCCTTGCGGAACGGATGTCCGATGAAGCCGTAGTCCGTGAGGATGCGGCGCAGATCGGGATGGCCGGCAAACACGATGCCGAACAGGTCGAAGGCTTCGCGCTCATACCAGTTGGCCACCGACCACACGGACACGACGGAATCAAGCAGCGGCACGGCGTCGTCGTCGGCAAACACCTTCACGCGCAGGCGCTGGTTGCGGCTCACGGACAGCAGGTGCGACACGGCGCAGAAACGGCGGCCGCTCCAGTCCGGATAGGTGGAATAGTCCACCCCGCACAGGTCGATGAGTTGTTCGAAGCCGAAATCGTCGCGCAGCGTGCGGGCCACCTGGAGCCAGCGTCCGGGGGCGACGGTCACGGTCAGTTCACCCAGCCGGCTCTCGCTCGCGAGCAATGCATCGCCCAAAGCGCCGGTCAGGTTTTGGGAGAGGGTATCGAGTGTGGAAGACATGGACTCAGGCCACGCGGGCAATGGTGGTGGTACGGCGGATTTTTTGCTGCAGCTGGATCAGCCCGAACAGCAGGGCTTCGGCAGTGGGGGGGCAGCCCGGCACGTACACGTCCACCGGAACGATGCGGTCGCAACCGCGCACCACCGAATAGGAATAATGATAGTAACCGCCGCCATTGGCGCAGGACCCCATGGACACCACCCAGCGCGGTTCCGCCATCTGGTCGTACACCTTGCGCAGTGCCGGCGCCATCTTGTTGCACAGGGTGCCGGCCACGATCATGAGGTCGGACTGGCGCGGGCTGGGGCGGAACACGATGCCGAAGCGGTCGAGGTCGTAGCGCGACGCACCCGCGTGCATCATTTCAACCGCGCAGCAGGCGAGCCCGAAGGTCATGGGCCAGAGGGACCCCGTGCGCGTCCAGTTGATGACGGTGTCGAGGCTCGTGGTGACGAACCCTTCCTTCAATACGCCTTCAAGTGCCATGACTGTCTCCCGGGCCCGCTGGAACGACGCAACTCACTCCCATTCCAGGGCGCCCTTCAACCATTCGTAAACAAACCCCACCACGAGAATACCGAGGAAAATCAGCATGGCGACAAAGCCGAACCAGCCGATTTCCTTCAGGACCACCGCCCAGGGGAAAAGAAAAGCGATTTCGAGATCGAAAAGAATGAACAGGATGGCGACCAGGTAGTAGCGCACATCGAAACGCATGCGGGCGTCTTCAAAGGCTTCGAAGCCGCATTCGTAGGGAGAGTTTTTTTCGGGATCGGGTCGGCTGGGTGCGAGCAACTTGCCCAGCAACGGCGGCAACACCCCCACCGCCAAGCCCACGAGGATGAAGAGGAGTACCGGCAAATAATTTTGCACCATTGCGCTCTCGCAAATTAATGGTGCCGATGAGCAGACTCGAACTGCTACGGCTTTCGCCACCGCCCCCTCAAGACGGCGTGTCTACCAATTTCACCACATCGGCACGAAAACTGCACCCTTCGTCCTCCGCGAGGACGAAGAGCAGAATCATTTCGGGATTCCGGACGACTTGGAGTCCGAAGCCGGCACCGGAGCCGGCGGCACTGCAGCAGGGGCAGCCGGCGCGACAGGCGCGCTCAGGTCGGCATGCTGCATGACGCTCGAAGCGCCCGTTTTATGTCCCGAATACCACGTCAGCAACAAGCTGGTGGAAAAAAATACGGCGGCCAGGATGGCCGTGCTGCGACTCAGGAAGTTGGCGGCACCAGTAGCGCCGAACAGCCCGCCGGCCGATCCGCTGCCGAAAGCCGCACCCATGTCGGCTCCCTTGCCGTGCTGGATCAGCACCAGGCCGATGATGCCGATCGCGGCACCCACGTGCACCACCCAAACCAGTGTTTCCAACATGAACCTTCGTCCTCACCGAACCGGTCAGGCCAGCGCGGCGGCCCTCCCGATATCCAAAAAATCATCTGCCGCCAGGGACGCTCCGCCCACCAGGGCGCCATCCACATCAGGCAATCTCATCAATTCTAGCGCGTTAGACGGTTTGACGCTACCTCCGTAGAGAATCTGCAATCCGCTGCCCACCACCCAATCGGCATTGGACACGCGCTGGCGCAAGGCGGCGTGGACTTCCTGGGCCTGGGCCGGCGTGGCGCTGCGCCCCGTGCCGATGGCCCAGACCGGTTCGTAGGCCAGCACGATGGCCGGCAGGCGGCGCACGCCCAGGCTTTCCATCACGGCATCCAGCTGGCGGTACACCACTGCCAGCGTCTGCCCCGCTTCCCGTTCATCCAGGGTTTCCCCCACGCACACGATGGGCGTGAGACCGGCTTCCAGCGCGGCCAGCGCCTTGGCCGCCACGCGCCGGTCGCTTTCACCGTGCCGGGCACGGCGCTCGGAATGTCCCGCCACCACGTAACGGCAGCCGAAATCCCGCAGCATGGCCGCCGACACTTCGCCGGTGAAAGCGCCGCCCGCCTCCTCGCTCACATCCTGGGCGCCCCAGGCGCAGGACGTGCCGGTGAGCAGGGCCTGGGCCTGCGCCAGGTAAGGGAAAGGCACCAGGACGGCGAAAGAAACGTTGGACTGGGTGGCCGCGCCTGCGGCCACGGACTGGAGCAGCGCCGGATTGCCCGCGAGGGACCCGTGCATTTTCCAGTTCCCCGCGATCAACTTGTTGCGCATGAATGCTCCGCGATGGGGTTAACCGAACTTGCCGGTGATGTAGTCTTCGGTGGCTTTCTGGTTGGGCTTGGTGAAGATCTTGTCCGTTTCGTCGAACTCGATCAGCTCTCCCAGGTACATGTAGGCCGTGTAATCCGACACGCGCGCCGCCTGCTGCATATTATGCGTCACGATGACCACGGTGTAATCCTCCTTGAGGTCGTGCACCAGTTCCTCGATGTGCGCCGTGGAAATGGGGTCGAGTGCCGAGCAGGGTTCGTCGAGCAGGATCACTTCGGGGCGGATGGCAATGCAGCGCGCGATGCACAGGCGCTGCTGCTGCCCGCCGGAGAGGCCGTTGCCGCTCTGGTTGAGCTTGTCCTTGACTTCGTTCCAGAGGGCCGCCTTGGTGAGCGCCCACTCCACGCGTTCGTCCATCTGGCGCGAGTTGAGCCGTTCGTAGAGACGCACACCGAAGGCGATGTTGTCGTAAATGGACATGGGAAACGGCGTGGGCTTCTGGAACACCATGCCCACGCGTGCGCGCAGCAGCGTGGGATCTTCGCGCGAATCCAGGACGTTGCGCCCATCCAGCAGAATCTCGCCGGTGGCCCGGTTTTGCGGGTAGAGCTCGTGCAGGCGGTTGAAGGTGCGCAGGAGGGTGGACTTGCCGCAGCCGGACGGGCCGATGAATGCCGTCACCTTGTTGGACTGCACGTCCATGGACACATTCTTGATGGCGTGGAAACGGCCGTAATAGAAATTCAGGTTGCGCACGGCAATGCGTACACGCGAATCAGGTTGGGCGCTCATGGTGTCGGTCTCGGGCAGCAAGCCTTAAGCATTTTTTTGTCGGAACAGCAGGCGGGCCAGAATGTTGATGCCCAGCACGCTCAGCGTGATGAGGATGGCGCCGCCCCAGGCAATCTTATGCCAGTCGTCATAGGGGCTCATGGCGAACTGGAAAATCACGACCGGCAGGTTGGCCATGGGCGCGTTCATGTCGCGCGACAGGAACTGGTTGTTGAGGGCGGTGAACAACAGCGGCGCGGTTTCGCCGCTGATGCGGGCCACCGCCAGCAGAACCCCGGTGGCAATGCCGGTGCGGGCCGCGCGGTAGGACACCTGCGTGATCATTTTCCATTTGGGCGCACCGAGCGCGATGGCCGCTTCCCGCAGGCTGTCGGGAATGAGCTTGAGCATGTCGTCGGTGGTGCGCACCACCACCGGAATGACGATGAGGGACAGGGCCAGCGCGCCGGCAAACCCGGAAAAGTGCCCGACGCGCGCCACGTAGACGGTGTAGATGAACAGGCCCAGCACAATGGACGGGGCGCTCAGCAGGATGTCGTTGATGAAGCGCGTGGCGGGGGCGAGCCAGCCGCGCCGGCCGTATTCTGCCAGGTAGGTGCCGGCCAGCACGCCCACCGGCGTGCCGATGAGGGTGGCGGTTCCGGCCATGAGCACGCTGCCCACGATGGCGTTGAACAGACCGCCATCGCTGCCGGGCGGCGGTGTGGGTTGCGACAGCAGCTGCCAGCTGAGCGCCCCGAAGCCGTAGCGCAGCAACGTGAGGAGGATCCAGGCCAGCCAGAACAGGCCGAAGGCCATGCCGAGCGTCGACATGGCCATGTTGATGCGGTTGAGGCGGCGGCGGGCGCGGTAAATGCGCTGACTGGCCGGAGTTTCTCGTTGCATGTCAGGCCTTTGTCCCTTCCAGGCGGCCCATACGCAGCAGCAGGAGCTTGGCGATGGCGAGCACGATGGTGGTGATGAGGAACAGGATCAGCCCCAGTTCGATCAGGGATGAGGTATAGAGGTCGCCCACCGCCTCCGCGAATTCGTTGGCCAGCGACGACGCGATGCTGTTGCCGGGAGCCAGCAGGGACGTGCTCAGACGCTGGGCATTGCCGATCACGAAGGTGACCGCCATGGTCTCCCCGAGCGCCCGCCCCAGGCCCAGCATGATGCCCCCCACCACGCCGGTGCGGGTGTAGGGCAGCACCACTTTCCACACCACTTCCCAGGTGGTGGCACCCAGGCCGTAGGCCGATTCCTTGAGCACCGCCGGCACCAGTTCAAACACGTCGCGCATGACCGAGGAAATGAACGGAATCACCATGATGGCGAGGATGATGCCCGCCGTGAGCATGCCGATGCCCATGGGCGGCCCCTGGAACAGGCGGCCGATGCCCGGCAGGGGCCCGAAGACGGCGATGAGCATCGGCTGCACGTATTTGGAAAAGGTCGGTGTGAACACGAACAGGCCCCACATCCCGTAAATGATGCTGGGAATGGCCGCCAGCAGCTCGATGGCCGTGCCGAGCGGCCGCTTGAGCCAGATTGGGGACATTTCCGTCAGGAAAATGGCAATGCCGAAGCTGATGGGCAGTGCAATCAGCATGGCGATGAGGGAACTCACCAGGGTCCCGTAAATGGGCACCAGGGCGCCAAACTGGTCGCGCACCGGATCCCAGTCGTCAGACCACAGGAATCCCAAGCCGAAGGTCTTGAGGGAAGGCAGGCTGGTGACCACCAGGGAGGCCAGGATAGCCAGCAACGTCCCCAGTACGAGGGTCGCGAACAGCCGGGTGACGTTTTCGAAGAGGACGTCGCCCAACCGGGATAGGCCCACCCGGGCGGCACGCCGCTGCGAACCGGTGGTGGCCTGCGAATGAGGGGAAGGATTCATGACGCTCTTGTTGTTCGGAGAGCGGAATGATACCCGCACCCAAGGGGACTCCACAAATCAGGAGCAGGCCGGGGGGGCAGAACCTGCCGCCGCCCGGCCCGGGTCGCTCAGCGTACCGGCTTGCCGGAAGCGTCCTTGAGGCTGCGCTTCCACTCGCTTTCCACCAGCTTCACCACGTTGTCCGGCATGGGGATGTAGTCCAGTGCCAGGGCGGCCTTGCCCCCGTGGACATAGGCCCAGGCGAAGAAGTCGAGCGCCACCTTGGCGTGGTCCGGATGTTCCTGGGTCTTGTGCATCAGGATGAACGTGGCGCCGGTGATGGGCCAGCTCGCCTTGCCCGGCTCGTCGGTGAGGATTTCGTAGAAGCCGGCATCCGCCTTCCAGTTGCCGTTGGCAGCCGCGGCGCCGAAGCTCTTGTCGTTGGGGGCCACGAACTGGCCGTCACGGTTCTTGAGCTGGACGTAGGTCATCTTGTTCTGCAGGGCATAGGCGTATTCCACGTAGCCGATGGCGCCGGACTGCTGGCGCACGTAGGAGGCCACGCCTTCATTGCCCTTGCCGTTGATGCCCGCGGGCCAGCGTACCGACGTGTCGTTGCCCACCTTGTCCTTCCACTCGCTGCTCACCTTGGACAGGTAGTTGGTGAAAATGAACGTGGTGCCGGAGCCGTCGGAACGGGACACCACCAGGATGTCCTGGTTGGGCAGGGCCACACCCTTGTTGAGGGCGGCAATGGCCGGGTCGTTCCACTTCTTCACCTTGCCCAGATAGATGTCGGCCAGCAGGGCGCCGCTCAGCTTGATCTGCCCGGAGGCGATGCCCTGCAGGTTGACCACGGGCACCACGCCGCCCACCACCATGGGCCATTGCAGCAGCTGGTCCTTGTCCAGTTCGGCCTTGGTCAGGGGCTTGTCCGTAGCGCCGAAATCCACGGTCTTGGCCTTGATCTGCTTGATGCCGCCGCCCGATCCGATGGACTGGTAGTTGAGGCCGTTGCCGGAAGCCGTTTTGTATGCTTCCGCCCATTTGGCGTAGATGGGGTAGGGAAACGTGGCGCCGGCGCCGGTGATGTCGAGCGCATGGGCCTGGGCGAGGACCAGGGTGCCCAGCAGGGCCAAGCCCGCACGACGGGAAACGGATGACAGAAACATGACAGACCTCCGATAAAAATATCGATAAATCAAGGGGTTTTAAAACCTCCCCGAAGATTACAGGGCAAATATTACAGTTTCATGACAGTCAGTCGCGGCGCCCGGCCCGGGCAGCGCCTGTTTCCACGCGCAAGGAAAGGCCCACATCCTGCCAGTGCTGCATTTCCGATGCCAGATTGGCCTGCGTCAGCGCATTGCGCGCCAGCCAGGCCCCGCTCAGCGACAGCGCAAACCCGCGGGAACGGTCGTGCAGGCGCAGGCGCGGCACCGGAAAGTCGCTGCGGTCGCGGTGGATGAGCACGGCAAGCCGCAGGCAGAGCACCATGAGCCACCCTTCGCGCCCGGTTACGCGGCTGGCCACCTTGGGGAGCCGTCCGCGCTGCCCCTGCAGCAATCCGCCGATCATGGCCTGCTCGGGTTTGGAAAACCCGGGCATGTCGGCATTGTCGATGATGTACGCCGAATGCCGGTGGTATCCGCCGTGCGCGATGGACATGCCGATTTCATGCAGCGCCGCGGCCCAGCGCAGGTACGCCCCGTATTGCCGGAAACTTTCGGGGGAAGCGGCCTGGCGGAACAGGGTGAGCGCGAGGCGGGCGACGCGGCGCGCCTGCTCGGGGTCGGCCTGGTAGCGCTCGGCAAAAGCCTGCACGGTGGCCTCACGGATGTCCTGGTGTTCGAAGCGCCCGAGCAGTTCGTACAACACCCCTTCACGCAGGCCGCTTTCCGTGGTTTGCATGCGCGTAATGCCCAGCTCGTCAAACACCGAACACATGATGGCCATGCCGCCGGGCAGCACCGGAGCCCGCTCGGGACGCAGGCCGGCCAGCCCGAAGTGGCGCACGTCGCCGGCCTCCAGCAGACGCGTGCGCAAAAAGGCGAGCCCGTCGGGCGTGATGCCCTGCCCCGCGAAGCCGTTCTGTTCCAGCAATTCGGCCAGGGCGCGCGCCGTGCCGGAGGAACCCACGGCATGGTCCCAGTGCGGGGCACGGAAACGGCCGGCCAGCACCTGCATTTCGGCTGCCGCGGCAAGCTGCGCCGAACGGAACCCCTTGGCCGTGACTTTTCCGCCGGGAAAATAGCGGGCGCTGAAACTCACGCACCCCATGTAGAGGCTTTCCAGAAGCTGCGGCGAATGGCCGCGGCCGATGATGAACTCGGTGGAACCGCCGCCGATGTCCACCACCAGGCGCCTGCCGCGCGCGTGCGGCAGGCTGTGCGTGACGCCGATGTAGATGAGGCGGGCTTCTTCGTGCCCGGCAATGATTTCAATCGGGACGCCCAGCACGGCTTCGGCCCGCTGCAGGAATTGCTGCGCGTTCTTGGCCACGCGCAAGGCGTTGGTTCCCACGGCGCGCACTGCGTCGCGCGGCACGCCGCGCAGGCGCTCGCCGAAGCGCTCGAGGCACGCCAGGGCCCGCTGCTGGGATGGCTCGCTCAGGGTTTTGTCGGGCAGCAGGCCGGCCGCCAGGCGCACCGGCTCCTTGAGGGCATCGAGGGTGTAGGGTTGCCCCTGCACCACCCGGGAGACCTGCAGCCGGAAACTGTTGGACCCGAGATCCACCGCAGCGATGACTGAATGGGACATGACGGGCTAGGGCTGGTGAAAATCCGACTTTACCAAAAAAAAGCCCGGCAGGGACCGGGCATGCGAGGCGCAACAGGCGCTCAGAACATATTTTCTGTGAGGGACTGTTTCAGGAAATGGCGCGAATAGCGGTGGTCCATCTGCGACGTGGGCAACAGCAGCAGGCAATCCGCGGTGTTGAAATCGGGATCCCAGGCCGGGTCGCCGCACACGTAGGCCCCCACCCGCAAATAGGCCTTGATGAGGGCCGGCACTTCCGCCAGCGTGCCGTCGTCCAGCTTTTCCAGCGGCAGCGGGCAGTGAGGGAACACACGCCATTCGGCCGGTGCCGCATTGGTTGCGCGCAGTTGCCGGTAAATGCTGGCAGCCGCGTGGCCGCCATCGGCCATGCTGATGCTGGCACAGCCCATCAGGTATTGCACGCCGTGGTGCTGGATGTAGTCGGCCAGCCCCGACCACAGCGCCGCAATCACGGCGCCGCTGCGATAGTCCGGGTGCACGCAGGCCCGCCCCACTTCCATGATCTGGCCGCGCAGGTGCGCCAGCCGCGAGAGATCGAATTCGCCGTCCGAGTAAAAGCCGCCGGCACGCTCGGACTGAGCGGCATTGACGATGCGGTAAGTGCCCACCACCTCGTTGGTGCGCGTGTCGCGCACCAACAAATGGTCGCACAGGGCATCGAAACGGTCCTGGTCCAGCCCCGGTTCCGGGCTGGCGAGACGCGCCCCCATTTCCTCGGCAAAGACGCGCCAGCGCAGCTTCTGGGCCGCGCGCACATCGGCTTCGGAGCGTCCGTACTGAAAGGCCAGGCGCGGGCGGCGCGCCTCCTGTGGGCTTTTTTCCAGTTGCAGCATGAGCCATTCACCTGTGTCACAAACTGTTGCCACTATGTGCAAACCCCATGACAAAGCCATGATGGTTGCGTGAAGCTTTTGTTAAGCCGCCGCACAGCCCTTGCTTCCGCGGCGGCAGCGGCGCAAGATGGTCGTATCGTCCATCCTTGTTCCGTTTGGCCCACGCCGTTGACCCCAGCGCGCTCCCCCTCTCCTTTTCTCAACCGCGAGTTGGGCCTGCTGGCTTTCAACCGGCGCGTGCTGCGACTGGTGGAATCGGACAGCACGCCGCTGCTGGAACGCCTGCGCTACCTGTGCATCGTCAGCAGCAACCTGGACGAATTCTTCGAAATCCGGGTAGCCGGCCTGCTGGAGCAGATCCACCAGGGCATTGCCGTGTCGGGGCCGGACGGCCTCTCTCCGGCCGAAGTCTATGCCAAGGTGTCGGCGGAAGCCCACGCCCTGATCGAACACCAGTATGTGCTGCTCAACGAGGTAGTCCTGCCGCGGCTGGCCGAGGAAGGCATCGCGTTCCACCGGCGCGGCCACTGGACCGAAGCCCAGAGCGCCTGGGCGCGCGACTATTTTTTCCGGGAAGTGATGCCGGTGCTCACGCCCATCGGGCTCGACACGGCCCATCCCTTTCCCCGCATCCTCAACAAGAGCCTCAATTTTGCGGTGGAACTGTCCGGGCGCGACGCCTTCGGACGCAACACCACCAAGGCCGTGGTGCAGGCCCCTCGCTCCCTGCCCCGCTTCATCCGGCTGCCCGCCGCCATCGCCGGCTGCCCCTACGGCTTCATTTTCCTGTCGTCCATCCTGCACGCCAACGTGGGCGAACTGTTCCAGGGCATGGAGGTGCAGGGCTGCTACCAGTTCAGGCTCACGCGCAACAGCGAACTGTTCCTGGAAGAGGAAGAAGCCAAAAACCTGCGCCTGGTGCTGCAGGGCGAACTGAGCCACCGCCAGTACGGCGATGAAGTCCGCCTGGAAGTGGCGGACAACTGCTCGCAGGCCATGGCCAGCTTCCTGCTGGACACGTTCGAGCTGGACGAAACGGCGCTCTACCGCGTCAACGGCCCGGTGAACCTGGTGCGCCTGATGCAGGTGGCCGACCTGGTGGAACGACCCGACCTGCGCTTCCCGCAGTTCACCCAGCAGACACCGAAGGAACTGGAAAAGTGCGGCGACCTGTTCGCCGCCATCCGCCGCAAGGACATCCTGCTGCACCACCCCTTCCAGTCCTTTGCGCCGGTGGTGGATTTTGTGCGCCAGGCCGCAAGCGACCCCCACGTGCTGGCCATCAAGCAGACGGTGTACCGTGCCGGCGCCGATTCGGAACTGATCGAAGCCCTGATCGACGCCGCACGCCAGGGCAAGGAAGTCACGGTGGTGGTGGAACTGCTGGCGCGCTTCGACGAGGAAGCCAACATCAACTGGGCAGCCAAACTGGAAGAAGCCGGCGCGCACGTGGTGTACGGGGTGTTCGGTTACAAGACCCACGCCAAGATGTGCATGGTCATCCGGCGCGAAGGCGGCCTGCTGCGCCGCTACGTGCATCTGGGCACCGGCAATTACCACTCGAAGACCACCAAGCTCTACACCGATTTCGGATTGTTCACGGCCGATGCCGAAATCACGACGGACGTGAACGAAGTGTTCCTGCAGATCACGGGCCTGGGCCAGCACGCCGGCCTCAAGCGCCTGTTCCAGTCCCCCTTCACCTTGCACACGGAACTGGCCGCCGCCATCCAGCGCGAAACCGGGCATGTGCAGGCCGGGCGGCGCGCCCACATCATTGCCAAGATGAACGCCCTGACCGAGCCCCGCATCATCGAACAGCTCTATGCGGCCAGCCAGGCCGGCGTGCGCATCGACCTTCTGGTGCGCGGCGTGTGCCTGCTGCGTCCGGGAGTGCCTGGCCTGTCGGAGCACATCCGCGTCATTTCCATCATCGGCCGTTTCCTGGAACACCACCGGGTGTTTTACTTCCGCAACGACGGCGCGGAAGACGTGTTCATTTCCAGCGCCGACTGGATGGAGCGCAACCTGTTCCGGCGCATCGAGGTGTGCGTGCCCATCCTCGATGCCGGCGTCAAGCGCCGCGTGATTTCCGAAGGACTGCGCCCCTACCTGCGCGACAACGTCCAGGCCTGGGAAATGGACGGCAGCGGACACTACCGCCTGCGCAGCTCCCGTAGTGGCCGGCGCTTCTGCGCCCACGATTTCCTGCTGGACAAGTTTTCCCGCCGCACCGAGTGAGGGGCTTTTCCTGAAAGTCGAAATCGAACTCAAGCTCGCCGCTACGCCCGAAGTGCTGGAACGGGTCCTGGCGCTGCCGCAACTCGCATCGCTGATGCGCACGCCGGCCAGCGAAAGCACGCTCACCAGCCGTTACTACGACACGCCCGAATGCGCCCTGCGCCACCACGGCATGGCGTTGCGCCTGCGCCTGGCGGACGGGCGGTGGGTGCAGACCCTCAAATCCAAAGGACATGTGGAGGCGGGACTGGCCACCCGGCTGGAGCTGGACCTGCCTTCCGACGGCACCACCCTGGATTTTTCGCAAGTGCCCGACGCCGCCTTGCGCGCGTTCCTGGAATCACCGGACGTCCAGCCCCGCCTTGCCCACCGCTTCACCACCGAATTCCGGCGCGTGGCGCAACGACTGGACTGCCCGGACGGGAGCGTGGTGGAATTGGCGCTGGACCGGGGCGAAGTGCGGGCCGGACCCGCCACCGCCCCCATTGCCGAAGTGGAACTGGAACTGCTGTCGGGAAACCCGGACCGGCTCCAGGAGCTGGGCGCGCTGCTGCAGCAGCACCTGCCGCTGGTTCCGGAAACCGTCAGCAAGGCCGAGCGCGGCTACCGCCTGCTGCCCGGCTGCCCTGCGGAGATCTGACCATGGACCTCATCCTGTGGCGCCACGCCGAAGCGGAAGACACCCTGCCGGACCACGAGCGCGAACTCACGGCCCACGGCCGGCAACAGGCCCGGCGCGTGGCGGAATGGCTGCACCATTCCCTGCAGGGACCGTGCCGCATCATCGTCAGCCCGGCCCGCCGCGCCCAAAGCACGGCACTGGCCTACGCTCCTGATTTCGAGACCGTGCCGCTGGTGGGCGTGGGCGCCACGCCCGCGCAGATCCTGCAGGCCGCGCACTGGCCCGAGGCCAAAATGCCCACCATCGTGGTGGGTCATCAGCCGTCGCTGGGCCAGACGGCCGCACTGCTGCTGTCGGGAAAGGAAGACGAATGGAGCGTGCGCAAAGGAGCCGTGTGGTGGCTTTCGTGGCGCGAGCGGCGTGGCCTGCCGCAGGTGGTGTTGCGGGCGGTGCTGAACCCCGATCTGGTCTAGGCGCGTTCAGCCGGCAGCGAGCGCCTGCACCGCCGCCGCGATGGCCTGTGCCCAGTGCTCCACCCGTCCGGCATCGGCCCCTTCCACCATGACGCGGATGAGCGGTTCCGTGCCCGAAGGGCGCAACAGCACGCGGCCCGTTCCGCCCAGATCCCGTTCCGCCGCTTCCACGGCGGCACGCACGGCGGGCGAGCCGGCCCAGTCCACCGGTCCGGCCGTGCGCACGTTGACGAGGCGCTGGGGAAACAGCTTCACGTCGGCCGTGTAGGCTTCCAGGGTGGTCTTGCGGTCCACCAGGGCGGCCAGCACCTGCAGGGCGGAAATGATGCCGTCGCCGGTGGTGTGCTTGTCGCGGCAGATGATGTGTCCCGAATTTTCGCCGCCCACCACCCAGTCACGTTCCACCAGCGCTTCCAGCACGTAGCGGTCGCCCACCCGGGTGCGCACGAAAGGAATCTGGCGTGCCGCCAGGGCCTTTTCCACCGCTAGGTTGGTCATGGCGGTTCCCGCCACGCCGCCGCGCAACAGGCCCTGTTCCTGGCGATGGCGGACGATGGCATAGAGCAGCTGGTCGCCGTCGTAAACGGTGCCGTTGCGGTCCGTCATCATGAGGCGGTCGCCGTCGCCGTCGAGGGCGATGCCGAGGTCCGCCTGGTGCTCCAGCACGGCCGCACGCAGGGTCGCCACGTGCGTGGCGCCGCAGCCATCATTGATGTTGAGGCCGTTGGGCGCATTGCCGATGGCCACCACTTCGGCGCCCAGTTCATGGAAAACGAGGGGCGCGATGTGATAGGTGGCCCCATGGGCGCAATCCACCACCAGCTTGAGTCCCTTGAGGTCCAGGGTGGACGGGAACGTGCTTTTGCAGAACTCGATGTAGCGGCCCGCGGCGTCGTCCATGCGGCGCACCCGGCCCAGACGGGCGGACTCGCTGCAGGCAAGCGGCCCTTCGAGAAGCGCTTCGATGTCCTGCTCCACGCTGTCCGGCAGTTTGGTGCCTGCCGCGGAAAAAAACTTGATGCCGTTGTCGTCGTACGGGTTGTGGGACGCGCTGATCATGATGCCCGCCTGCAGACGCAGGGCCCGGGTCAGGTACGCCACGGCCGGCGTGGGCATGGGACCCAGCAGCACGACGTCCACCCCGGCCGCCGAAAGGCCGGCTTCAAGCGCGGATTCCAGCATGTAACCGGAAACCCGGGTGTCCTTGCCGATCACCACGCGCGGACGCTGGCCATCCGTCGTGCCCGCCCGGGTCAGGACCGTGCCGGCGGCAAAGCCCAACTGCAGCACCAGCCCCGGGACGATGGGATGCTGCCCCACCCGCCCGCGAATGCCGTCCGTCCCGAAATACTTGCGACTCATGCCGTTTCTCCTTGCACCGCCTGCCACACGTCGAGGGCGTCACGGGTGGCGGCCACGTCGTGCACCCGCAGCACGCGGGCGCCGCGCGCCACGGCGGCAAGCGCCGCCGCCACGCTGCTGGCCACGCGGTCCGAAACCACGCGACCGGTGACCGCCCCCAGCACGGACTTGCGCGACAGGCCCACCAGCAGGGGGTAGCCTGCCGCAGCGAGTCGTTCCAGACCGCGCAACAGGGCCAGATTGTGCGCCACCGTCTTGCCAAAACCAAATCCGGGATCGAGCAGGATGCGGTCGCGGGCGATGCCTGCGGTTTCCGCAGCCCGGGCCCGCTGCAGCAGGAAGGCTTCCACTTCCGCCAGCACGTCGCCGTAGAGCGGGTTGTCCTGCATGGTCTGGGGCGTGCCTTGCATGTGCATGAGGCACACCGCGGCGTCGGAGGCCGCGCAGATCTCGAGCGCGCCCGGCGCGCGCAAGGCATTGACGTCGTTGACGAGGGTGGCGCCGGCCGCGAGGGCGGCGCGCATCACTTCAGGATGGCGGGTGTCGATGGAAATGGGCACCGGTCCGCCGGAAAGCTGCTCGATGACGGGAATGACACGGCGCAGCTCTTCCTCCAGCGGCACGGGCGTGGCGCCCGGACGGGTGGATTCACCGCCCACGTCGAGCAGGGCCGCGCCCGCCTCCATCAGGCTGAAGCCGTGTTCCACGGCGCGCGCCGCTTCCGTGAAGCGGCCGCCGTCGGAAAAGGAATCCGGCGTGACGTTGATGATCCCCATGATGAGGGGGCGATCCAGCGGCAAGCGGTATCGTCCGCAATGCAATTCAGTCATGGATGGAAAAGGATAAAAAAACCCGGGGGCGCGCCCCCGGGCCGGGTCAGGTTTCCTGGGCCGGACGGGGGGCACCGGGTGCCGGTCCGGGGCTGGAGCCGGTCGCGGCCGGCGGGGGCGAGGCCGGAGCGGCCGCCGAAGGTTTGGGAGGCCGGGGCGGACGGCCCGCCATGATGTCGTCGATCTGCTCGGAATCGATGGTTTCCCATTCCAGCAGGGCGTGCGCCATGGCTTCGATCTTGTCGCGGTTGGACTCGATCAGGCGCCGCGCCAGGGCATACTGCTCGCCGATGATGCGGCGGATTTCCCCGTCCACCTGCTGCATGGTGGCTTCGGACACGTTCTTGTGGGTGGTGATGGAACGGCCGAGGAACACTTCGCCCTCGTTTTCGCCATACACCATGGGCCCGAGGTCCGACATGCCCCACTGCGTGACCATGCGCCGCGCCATTTCCGTGGCCCGTTCGAAATCGTTGCTGGCCCCGGTGGTCATCTGGTTCATGAACACCTCTTCCGCAATGCGTCCGCCAAAGAGCACCGCAATGTTCTGCAGGATCTGGTCGCGGTTCATGCTGTAGCGATCTTCCGTGGGCAACTGCATGGTGACGCCCAGCGCCCGTCCGCGCGGAATGATGGTGACCTTGTGCACGGGATCGGTGCGGTCCAGCAGACGCGCCACCACGGCGTGGCCCGACTCGTGGTAGGCCGTATTGCGCCGCTCCTGTTCCGGCATCACCATGGAACGACGTTCGGCACCCATGATGATCTTGTCCTTGGCGCGCTCGAAGTCGTCCATGTCCACCAGGCGCTTGTTGCTGCGAGCGGCAAAGAGCGCCGCCTCGTTGACCAGGTTGGCCAGGTCCGCGCCGGAAAAACCGGGCGTGCCGCGGGCGATGATGTCGGCCCGCACGTCGGGAGCGATGGGGACCTTGCGCATGTGCACCAGCAGGATCTGTTCGCGGCCACGGATGTCGGGCAGGGGCACCACCACCTGGCGGTCGAAGCGTCCCGGGCGCAACAGCGCGGGATCGAGCACGTCCGGACGGTTGGTGGCGGCGATCACGATCACGCCCACCGTGCCTTCGAAGCCATCCATTTCCACCAGCAGCTGGTTGAGCGTCTGTTCGCGCTCGTCGTTGCCGCCGCCCAGGCCGGCGCCGCGCTGGCGGCCCACGGCGTCGATTTCATCGATGAAGACGATGCACGGGGCGCTTTTCTTGGCCTGCTCGAACATGTCGCGCACACGGGCCGCGCCCACGCCCACGAACATTTCCACGAAATCCGAACCGGAAATGCTGAAGAAAGGTACCTTGGCCTCGCCCGCGATGGCGCGCGCCAGCAGCGTCTTGCCGGTGCCGGGGCTGCCCACCATGAGCACGCCGCGCGGAATGCGACCGCCCAGTTTCTGGAACTTGCCCGGGTCGCGCAGGAATTCCACCAGCTCGGACACTTCCTCCTTGGCTTCATCCACGCCCGCCACATCAGCGAAGGTGACCGGGTTGGTGTTTTCGTCCAGCATGCGGGCCCGGCTCTTGCCGAAGGAGAAGGCGCCGCCGCGCCCCCCGCCCTGCATCTGGCGCATGAAAAAGATCCAGACCCCGATCAGCAGCAGCATCGGGAACCAGGACATGAGGAGGTTCATGAAGACCGAAGGTTCTTCTTCCGGCTTGGCGGAAATGGCCACGCCGTACTTGAGCAGGTCGCTCACCAGCCAGGGATCGGACGGGGCAAACGTGGTGAACGGCTTGCCGTCGGACTTCTCGCCGCGCAGGGAGCGGCCGTCGATGACCACCTTGGCCACATGGCCCGCCTTCACTTCGTCGAGGAAAGACGAATAGGTGAGGACATCGGTGGTGGGCTGGCGGCCCTGGAACTGGCTGACGAGCAACATCAGCACGACGCCCACGAAAAGCCAGGCCAGAATGTTTTTCACGATATTGTTCAAGAGAGGCTCCCTCCAAGCGGACACATCGCCCACGGACCTGCGACAGGTTCGCAAGTCCATTGTAATCCCAAAACGGCTGTCATTCGGGGTAAAAAAGCTGGCGCAGCTGCTCGCGGGCACCCGGTTTGAGCGTTTTTCCCAACAGATAGACTTCCGGACTGCGGTCCCGCGATGCCGCCGGTTTGCGGGTGGTCACCGACTCGAACAGCAGGCGCAGGCGCCGCACGTAGGTTTCGAAGTCGCTGCCATGGAACACTTTGACCAGAAACTTCCCCTTTGGTTTCAGGGTATTAACTGCAAATTCCAGGGCCGCGTCCCAGAGTTCGGCGGCCCGTGCCTGGTCGTACAGGGCCACACCACTGATGTTGGGGGCTAAATCCGATAAAACAAGGTCTGCCCCGCCTTCGGGCAAGACCGCGGCCAGCGCGTCCCGGACTTCCGGCGCGTTGAAATCACCCTGGATGAAGGTCACCCCTTCCAGCGGTGTCATGGGCAGGAGGTCGATGGCCCACACCCGGCCCTGCGCCCCCATCCGCTCGCGCGCCACCTGGGACCAGCCGCCGGGGGCCGCCCCCAGGTCCACCACGGTGATGCCGGGCAGCAGGAGCCGGTCGCGGTCGTCGATTTCCATGAGCTTGTAAGCCGCGCGGGAACGGTAGCCTTCCAGGCGGGCTTTCTTGACGAATGGATCGTTGAGGTGCTCCCGCATCCAGGCTTTGCTGGTCCGGGTGGGTTTCATTTCGGGCGATAGAGAACCAGGATGCGGCCGATCTGCTGCACGGGCGCCGCCGACAGGCGTGCGCACACGGCCGCCAGCATGGCCTCGCGCGCGGCGCGATCGCCTTCGGCCACCTTGAACTTGATGAGCTCGTGGGCACGCAAGGCGCGTTCCAGTTCCAGCAGCACGGCGTCAGTGAGCCCACCCTGGCCCGCCATTACCACCGGATGCAGGGCATGGGCCCGCGCGCGCAGGGCGCTGCGTTCGGCCGGCGTGAGGGAGAGCGCGCGCCCGGGCGGCGGCAGTTTGAGTTCAGATGTAGCGGACGTCGAGGATTTCATATTCCTTCACCCCCCCAGGCGCGATCACTTCCGCCATGTCCCCTGCGTATTTGCCGATAAGGGCGCGGGCGATGGGCGAGCTGATGGAGATTTTCCCTTCCTTGATGTCGGCCTCGTCGTCCCCCACGATCTGGTAGGTGAATACGTCGCCCGATTCCACGTCTTCCAGCTCCACGGTGGCCGCGAACACGCAGCGCCCGTCGGCGTCGAGCAGGGTGGGGTCGATGATCTGCGCATTGGACAGCTTCGATTCGAGGTCCACGATGCGCCCTTCAATGAAGGACTGGCGTTCCTTGGCCGCGTCGTATTCCGCGTTTTCGGACAGATCGCCCTGGGCACGTGCCTCGCTGATGGCCTGGATCACGGCCGGCCGTTGCACATGCTTGAGGTGATGCAACTCCGTCTTGAGTTTTTCCGCGCCGGTCACCGTCAGTGGAACCTTGTTCATGCCCTACTCTCCTGCCTGTTTAATCTGACCTTGAAGCGACTGCAAATCGTATACGCCCAGGCGCTGCGTCAGCTGCATGCCCAGGCAGGCGGCGCGCGCGCCCGCCACGGTGGTGTAATAGGTCACCCGTCCCTGGAGCGCTGCGTTGCGGATGGACCAGGAATCCTGGACTGCGCGCGAATGCTCTTCGACGGTGTTGATGATGAGACTGATCTCGCGGTTCTTGATCATGTCCACGATGTGCGGACGCCCTTCCGTCACTTTGTTGACGGCCGTGGCCTTGATGCCGGCCGCCTCGAGCGCTGCGCAGGTGCCGCGCGTGGCCACCAGGGTGAAGCCCATGGCCGCCAGGCTGCGCGCGATCTCCACCACGGGCGGCTTGTCGGCGTTGCGCACGCTGATGAAGATCTTGCCGGAGGACGGCAGCTTGACGCCGGCGGCGAGCTGCGACTTGACGAAGGCTTCGGCAAACGTGGCGCCGACGCCCATCACTTCGCCGGTGGATTTCATTTCGGGGCCCAGGATGGGGTCCACGCCGGGGAACTTGATGAACGGGAACACCGCTTCCTTGACGGCGAAATGAGGCGGCACGATTTCACCGGTGACGCCCTGGCTGGGCAGGCTCTGTCCCACCATGCAGCGTGCCGCGACCTTGGCGAGCTGGCGCCCGGTGGCCTTGGCCACGTAAGGCACGGTGCGCGACGCGCGCGGATTGACTTCGAGCACGTACACCACGTCGCCCTGGATGGCGAACTGGACGTTCATGAGCCCCACCACGCCAAGCGCCCGGGCCATGGCCACGGTCTGGCGGCGCAGCTCGTCCTGGAGCGCGGCCGGCAGGCTGAACGGCGGCAGCGAACAGGCGGAGTCGCCCGAATGCACGCCGGCCTGTTCGATGTGTTCCATGATGCCGCCGATCACCACGCGTTCGCCGTCGGACACGGCATCCACGTCCACCTCGATGGCGTCGTTGAGGAAACGGTCGAGCAGGATGGGCGAATCCTTGGTCACCGCCACGCCGGTCATGCCATCCGTGTCCGTGATCACTTCGCGCAGGTATTTTTCGAGGTCGGCCTGGGTGTGCACGATCTGCATGGCGCGCCCACCCAGCACGTAGCTGGGCCGGACCACGAGCGGATAGCCCAGCTCGCCGGCCAGGGCCAGCGCCGAGTCGCGGTCGAAGGCGGTGCGGTTTTCCGGCTGGCGCAGGCCCAGTTCATGGAGCATCTGCTGGAAGCGCTTGCGGTCTTCGGCGCGGTCGATGCTGTCGGGCGCCGTGCCGATGATGGGCACGCCGGCCGCTTCCAGCCCGCGCGCCAGCTTGAGCGGCGTCTGTCCGCCAAACTGCACGATCACGCCCTGGGGTTTTTCGATGGCGACGATTTCCAGCACATCTTCCAGGGTGAGCGGTTCGAAGTACAGACGGTCGGACGTGTCGTAGTCGGTGGACACGGTTTCCGGATTGCAGTTGACCATGATGGTTTCATAGCCGTCCTCGCGCAGGGCGAGCGCGGCATGCACGCAGCAATAGTCGAATTCGATGCCCTGCCCGATGCGGTTGGGGCCGCCGCCCAGCACCATGATTTTCTTGCGGGACGTGGGTTGCGCCTCGCACTCTTCGTCGTAGGTGGAGTACTGGTAGGCCGTGCCGGTGGCGAATTCCGCCGCGCAGGTGTCCACGCGCTTGTACACCGGACGCACGCCAAGCGCGTGGCGGCGCGCCCGCACCTGGTGCTCGTCGGTGCCCAGCAGGGTCGCCAGGCGCCGGTCGGAAAAGCCCTTGCGCTTGAGCGCATACAGCCCGGGCGCGTCGAGCGCCTGCAGCGACTGGCCGCGCAGGAGGGATTCTTCGCGCACCAGGTCCTCGATTTCCGCCAGGAACCAGGGGTCGATGTGCGACAGGCGATGAATCTGGTCGAGATCCAGCCCCACCCGGAAGGCGTCGGCCAGGTACCACAGGCGGTGCGGGCCGGGATCGGCCAGTTCGGCTTCGATGACGGTGCGGTCCGAGCTCAGCTCATCCAGGCCGTTGGCTCCGGTTTCCAGGCCGCGCAAGGCTTTCTGCAGCGACTCCTGGAAGGAACGGCCGATGGCCATGACTTCGCCCACCGATTTCATCTGGGTGGTGAGCCGGTCGTTGGCCTGCGGGAATTTCTCGAAGGCGAAGCGCGGCACCTTGGTGACCACGTAATCGATGCTGGGTTCGAAAGACGCCGGCGTGGCACCGCCCGTGATGTCGTTCTTCAGCTCGTCAAGGGTGTAGCCCACGGCCAGCTTGGCCGCCACCTTGGCGATGGGAAAGCCGGTGGCCTTGGAAGCGAGCGCCGAGGAACGGGACACGCGCGGGTTCATTTCGATCACGATCATGCGCCCGTCGGCGGGATTGACCGCGAACTGCACGTTGGAGCCGCCGGTTTCCACGCCGATTTCACGCAACACGGCAATGGAGGCATCGCGCATGATCTGGTATTCGCGGTCCGTGAGCGTCTGGGCCGGCGCCACCGTGATGGAGTCGCCCGTGTGCACGCCCATGGCGTCCAGGTTTTCGATGGAACAGATGATGATGCAGTTGTCGTTGCGGTCACGCACGACTTCCATCTCGTATTCCTTCCAGCCGATCACCGACTCTTCCACCAGCAGTTCGCGCGTGGGCGAGGCATCCAGGCCACGCTCGCAGATGGCCAGAAACTCTTCGTGGTTGTAGGCGATGCCGCCGCCGCTGCCGCCCATGGTGAAGGACGGCCGGATGATGGCGGGGAATCCCACCACGGCCTGCACCTGCAGCGCTTCCTCGATGCTGTGGGCAATGGCCGAACGGGGCGTGGCCAGTCCGATGCGGGTCATGGCCGCCTTGAACTTCTCGCGGTCTTCCGCCTTGTCGATGGCTTCCTTGCGGGCGCCGATCATTTCCACGCCGTATTTCTCGAGCACGCCTTCGCGCGCGAGGTCGAGCGCGCAGTTGAGGGCTGTCTGCCCGCCCATGGTGGGCAGCAGCGCGTCCGGCCGCTCCTTGGCGATGATCTGCTCGATGATCTTCCAGGTGATGGGCTCGATGTAGGTGACATCGGCCATGTCCGGGTCGGTCATGATGGTGGCCGGGTTGGAATTGACCAGGATGACCCGGTAGCCTTCTTCGCGCAGAGCCTTGCAGGCCTGCGCCCCGGAGTAGTCGAACTCGCAGGCCTGTCCGATGACGATGGGGCCGGCGCCGATGATGAGGATGGAACGGAGGTCGGTACGCTTGGGCATGGTCAGGCCGCTTTTGCCTGCATCAGGCGGATGAATTGGTCAAACAGGCCTCCGGCATCGTGCGGGCCGGGGCTGGCTTCAGGGTGCCCCTGGAAGCTGAACGCCGGACAGTCGGTGCGGGCGAGGCCCTGCAGGCTGCCGTCGAACAGGGAACGGTGGGTGACGCGCAGGCTGGCAGGCAGCGTGTCCACATCCACCGCAAAGCCGTGGTTCTGACTGGTGATCATGACGTGGCCGGAATCGAGGTCCTGCACCGGATGATTGGCGCCGTGGTGGCCGAATTTCATCTTGACGGTGCGCCCTCCCGACGCCAGCGCCAGCAGCTGATGGCCCAGGCAGATGCCGAAGACGGGAATCTTGCGGGACAGGAACGTGCGGATGGCTTCGATGGCGTAATCGCAGGGTTCGGGGTCGCCCGGCCCGTTGGACAGGAAAATGCCGTCCGGACGGTAGGCCAGGGCCTCCTCGGCCGACGTGGTGGCCGGCACCACGGTCACGTGGCAGCCGCGCTCGGCCAGCAGGCGCAGGATGTTGTGCTTGACGCCGTAGTCGTACGCCACCACCCGAAAACGGGGTGCGGACGGTGCCACGAACCCTTGCCCGAGGTGCCAGGCACCCCCGGTCCACTCGTAGGGGCGGGCACAGCTCACCACGCGCGCCAGGTCCATGCCGGCCAGCCCGGGAAAGGCCCGTGCCGCCTCCAGGGCAGCTGCCTCGTCCACTGCGCCCGCCATCAGGCAGCCGCTTTGCGCGCCTTTCTCACGCAGCAGGCGGGTGAGCCGGCGCGTGTCGATGCCGGCAATGGCCACCACGCCGCGCTCGGCCAGGTAATCCGGCAGCGACTGCCGGGAACGCCAGTTGGAAAGCTGGCGCGGCAGGTCGCGGATGACGAGCCCCGCGGCTGCCACCGAGCCCGATTCGGCATCTTCGGCATTGGTGCCCACGTTGCCGATGTGGGGGTAGGTGAGCGTGACGATCTGGCGGCAGTAGGACGGGTCGGTCAGGATTTCCTGGTAGCCCGTGAGCGCCGTGTTGAACACCACTTCGCCCACGCTCCGGCCGGGAGCTCCGATGGACTGCCCCCGGAACACCGACCCATCTGCCAGCACGAGAACAGCGGGCACAGTCGGTGAGGCGGTAGTGGCGTGGGCCATTACAAGAGACTCCAGAAGGGATTTGATGTGAAAAACGGGAAGGACGCTTGCCGCGGCTTTCCCGTTTCCGATTGGTGAAATAATACCTTAAAACAGCGCGCCGATCAAACCCGCTTGCCCGGAAGCAGTGCATCGAGCCCCAGCACGTCCCGCATGTCGAACAGCCCGGACGGCTTGTCCGCGATAAAACGCGCGGCGCGCAGGGCGCCCAGGGCAAACGTGGTGCGGCTGCTGGCGCGATGGGAGATTTCCAGGCGTTCGCCGTCGGCCATGAACGAAACGGTGTGGTCGCCCACCACGTCGCCGCCACGCACGGTGGCAAAGCCGATGGTGTCCGGATTGCGCTCGCCGGTGATGCCTTCGCGCCCGTACACGGCCACCTCCGACAGGCGGCGACCGCGCGCGGCCGCCACCACTTCGCCCATGCGCAGGGCCGTGCCGGAAGGCGCGTCCACCTTGTGGCGGTGGTGCGCTTCCACGATTTCCACGTCAAAACCCGGCTGCAGCACGCGCGCTGCCAGGTCGATGAGGGCCAGGGAAAGGGTCACGCCCATGCTCATATTGGGGGCGAACACGACGGGAATGCGGGTGCTCGCCGTGCGGATGGTTTCCCGTTCCGCATCGCTGAAGCCGGTGGTGCCGATGACGATGCCGCGCCCGAGCGCCAGGCAGGCCTGGAGATGGCCCAAAGTGCCCGCCGGACGCGTGAAGTCGATGAGCACGCGGCTCGCTTCGAGGGCTGCCGGCACGTTGTCCGTGATGACGGCCGGCACCGGGGTGCCCAGCCAGTCGCCGGGATTGCGCCCGATGTAGGGACTGCCGGGCTGTTCCAGGGCGCCGGTGAGGCGCAGGTCATCGGCGGCCACCACCGCTTCCATCAGGGCACGGCCCATGCGTCCGCTGCTGCCCGCAATGCAGATGCCCAGCGCCATCAGCGCACCTCCGGCGTGGTGACCGGGTGGGCGCCGGCGGGCAGCACTTCGGGGGGCTCGGCCGGCTTTGCCTCAGCCGCCTTGGGCGGCTCAGGCGGCTTGGGCGGCAACGGATAATCGGTCTCGAAGCGCTCCAGCTTTTCCTCCTTGAAAAACACCGTCAGGTTGTGCGGCTTGCTCATCACCCCTTTCTTGCGGGTGTAGAACACGTAGTCCCAGCGGTTGGCGTGGAACGGATCGGACAGCAGGGGCGAACCGAGCACGTAACCCACCTGGGTGCGGCTCATGCCCGGCTTGAGACGGGCAATCATGTCCTCTTCGATGACCACGCCCTGCTGGATGTCCAGCGTGTACGGCTTGATGGCCGCCCATTTTTTGGCCATCAGGTCAGGCAACTTCTCCATGCTGGGCATGTCCAGGCTGGGCAAGGTGGGCTTGCTCCATGAGGAGCAGCCGCCCAGCGCGAACGCTGACAGCAGCAGGGCAGTGACAGTGCGATTCATTGTTTTATCCGGTACAAGCCAATCTGCTTATAATAACCCATCTTCCCTGCATCTTCGGTTTCCCCATGAGCGTGCCCCAGGATCTCAAGGACATCGGCCTCAAGGCCACCCTGCCCCGCCTCAAGGTGCTGGGCCTGTTTGAACATTCCGACACGCGCCACATGAGCGCCGAAGAAGTGTACCGACGCCTGCAGGCGGAAGGCATGGAAATCGGCCTGGCCACCGTGTACCGGGTGCTCACCCAGTTCGAGCAGGCCGGCCTGCTGGTACGCCACCACTTCGAAAGTGGAAAGGCCGTGTTCGAACTCAACGAGGGACAGCACCACGACCACCTGGTCTGTCTGCAATGCGGCCATGTGGAAGAGTTCTACGACGCCGAAATCGAACGGCGCCAGGCGCGCGTGGCCAAGGAACGGGGCTTTTCCATTCACGACCATTCGCTGCAGCTGTACGCGGACTGCATCCGCGAAAACTGCCCGCGCAAACCCTGACTCCCCAATAAAAAACCCCGGCCCCCCCTTGCGGAAGGACCGGGGCTGATGGCCCTGAAACGCCGGGTTACAGCACCGACTTGAGCAGCTTGCCCATTTCGGCCGGGTTTTTCGTGACCTTGATGCCGCACTCTTCCATCACGGCGAGCTTTTCCTGGGCTGTGCCCTTGCCGCCGGAAATGATGGCGCCGGCATGACCCATGCGCTTTCCGGGAGGCGCGGTGACGCCCGCGATGAAGCCGATCACGGGTTTCTTCATGTGGTCCTTGATCCAGCGGGCGCACTGCTCTTCGTCGCTACCGCCGATTTCGCCCACCATGATGACCGCTTCGGTTTCCGGATCGTCATTGAAAAGCTTCAACACGTCGATGTGCTTCATGCCGTTGACGGGATCGCCGCCAATGCCCACGCAGCTCGACTGGCCCAGACCCAGTTCGCGCAACTGGCCCACGGCTTCGTAGGTGAGCGTGCCGGAACGGGAAACCACGCCGATGGGGCCCTTCTTGTGGATGTGGCCGGGCATGATGCCGATCTTGATTTCATCCGGCGTGATGAGGCCGGGGCAGTTGGGCCCGATCAGGCGGGTTTTGCTGCCCTGCATCTTGTAGCGGGTACGGATCATGTCGCGCACGGGAATGCCTTCCGTGATGCAGATCACCAGATCGATTTCCGCTTCCACGGCTTCGTCGATGGCTGCTGCGGCAAAGGGTGGCGGCACGTAAATGACGGAGACGGTGGCGCCGGTCTGGGCCTTGGCTTCCTTCACGCTGTCATAAATGGGAATGCCTTCATAGGCCTGACCGCCTTTCTTGGGCGTGACACCGGCCACGAAGCAGTCGGCACCAAAGGCGTATTCCTTGCACATCTTGGTGTGGAACATCCCGGTCTTGCCGGTAATCCCCTGGGTAATGACCCGGGTATTCTTGTTGATCAGAATAGACATATTACCCCCGCGCGGCCGCCACCACTTTCGCAGCGGCATCGGCCATGTTGACGGCGGAAATGATGGGCAAGCCCGAATCCGCCAAGATTTTCTTGCCCAGTTCCACGTTCGTGCCTTCCAGGCGCACCACCAGCGGAACCGACAGCTTGACTTCATGCGCTGCCGCAACCACGCCGGCCGCGATCACGTCACACTTCATGATGCCGCCGAAGATGTTGACCAGGATGGCCCTGAGGTTGGGATTCTTGAGCATCAGCTTGAACGCTTCGGTCACTTTCTCGGTGGTGGCGCCGCCGCCCACGTCGAGGAAGTTGGCCGGGTTGCCGCCGTAGAGCTTGACGATGTCCATGGTGGCCATGGCCAGTCCCGCGCCGTTGACCAGGCAGCCAATGTTGCCGTCCAGGGAAATGTAGGAGAGGTCGAACTTGGACGCCTCGATTTCGTTGGGGTCTTCCTCATCCAGGTCGCGCAGCGCGACGATGTCGGGATGGCGGTAGAGCGCGTTGGAATCGAAATTCATCTTGGCATCGAGCGCCACCACGCGACCGTCGCCGGTAATGACCATGGGGTTGATTTCCGCCAGGCTGGCATCGGTTTCGTCGAACGCACGGTAGAGCCCCTGCAGCAGGGTGCGCGCCTGGGGTACCAGGTTGGCCGGCACGCCGATCTTGGCGGCCACGTCGTCCGCTTCGCTGTCTTGCAGGCCTTTCACCGGGTCAATAAAGACCGTGTGGATCTTTTCCGGCGTGTGAGCGGCCACTTCTTCAATGTCCATGCCGCCTTCGGAACTGGCCATCAGGGCGACGCGCTGGGTACCGCGGTCCACCACCATGCCCACGTACAATTCTTTCTTGATGTCCGCCCCTTCTTCAATCAGCAGGCGGCGCACTTTCTGGCCTTCCGGGCCGGTCTGGTGCGTGACGAGCTGCATGCCGAAAATCTGGCGCGCGTAGGTTTCGAGCTCGGCCGGCGACTTGGCCACCTTGACCCCGCCCCCCTTGCCGCGACCACCGGCGTGAATTTGCGCTTTTACGACTGCGACGTTGCCCCCCAGAGTTTTTCCAGCCGCTATCGCCTCCTCCACGGAGAAACACGGAATGCCGCGCGGCGTGGGGACACCGTACTTCCGCAGAATCTCCTTCGCTTGGTACTCATGGATTTTCATTGCTTGGCCTATAGATGAGTGTTGATGGTATCCATCGCCCAAAACCGATGGGGATTGGACTGGGCAGGGATTCTACCCCAAAAATATCAACGATACATTATGATTTTTTAGAAAACCATTTGGGGTAAAAACGAGCCACAACCGCCCCCCGGGTATCCAGCGCATGGCACCCGTCCAGGTGCGGCGGCTTGTGCTCGGTCTCCGATTCGGCGGCGCCGTAGCGGGTCTGGAAGGCCACCGTGGCGAGCGTCCCGATCAGTTCGGTGAGGTGGGTGCAGCCACGCACGCCGCCGAAACGTTCCTTCACTGCCCGGGAGAAGCCGGGGGCGATACGCAGCCCCTTGAGATCGCCGTAATGAGGTGTGATGGTTTCGCAGGCACCGGGATAGGGGCGGGCTACGGTCTGCGCCTGCGCCTCCCGGATGACCAGGTCGGCGTCCACCGTGATGCGCAGCCACATGTCGTGAATGGGCTCGCCGGCCGGCTTGATGCCGTCCGAGACAGGAAACGCGTACCCTTTCACGTCCACCAGGTGCCCTTCGATGTCGTACAGGCCGTCCTCGCGCGCATAGCCTTCCACCGTGATGTGCCGGCGGTGCAGCAGGGTTCTGGGAACTGCGGGATCGGAAAGCGCCATGTTCGGAATCCTCCATGTTCTTCGCGGAACCGCGCCCGGTTCACGCGCAATCCCGGGATGATACGCCTGCACTGCCGTTTCGCCCTATAATTCAGAGACCCTTGTGCATGAAGACCCGGAGACCGCTTGTCTTTTCTTTCCGCGTCCGCCCGTTGCGCTGCGGCGGCGCTGCTGCTTGCATGCAGCCTCGTTGCGCGGCCCTCTGAATCGCCCGACCAGGCCCTGCTGGCCGCGCACCAGGCCTGGAGCGCGCGCGACCTGGCCGCCCTCACCCGCCATGCCCAGCAACTGGCGGACGATCCGCTCGCCGACTATGTGCAGTACTGGCTGCTGGACCTTCGCCTGGGGCAGCCCGGCCCGGTGCCAAACGCCGACATCCAGGCCTTTTTCACCCGCTTTCCGTACAGCCCCCTGGCCGACCCCCTGCGCGTGAGCTGGCTCAAGGCCCTGGCCCGCAGCGACGACTGGACCACCTTTGCCGCCCAGGTCACCCCGCACGCCCTGGAAGACCCGGAAGTGGCCTGCGACAACCTGCAGGAACGGATGCGCCGCCAGGACATTTCAGCCGTGCACGATGCACGCATCCTGTGGTTCAGTCCCAAGTCCCAGCCCGACAGCTGCGACCCGGTGTTCCGGCTGCTGGCCGCCGAAAACCTGATTACGCGGGACGACGTCTGGTCAACCCTGCGCCGGGCGCTCGGCAGCAACAACCTGCCGCTCGCCCGCTACATCAACAGTTTCCTGCCGCCCCTGCAAGGCTTGAGCGAAGACGCGCTCACCCAGGCCTACACCCAGCCCGGCGCTTTCCTCGACACCTGGGACGCTGGCGGCGACAGCCGTCCGGCGCGCGAACTGGCCCTGTTTGCCCTGAGCCAGCTCGCCGCACGCGATCCGCAACAGGCGGCGGACATCTGGCTGCGCCTGTCCTCCCGCTTCAGCAGCCCCGAGCGGGCCTACGGCTGGCTGCAGGTGGCGTGGCAGGGCGCCATGGCCCAGCATCCGAACGCGCTGGCCTGGTTTGGTCATGCCGGCGAACTGACGGACGACCGCATGCGCGCCTGGCGCACCCGCGCAGCCCTGCGCCAGGGCAACTGGGACGAGGTGCTGCATACCATCAACGGCATGTCGCCCGGAGAAGCCTCGCGCGCCGCATGGCGCTACTGGAAAGGACGCGCCCTGCAGGCCCTGGGTCGGAGCGCGGAAGCGCAGGCCCAATGGAAACCGCTGTCCCAGGAATCGAATTACTACGGCCTGCTCGCACTGGAAGAACTGGGCGGACAACTCACGCTGCCGCCCGAGCCGACGCCGCTCATGCCCGATGAAATCGACGCCCTGCGCCCGCAACTGGCCCGCGCCCTGCGCCTGCACGGCCTGGGCCTGGTTCCCGAATCCCAGTTCGAATGGAATGCCGTCAACCGCCCCCTGTCGCCGCGCCAGCGCCTGGTCCTGTCGGCCCTGGCCTCACAGGTGCAGTGGTACGACCGCTCCATCTACAGCATTGAACGGGCGGGCGACCAGCAGGACCTGGCACTGCGCTTTCCGCTGGCATTCGAAGAGACGGTGCGCCAGCAGGCCCGGCAAAACCACCTGGACGAAGCCTGGGTATTCGGGCTGGTGCGCCAGGAAAGCTATTTCGCCCCCCAGGCGCGTTCCCGCACCGGCGCCATGGGACTGATGCAGCTCATGCCCGCCACGGCGCGCTGGGTGGCCAAACGCATTCCGTTGCATCATTTCCAGTGGGCCAAATCCACCCAGGTGGACACCAACCTGCAGCTCGGCACGTTCTACCTGCACCACCTGCTCAACCGTCTGGGCCATCCGATCCTGGCCACGGCCGGCTACAACGCAGGACCCAACCGGGTGCTGCGCTGGGTGACCGGCAATCCCCAGGAAGCGGCCGTGTTCATCGAATCCATCCCCGTCAGCGAAACCCGGGGCTACGTGGAACACGTGATGTTCAACGCCACGGTCTATGCCCTGCGCCTGGGCCAGTCCCCGCAATCCCTGCACCAGCGCCTGGGCACGATTCCCGGCATGAAACCGGCGCACAACGGCGAACCGGACCCGGCTGCGGCACCATGAAAACCTACGCGGTAGGAGGTGCCGTGCGCGACGAACTGCTGGGCCTGCCCGTGCAGGACCGCGACTGGGTGGTGGTGGGCGCCACGCCGGAAGAGCTGACGGCACAGGGGTTTCGGCCCGTGGGCCGGGACTTCCCGGTGTTCCTGCACCCGGTCACCCACGAGGAATACGCACTGGCGCGCACGGAACGCAAAAGCGGGCCGGGATACAAGGGGTTTGTGGTGCATGCAAGCCCGGACGTCACGCTGGAACAGGATCTGCAGCGGCGCGACCTCACCATCAACGCCATGGCGCGCGATGGCGACGGCCGGTTGATCGACCCGTTTGGCGGCGGCGCCGACCTGGAGCGGCGACTGCTGCGCCACGTGAGCGAGGCCTTTGCCGAAGACCCCGTGCGCATCCTGCGCGTGGCGCGTTTCGCCGCCCGCTTCAAGGGGCGCTTCGGTTTTCGCGTCGCCCCCGAAACCCTGCTCCTGATGCAGCGCATGGTGGAGGCCGGGGAAGCGGACGCGCTGGTGCCCGAACGGGTATGGACCGAACTGGCGCGCGGGCTGGACGAACCCACCCCCTCGGAACTGTTCCGCATCCTGGATGAATGCGGCGCCCTGCCGCGCGTGCTGCCGGAAATCGCCGCCATCTGGCAGGAAACCGGCGCTCAGGCTGCTGCCGCCGTGGACCTGGCTGCCGCGCGCGGTCACCCGGGGGACGTGCGTTTTGCCGCCTGGGCCGCCGCCTTGCTGGGCGAGACCCCGGATGGCGGGCGCGCAGCCCTGACGCAGCTGGGCCAGCGACTGCGCCTGCCGGCCGACGTGCGGGACCTGGCCCTGCTGGCCGCCACCCTCGCGCGCCCCCTGGCCTTGCGCCGCCGCTGCGATCCGGAAGGGCTGCTCGACCTGATCGAACGTGCCGACGGCCTGCGCCGCCCGCAGCGCTTCGAAGCCCTGCTGGCCGCCTGCGCCTGCCGTGAAGCCGCACGCGGCCTGGCGACCGAAACTGGAGAAGATCCTCTGCTGCGAGCCCTGTCCGCGGCTGCCGCGGTTCCCGCCGGCGCGATCGCTCAGGCTGCTCCCGACCCCGCCGAAATCCCCGCGCGCCTGCGGGCTGCCCGCCTGCAAGCCATCCGCGCTTCAGCCAGCCAGTGACGCAGGGAGCGGCTCGCGCCCCGCGCCGGGACGGAGCACCAGCACCTTGAACAGTTCCCCCATTTCCGCCGGACTCAGCAGCTTGTGCACGGCCGCCGCCGCAGGCAGGTAACGGCCCGCATCCTCGGGCGGCAGACGCCCCAGCGCTTCCACGATGCCTTCCTCAATCAGCCAGGACGCCATGGAGTCGTAGGTTTCCACCTCCAGCCCGGCTCCGGCCGCCGCCTGCGCCACCGCCGTGAAATCCACGTGGGCGGTGATGTCCTGCAAGCCGGGAAACACCAGGGGGTCGGGGTGGGCGTGGTGACGGATGTGGCACATGAGGGTGCCGCCCGCGCGCTGCGGGTGGTAATACTCGCGCGCCGGAAACCCGTAATCGATGAACCAGGCACGACCGGCGCGCAGGCTCTGCCCCACGGTCGCCACCAGATCGGCCGCCGCCAGGCCGATTTCGGTGTCGTACGGCACGGGCCAGCTGGCCGGATCGGGCAGCCGTTCACGCAGGCGCGGATTGTCCAGCGGCCGTTCGGCAGGAACCCAGCGCCCGCCTTCAAGCGCCACGCCGATTTCCACCCAGCCCTGTGCGCCGCGCCAGCCCACGCGATGCACCGGCAGGGCATCGAGCACTTCGTTGGCCACCAGGGCGCCGCAAAAGGATTCCGGCCAGTGCTCGCACCATTGCACGCGCGCCCGCACGCGCTCCGGCAAGGAAGCCAGCGTGGCCTCCTGGCGTGCCCGCAAGTCAGGACTCACTTCCAGGATCCGGTAGCGTTCCGGCAGCAGGTTCCGCTCGGCCAGGGCCAGCAGCAGGTCGTACGCCAACCGTCCGGTGCCCGCCCCGAGTTCCAGCACTTCCGGCCGTTCGGCGTGCAGGGCGGCGAGCGTGTCCGCCACCGGGCGCGCCAGCGTGCGCGCAAACAGCGGCGTCATTTCCGGCGCCGTGACGAAATCGCCGGCGGCACCCAGCTTGACCGCTCCCGCGCTGTAATAGCCCAACCCGGGCGCATACAGGGCCAGCGACATGAATTCCGCGAAATCGATCCAGCCGCCCGCCGCGTGGATGGCCTGGTCGATGACCGCCCGCAGGCGGTCGCTGTGAGCCTGCGCTTCGGGGTCCGGCAACAGGGAGTGCGGTAAAATGGCCATCTTCCAATCGAGTCGGCTGTGAAACCGCCATGTTAACCGCACCCGAGGCGCCGTCCTCAACTTTCATTCGCCTGCAGGAACGCCTGCGCAGTTCTGTGGCGCGCGCCATCACCGACTACGGCATGATCGGCGAGGGCGACACCGTCATGGTGTGCCTGAGCGGCGGCAAGGACTCCCATGCCCTGCTCACCCTGCTCATGGACCTGCGGCGGCGCGCGCCCGTGGACTTCCGGCTGATCGCCGTCAACCTGGACCAGAAGCAGCCGGGGTTTCCCGAACAGGTGCTGCCCGAATACCTGGAAGCGCTGGGTGTGGAATACCGCATCGTGGAAGCGGACACCTATTCCATCGTGCGCGAAAAAATCCCGGCGGGCAAAACCACCTGTTCACTCTGTTCGCGCCTGCGGCGCGGCGTGCTGTACCGCACGGCCAAGGCGCTCGGCGCCAACAAGATCGCGCTCGGGCACCACCGCGACGACATCGTGGAAACCTTTTTCCTGAACCTGTTCCACGGCGGACGGCTGAAAGCCATGCCGCCCAAGCTGGTGACCGACGACGGGCACCACGTGGTCATCCGCCCGCTCGCCTACTGTGCCGAAAAGGATCTGGCGCGCTATGCCCGCCACATGGCCTATCCCATCATCCCCTGCGACCTGTGCGGCTCGCAGGAAAACCTGCAGCGACAGGCCGTCAAGAACTGGCTGCAGACCGAGGAGCGCGCCCACCCCGGCCGCGTGGACAACATTTTCCTGGGCCTGCAGTCGGTCACCCCCTCCCACCTGGCGGACACCGCGCTGTACGACTTTGCCGGCCTGCAGCCCAGCCACCACCCCGAACCCGACGGCGACCGCCTGTTCGACCCCGAGCCAGAAGAACGGGGGGCTCTGCGCCTGGCCCGCATGGAGGGCGCCCGCGTGCATTTCGTGAAGGCCGGGAACTCTGATAAAATGCAGGATTAGTTTCGAGAGCTGCGCCATGACTTCAACGATCAAGCATCTGCCGCCCAAGAAAATCAATTCCTTCTATCCGCCCCAGCGCACCCTGATGGGTCCCGGCCCGTCCGAGATCACGCCGCGCGTGCTGGCGGCCATGTCCCTGCCCTGCATCGGCTACCTCGATCCGGTGTTCGTGGACATGATGGACGAACTCAAGACGCTGCTGCGCTACGCGTACCAGACGGACAACCAGCTCACCTTCCCGGCCTCGGGCCCGGGCTCCGTGGGCATGGAAATGTGCTTCGTGAACATGGTCAACCCGGGCGACAAGGTCATCGTGTGCCGCAACGGCGTGTTCGGCGGGCGCATGATCGAAAACGTGGAACGCTGCGGCGGCACCCCCATCGTCATCGAAGACACCTGGGGCGAGCCGGTGGATCCCAACAAACTGGAGGAAACGCTGCGCCAGCACCCGGACACCAAAGTGGTGGCCTTTGTGCAGGCGGAAACTTCCACGGGCTGCATGTCCGATGCCAAGACCCTGGTGGAAATCGCGCACCGCCACGACGCCCTCACCATCGTGGACGCCGTCACGCAGCTGGGCGGCGCTCCCCTGTTCGTGGACGAATGGGGCATCGACGCCATCTACTCGGGCAGCCAGAAATGCCTGTCCTGCACGCCGGGCCTGTCACCCGTCTCCTTCAGCGACCGCGTGGTGGCACTGGTGCGCAACCGCAAGGAACGCTGCCGCAGCTGGTTCATGGACCTCGACCTGGTGCTGGGCTACTGGGGCAGCACCAACCGCACGTACCATCACACCGCCCCCATCAACGGCCTGTTCGCCCTGCACGAAGCGCTCCTGCTGCTGCGCGAGGAAGGCCTGGAAAACGCCTGGGCCCGACACACGCGCCATTACCTGGCACTCAAGGCGGGACTGGAAGCCATGGGGCTGGAATACCTGGTGAAGGAAGAGCATCGCCTGCCGCAGCTCAATGCCGTCAAGGTGCCGGAAGGCATCGACGAAGCGAAGGTGCGCAAGGCCCTGCTGGAAGAATTCAACCTGGAAATCGGCGCCGGTCTGGGGCCGCTTGCCGGCAAGATCTGGCGTTTCGGCCTGATGGGGTATTCCGCCAAGTCGGAAAACGTCATGCTGTGCCTGTCGGCGCTGGGTTCCGTGCTGATGGACCTGGGCTACCCCGTCAAGCTGGGCTACGCCGAAGCGGCCGCGCACCAGTCCTACGCCGAGCAGCACGCCCAGGCCGCCCGCCAGAAAATCAAGGTCGCCTGACCGCCCCGGCTGTCCGGGCGCGGGTCAGCGCTCGGACAGATGCAACCGGTCCCAGATCACGCTGGTGAGGCCGGCCGAATTCATGGTGTAGAAATGCAGGCCGGGGGCTCCGGCCGACAACAGCCGGTCGCACAGCTGGGTCACCACGTCCAGCCCGAAAGCCTTGATGGACGCCGTGTCGTCACCATACCCCTGCATTTTCAGGCGGATCCAGCGCGGAATTTCGGCGCCGCAGGCGTCGGAAAACCGGCTCAGCTGCGAAAAATTGCCGATGGGCATGATGCCCGGCACGATCGGCAGGTCCAGTCCCGCTGCCTCGCATTCGTCCACGAAGCTGAAATAGGCGTCCGCATTGTAGAAATACTGCGTGATGGCCGCATTGGCGCCGGCTTCCACCTTGCGTTTGAAATGCTGGACATTCTCCTGGGCCGAGCGGGCCTGGGGATGCACTTCGGGATAAGCCGCCACTTCGATGTAGAAATGGTCGCCGGTCTGTTCCCGGATGAAAGCCACCAGCTCGTTGGCAAAGCGGAAGTCCCCACCCCCGAACGTTCCCGAAGGCAGGTCGCCGCGCAACGCCACCAGGTGGCGGATGCCGTGAGCCTGATACTGCCGCAGCACATCCGCCAGGCTATCCCGCGTGGCGCCGATGCAGGACAGGTGCGGCGCCGCTGGCAACCCTTCCTGCAGGATTTCCAGCACGGTTTCCAGGGTACGTTCGCGCGTGGTGCCGCCCGCCCCGTAGGTCACCGAAAAGAAGGCCGGATGCAGTTGTGCCAGCTGGCGCCGGGTGTGGCGCAGCTTCTCCGCGCCTTCCGGAGTCTTGGGCGGAAAAAATTCGAAACTGAAAACCTTGGGGTAACGCTGCTGGCTCTGCAAGATCGTGTCCCGCTCAGTAACGGTAATGTTCCGGCTTGTAAGGGCCGGCCGGGTCCACGCTCAGGTAGCGGGCCTGCTTGGGCGTGAGCTCGGTGAGCCGCACCCCGATGCGCGCAAGGTGCAGCCGCGCCACCTTCTCGTCCAGATGCTTGGGCAGGATGTAAACCCCCACCGGATACTTGCCGTGGTTGGTCCACAGCTCGATCTGCGCCATGACCTGATTGGTGAAGGAAGCGGACATCACGAAGCTGGGGTGGCCGGTGGCGCAGCCCAGGTTGACCAGCCGCCCTTCGGCCAGCACGATGATGCGCCGGCCGTCCGGGAACACCACGTGGTCCACCTGCGGCTTGATGTTTTCCCAGCGGTACTGGCGCAGGGAGGCGATGTCGATTTCCGAATCGAAGTGGCCGATGTTGCAGACGATGGCGTCATTCTTCATGGCCCGCAGGTGATCGTGCGTGATGACCTCCACGTTGCCGGTGGCGGTGACGAAAATGTCTCCGAAGGGTGCCACGTCGTCCATGGTGACCACGCGGTAGCCTTCCATGGCGGCCTGGAGCGCGCAGATGGGATCGATTTCCGTGATCCACACGGTGGCACCCAGCCCGCGGAATGCCTGGGCACAGCCCTTGCCCACGTCGCCGTAGCCTGCCACCACGGCCACCTTGCCGGCCACCATCACGTCCGTGGCCCGCTTGATGCCGTCCATGAGGGATTCGCGGCAACCGTAGAGGTTGTCGAACTTGGACTTGGTCACCGAATCGTTGACGTTGAAGGCGGGGCACTTGAGCTCGCCGCGCTTCATCATTTCGTTGAGGCGGTGCACGCCGGTGGTGGTCTCCTCGGAAATGCCGCGCACGTGCGTGAGCATTTCGGGGTACTTGTCGTGCATGAGGAGGGTAAGGTCGCCGCCGTCATCCAGGATCATGTTGGGCGTCCAGCCATCCGGGCCGAAAATGGTCTTTTCGATGCACCACCAGAACTCTTCCTCGGTTTCGCCTTTCCAGGCAAACACCGGGATTCCGGCCGCGGCAATGGCAGCCGCCGCCTGGTCCTGGGTGGAGAAAATGTTGCAGGAACTCCAGCGCACTTCGGCGCCCAGCGCCACCAGGGTTTCGATCA
This sequence comes from Betaproteobacteria bacterium, assembly GCA_028868905.1. GTDB lineage: Bacteria > Pseudomonadota > Gammaproteobacteria > Burkholderiales > Ferrovaceae > JAKBAT01. Next base: position 45,985 of record JAGWTQ010000004.1, read on the forward strand.
GCACCGCCGTCTGGATGGTCATGTGCAGGCAGCCCGCGATGCGCGCGCCCTTGAGCGGCTGCTGCGGGCCATATTCCTGGCGCAGGGCCATCAGGCCCGGCATCTCGTTCTGGGCGATGTCGATTTCGGTGCGGCCCCAGCGGGCCAGCGCCATGTCCGCGACCTTGTAGTCGGGAGCGGATTGGGGTTGTGCAACGGCACTCATGAGGGACTCCTTAAATTTCAGCGCGCAGGGCTTCGACGCGGTCGCGCGCTTCCCAGGTGAATTCGGGCTCTTCCCGGCCGAAATGGCCGTAAGCAGCAGTCTTGCTGTAAATCGGGCGCAGCAGATCGAGCGACTGGATGATGCCTTTCGGGCGCAGGTCGAAATGATGCTGCACCACCTCGGCCAGGCGCTCGTCCGACAGCTTGCCGGTGCCGAAGGTGTTCACCATCAGGCTGACCGGGCGGGCCACGCCGATGGCATAGGCCACCTGCACTTCGCAGCGGCTGGCCAGACCGGCCGCCACGATGTTCTTGGCCACATGGCGCATGGCATAGGCGGCGGAACGGTCCACCTTGGATGGGTCCTTGCCGGAAAACGCACCGCCGCCGTGGCGGGCGGCACCGCCGTAGGTGTCCACGATGATCTTGCGCCCCGTCAGGCCGCAGTCGCCCATGGGGCCGCCGATCACGAAACGTCCGGTGGGGTTGATCAGGTAGCGCGTGTCCTTCGTGAGCAAGGCGGCCGGAATCACCGGCTTGACGACTTCCTCGATGACCGCTTCCGACAGACGCTCGTGGGTCACGTCCGGGTCGTGCTGGGTGGACAGCACCACGGTGTCGATGGAAACGACGCGGCCGTCCACGTAACGCACGCTGACCTGGGATTTGGCATCGGGGCGCAGGAACGGCAGGCGCCCGTCCTTGCGCAGCTCGGCCTGGCGCTGGACCAGCCGGTGGGCCAGGTGGATGGGCAGCGGCATGAGCGCATCGGTCTCATCGCAGGCATAACCGAACATCAGCCCCTGGTCGCCGGCCCCCTGGTCGAGGTCCAGCCCGCGCCCTTCGTCCACTCCCTGGGCGATGTCCGGGCTCTGCCGGTTGAGGGCTGTGAGCACGGCGCAGGTCTGGTAATCGAAGCCGATTTCGGAACTGTTGTAACCGATGCGGCGCACCACGTCGCGGGCGATGTCGATGTAATTGATCTGGGCCTGCGTGGTGATTTCACCCGAAATGACGATCAGTCCGGTGCTGGTGAGCGTCTCGCAGGCTACGCGCGCCTTGGGGTCCTGGGCTAGAATGGCGTCCAGCACTCCATCGGAAATCTGGTCGGC
>JAGWTQ010000107.1 GCA_028868905.1 Betaproteobacteria bacterium
TTGGTGCAGGATTCCAGGGCCAGGGCGGCTTCGGCCATGGCTCACGGGCCGCAGTCGGCGGGCCGGGGCGGCAGGGGATCGGGGGCCGGAAGGGGAATCAGCACTGTGGCGGGCATGCCGAGCCTCAGGCGATGGTCGGGGTTGCACACGAACACCCGCAGGCGGTACATGAGTTCGGTGCGCAGCTCCGTGGTTTCCACCGATTTCGGCGTGAACTCCGCCGTGGGGGAAATGGTGCCGATCCATCCTTCAAAACGCTGCCCGGGAAAGGAATCGGTTTGCACCCACACGCGCATGCCCGGGCGCACCTGGCCCAGCCGGGGTTCGGCCAGGTAGGCGCGGACCCAGATCGGGTTGTCCAGCGCGAGCGTCAGGACCGGCGCCTGGGGTGAGGCCATGTCGCCGGGTTCGAGGATGCGGTTCTGCACCACGCCGGCTTCGGGTGCCTTGAGCACCGTGTCGGACAGGGCCTTTTCCGCCAGCGCGAGTTCGGCCCGGGCGCGATCCAGGTTGGCGCGGGCCGTGCGCAGGGCGGCTTCGGCATTGTCCAGGCTTTGCCTGGGCGCGAACTGTTTGTGGGCGAGCGCTGCCTGCCGGCGGGCCGTGGCTTCGGCATTGTCCAGGGCAGCCTGGGCTGCCGCCACTTCGGCGCGGGCGCGCCGGGCCGTGTCGCGAAAGCGGACCGGATCGAGTTCGGCCAGCACCTGGCCGCGCTGCACGGCGTCGCCTTCCTGAACCCGCACGGTCATCAGGCGTCCGCTGTCTTCAAAGGCGGACTGCACTTCGCGCATGTCCACGTTGCCGTACAGCGTGAGGTCGGCCGCAGGCTGCCGGTGAACATAGGCCCAGAAGCCGGCGCCGCCGCCCAAGGCCAGCACGAGGGCAAAAAGGGGCAGGCGCAGCTTACGGACGGGCAGCATGCCGCAGCAGGCCGTTGATGGCTTCCAGGTCCGCGGCGCTCAGGATGCCGGCAGCGGCCTTGAGGCGCACGCGCGCCACCACGTGGGCATAGCGCGCGGCATGATAGCTTTGCTCGGCCCGACTGTAGTCCGTGGCCACGGCCAGCAGGTCGATGATGCTGCGCGTGCCCACCTCATAGCCGGCGCGCGTGCCTTCCAGGGAAACCCCGGCCGAAGCGGCCGCCTGTTGCGCGGCCTTGAGCTGGGCCACGCTGTCCTCGAGGTCGTGAAAGGCCGTCTGCGTGGCGAGCGTCACATCGTCGCGCAAGCCGTTGAGCGCTTCCACGCCAGCCTGGGCCTGGGCCTGGGCCTGGTCCACCGTGGCGGAAATCTGTCCGCCGTCGAACAGCGGCATGCTGAGGTTGATGCTCGCCCCCTTCTGGTTGATGTCCATGCCGGGCAACAGGACGCCTTGCGTGTGCTGGGCGATGCCCTGCAGGCTCACCACGGGCCAGCGGGCACGCCGGTTGAATTCCACCTGCTCACGGGCCGTTTGCAGCCGGGCTTCGTTTTCATGAAGCAGGGGCTGGCTTGCCAGTGCCGTGGTCACCCAGGGGTCGGGCTGGTCCGGCTGGGGCGGCAGGGGTTCGAAAGAACCCAGGTCGTCGAGCGCACCGGGGTGGCGGTGGGTCAGGCGCTGCAGGGTGCGGCGCGCTACCGTCACGGCATTGCCGGATTTGACGAGGTCGGAGCGGGCGGCATCCAGCCGGGCCTGGGCTTCGTGCACCGCGATCACGTCGCCGGTGCCCACTTCCAGCGCGGCACGCGTCTGCTCGCCGATGGCGCCCAACAGTTTTTCCTGCTCGCGCGCCACCTGCTCCTGGGCTTCGGTCTGCAGGACGTCAAAGTAGGCGCCGGCAACCTTGAGCGCGAGCTGCTGCTGGGCATAGACCAGGGCCGCTTCGCTCGCTTCGATGCGGTGGTTTGCCTGCGCCAGCGCAGTCCAGGCCTGGCCGTTGAACAGGTTCTGGGTCAGGTTGACGCTGACATTGTTGGAATCGTAGGTCTGGGACAGGGGCACGCCGAAGCCGGTGATGCCGGCCATGTTTTTGCCGGCTCCGGCCGAAAGTCCCATATGGGGCAGCCAGGCGGAACGGGCCAGCGGTTTCGACTGCAGGTCGGCATCAAGGGAGGCGCGCGCCTGGGCGATGGCCGGGTCGGACGCAAGCGCGGCCTGGTAGCTGTCGAGCAGGTTGTCCGCCCGAGCCGGGGCGGTCAGCAGGGTGGCCAGCAAAAAGGCGAGGCTGGCGTAATGAAAGGGCGATGCTGCAGACATGGCGGGCCCGT
>JAGWTQ010000108.1 GCA_028868905.1 Betaproteobacteria bacterium
TTTCCGCCGCCAGGCGCGCCGCTTCGGCGTTGCTCGCCACCGACAGGCGTTCCGCCTGCGGCAGGTTGGCGTTGAGCCAGTGCTGGCATTGCCCGAGCGACTGGCTGTGGGAATACACGCGGCGCACCTGCTTCAGTTCGGCAATCCCCGGCGGCACCAGCAACTGGTGCCGGACGCGCAGCTGGATTTCGCCGCACACCTTGAGCGGCGATTCGATCATGAGGTCGAGCGTGCGGCCCACCGCCCCTTCCGTGGAGTTTTCCACCGGCACCACGGCAAAATCCGCCTTGCCGGTTTCCGCCGCGCGGAACACGTCTTCCAGGGTGGCGCAGCCCAGGGTGTTGGCGGCATGACCGAAGTGGCGCACGGCCGCGGCTTCCGAATAGGTGCCCGAAGGCCCCAGGCAGGCTGCGGTGATGGGCCGCTCGTGGGCGAGACAGGCCGACATGATTTCCCGGAACAGGAAGGCCACGGTGTCGCCGGACAGGGGGCCGGGGTTGTTTTCGCGCACGCCGCGCAGCACCTGCGCTTCGCGTTCCGGCCGGTACAGGACGCCGGTCTTGAGGCGGCCGATGTCACCGGCCGCGCGCGCGCGTTCGTTGATCAGGCGCAGGACTTCCCGATCGATGCGGTCGATCTCCTGGCGCAGCGATTGCAGCGTCTTTTCCGGTTTCTGGTCGTCAGCCATAGCGGCGCTCGAATTCAGCCATGAAGGTCACCAGCGCTTTCACGCCTTCCACAGGCATTGCATTGTAGATGGATGCGCGCATCCCGCCTACCACCCGGTGTCCGCGCAGCTGGTGCAGCCCGTGCTGGTCGGCTTCCTTGAGAAACACTTCGTCCAGCGCCGGTTCGCGCAGGTGGAACGGCACGTTCATGCGTGAGCGGTCCTCGCGTTTGACCTGGGTGCGGTAGAACGCGCTGTGGTCCAGGAAATCGTACAGCAATGCCGCCTTGTCCACGTTGCGCTGCTCCATGACGGCCAGCCCCCCCTGGCGCTTGATCCACTGGAACACCAGTCCCGCCACCCAGATGGTGAAGGTGGGCGGCGTATTGAGCATGGAATGGGCATGCGCCTGGCTGTGATAATCCATGAGAAAAGGCGTGCCCGGCGCCGACGGCTTCAGGAGGTCGTCGCGGACGATGGCGATGCTGAGCCCGGCCGGACCGATGTTTTTCTGCGCGCCCGCATAAATGAGCCCGAAACGGGACACGTCCATGGGGCGCGAGAGGAAATGCGACGACATGTCCACCACCAGCGGCACCGGCCCGGTGTCGGGAATCCAGAAGAATTCGAGCCCGTCGATGGTTTCGTTGGAGCAGTAGTGCACGTAGGCGGCCTTGGGATCGAGCCGCCATTCCGACTGTTCGGGAATCGCGCAGTAACGGTCGATGCGGTTGGAGGCCGCGATGTTGACGTTGCAGTAGCGACGTCCTTCCTCGATGGCGCGATAGGACCAGTAGCCGGTTTCGATGTAATCGGCGCGCGTGTTGCCTTGCAGCAGGTTGAGGGGAATCATGTCCCAGTGGGCGCTCGCCCCTTCCTGGCAGAACACGATGCGGTAATGGTCGGGGACGGACAGCAGTTCGCGCAGATCCGCTTCGGCCTGGGACAGGATGCCGCCGAATTCGGGACTGCGGTGGCTCAGCTCCATCACGGACATGCCGGTGCCGCGCCAGTCGGGCAGTTCCTGCTGCACCTGGTAAATGACTTCCGAAGGGAGCGTCGCGGGCCCCGCAGAAAAATTGAACGATCGCATGGAAAAGCCTTTAAGCGTCCTGAGGTTCGGATTCGGATTCTGTTTCGGCGTCGGACTCCGATTCGTCGATGCGGCTTAAGGACACCAGCTTTTCCCCGTCGTCCAGGGCAATCAGCGTGACACCCTGGGTGGCGCGGCTCATTTCCCGGATTTCCTGGACCCGCGTGCGGATCAGCACCCCGCCCGTGGTGATAAGCATGAGTTCGTCGTCGGCGTTGACCAGGGCAGCGCTCACCACGCGGCCGTTGCGCGCGCTGGTCTGGATGGCGATGATGCCCTGCCCGCCCCGTCCATGGCGCGTGTATTCGGTGATGGACGTGCGTTTGCCGTAGCCGTTTTCGGTGGCGGTCAGCACCGACTGCAATTCGTTTTCCGCCACCAGCATGGCGATCACGCGCTGGCCTTCGGGCAGGCGCATGCCGCGCACGCCGCGCGCCGTGCGGCCCATGGGACGCACGTCGTCTTCCGCGAAGCGGATGGCCTTG
>JAGWTQ010000109.1 GCA_028868905.1 Betaproteobacteria bacterium
GGAGACTGGAAAAGCAGGGCAGGGCCGTTTTGCTGCAGGCTTCTCAGGCACAGGGCCGTGCTTTCCAGAACGGGATCCACGGGTTGGTCCACCCGCAACAGGGCACCCTGCTGTTCCAGATCGCGCAGAAAAGTGCGCAGGTCATCGTAAGCCACGATCGAGATTCCCGGGACCGGCAAAGCTGCCAGTATTGGGGAAGCGCGCTTCGTGCTCTTTGCGTTAGATCAAATCCCCGAAGAATTGCGGTTGCCCAGCAGCCGTTGCCAGAACGCCGATGCTTCACCCACGATGCCGCGCCGGAAGAGCAGGACGCACAGCACAAAAATGCCGCCCATGATGACAGTCACCAGGGCTCCCACCTTGTCGGCCAGCTGGTCTTCCAGCGTCACGATGAGGGAGGCGCCCACTATGGGGCCCGACACGGTGCCGATGCCGCCCAGGATCGTCATCAGCACCACGTCGCCGGACATGTGCCAGTGCACGTCCGTGAGCGTGGCAAACTTGAATACCAGGACCTTGAGGGCACCGGCAAGGCCGGACAGGCTGGCGGACAGCACGAAGGCCAGCAGCTTGTAGCGGTCCACGTCGTAGCCCAGGGACACGGCGCGTGCCTCGTTTTCCCGGATCGCCTTGAGCACTTGCCCGAAGGGGGAGTGAATGGTGCGGTGGATCAGCACAAACACCAGCACGGAAACGGTCAGGATGACGTAGTAGAGCGTGAGGTCGTTGGACAGATCGAGTCCTGCCAGCGTGCCGCGCGGCACCCCCTGGAGGCCGTCTTCACCGCCGGTCTGCGGCAGTTCGATGCAGACGAAATACAGCAGCTGCGCCAGGGCGAGGGTGATCATGGCAAAGTAGATGCCCTGGCGCCGGATGGCCAGGCGCCCGACGATCCATCCCAGCACGCCGGCCAGCACCGTGCCGGCGGCCACGCCAGCCAGCGGACTCCAGGCAAGTTCCCGTATGGTGAAGCCGGCCACGTAGGCGGCTCCTCCGAAAAAGGCGGCATGGCCGAAGGACAGGAGTCCGGTATAGCCCAGCAGCAGATTGAAGGCGCTGGCAAAAATGGCAAAGCACAGCACTTTCATGAGCAGCACCGGGTACAGCACGGCCGGGGCCAGGATGGCGGCCGCCAGCGCCAGCGCAATCCCCAGGCGGCGCATCATTTCTCCCTGCCGAACAGGCCGGCCGGACGCAGAATCAGCACGATCGCCATGATGACGAACACCACGGTGGCGGACGCCTCCGGGTAATAGACCTTGGCCAGGCCTTCCACCACCCCGAGGGCAAGTCCGCTGACAATGGCGCCGAGTATCGACCCCATGCCGCCGATGACCACCACCGCGAAGACCACGATGATGAGGTTGGATCCCATGAGGGGGCTCACCTGGAAAATGGGCGCGGCCATGACGCCGGCCAGCGCGGCCAGGCCCACCCCGAATCCGTAGGTCAACATGACCATGAGCGGAACGTTCACGCCAAAGGCCTGGGTGAGCTGGGGGTTTTCCGTGGCAGCCCGCAGGTAGGAACCCAGGCGGGTTTTTTCAATGATGAGCCAGGTGGAGAAGCAGACCAGGGTGGAAAATCCCACGACCCACACCCGGTACTTGGGCAGGGCCATGAACCCGAGGTTGAGGGCGCCCTCCAGCACTTCAGGCACGTCGTAGGTTTCCCCGCTCACGCCGAACTGGTCCCGGAACAGGCCTTCCAGTATCAGCGCGAGGCCGAAAGTGAGCAGCAGTCCATAAAGGTGGTCGAGACGGTAGAGCCGCTTGAGCAGCAGCCGTTCCACCACGACGCCCACCGAACCCACCAGGATGGGGGCGAGCACGAGCGCGCCAAAATACCCGATGCCGAAATTGGCCAGCAGCATCCAGGCGGCAAACGCGCCCATCATGTAAAACGCGCCGTGCGCAAAATTGATGATGTTGAGCATGCCGAAAATGACGGCCAGGCCCAGGCTCAGCAAGGCATAAAACGAGCCGTTGACCAGCCCCAGCAGCAGCTGGCCCGCGAGGGCCAGCAAGGGGACGCCGAAGATTTCGGTCATTTATGGACGAGGGGGCAGCGCGACTGGCTGAGCGGCTGGAAGGCATCTGCGGCCGGGATGGTGGCCCGCACCGTGTAGTAATCCCAAGGGTAATGGGAATCGGCAGGCTTCTTCACCTGCATCAGGTACATGTCGTGCA
>JAGWTQ010000005.1 GCA_028868905.1 Betaproteobacteria bacterium
GCCATGGAGCCTCCTGACCTCTAAAAGTTATCTATTATAAGATATACACTATGAATTTCATAACCTGTTGAAAATTTTACGGTTCCCATTCATGAAAAGAAATGTCTTCTACGTTTCGGACCGCACCGGCATCACGGCAGAAATGCTCGGGCAAAGCCTGACTACCCAGTTCGACGGGATGCAGTTCGAACGCCACACCCTGCCTTTCGTCGACTCGCTGGAACGCGCCCGGGATGCGGTGGCCGCCATCAACCGGAAAGCCCATGAGGATGGCGGGAGACCCATCGTGTTCTGCACGCTGGTGGATGATGCCATTCGGGATGAAGTGCGGAAAGCGGAAGCGCTGGTGCTGGACTTCTTTGAAGTGTTCATTGCCCCGCTGGAAGTCGAATTGCGGAAAGCGTCATCGCACGCCATCGGAAAATCCCATGGCACCGGAGATTTGAGCCGCTATACGGAACGCATCAACGCCATCAATTTCAGCATGGCACATGACGATGGCCTGGGGGCCAATGGTTTCGGTGAAGCGGAACTCATCCTGGTGGGCGTCTCGCGCTCCGGAAAGACCCCTACCAGCCTTTATCTTGCCCTGCAGTTCGGCATCAAGGCAGCCAACTATCCCCTGGTGCCTGAAGACCTGGAAAAACAGCGCCTGCCGGACGTGCTGCTGCCGTGGCGAAGCAAGTTATGGGGCTTGTCGATTCGTCCGGAGCGCCTGCACCAGATCCGATCCGAACGGCGGCCGGACAGCCGCTATGCTTCCCTTGCCAATTGCCGGCATGAAATCCAGGCGGCCGAAGCGCTGATGCGCATGCAGGGCATTCCATTCCTCGACTCGACCAACACCTCCATCGAAGAACTGTCCACCACCATCCTGCACGAAACGACCTTGTCCAGGCACCGTTTCTGACGGGTGTCAGCGCCCCTGCGCTTGCTGTCGCACGCGTTCGAACAACAGCACGGAACCGGCCACGGCGGCGTTGAGCGACTCCACGCCGGGCGCCATCGGGATGCAAGCCCGTTCGCGCAGCAAGGCCTGAAGCGGCTGAGAAATGCCCGCCCCTTCGTTGCCGATCACCAGCGCGATTGCGCCTCTCAAATCCAGCTCCCAGTAAGGACGCGCCTCCTGCATGAGCGCGCCCACCAGGTGCCCGGCATAGTGCTGCGCCCAATCGGTGAGCGAAACGTTTTCGTATACTTGCAGCTGAAAATGGGCGCCCTGCCCGGCACGCAGCACGCGCGGCGCCCAGGCCAGGGTGCAGCCCTGGGAAAGCAGAACGTGACGCATGCCTGCCGCCGCGGCTGAGCGCAGCAACGTGCCCAGGTTCCCTGGATCCTGGATGTTCTCCAGCAGCAGGCAGGACTCTCCCTGCAACTCGCCCGGCAGCTGCTGCGGAATGGGAACGACCGCGGCAATGCCCACCGGTGCCGTGACGCTGGCGCATTCGGCAAACAGCGCATCGGTCAGGACGGATGCGGGCGGCATGAGCGGATGCGCCAGCAGGCGTGCTATTTCGGCATGCGCCAGGCCGGTTTCACTGACAACCACCGCGATGGGGCGTCCCACGGCATGCAAGTAAGCGCCCACCAGATGAACGCCATCCAGTACCGTTTCCGCTTGTTTGCGGCGATGCCGCGCTGAATGCGCCAGCTGGGCCAGCGCCTTTACCAAGGGGTTGTCGCGGGAACGAATCACCTGCATGCGCATGCCTTTACCGGAGCAAAGGAGCGGCGGTGGTGCGGCGATGGGCCATGCTCGCGCAGGCGCTCCAGGTGGACTGGCGTGGGATAGCCTTTGTGCCGCTCAAACTCGTATTGGGGAAACTCCCGAGCCAGGTCATCCATGACCCGGTCCCGTGCCGTTTTCGCCAGGATGGATGCCGCCGAAACGGTCGCAACACGGGCATCACCCTGCACCACGGCAATTCGCCGCATGGGCAGCAACGGACAATGCGTGCCGTCGAAAATGGCCGCATCGGGCTGGAGTCCAAGATGCTGCACTGCCCGCTGCATGGCCAGCAGGGTGGCCTGCAAGATGTTCATGCGGTCAATTTCCTCGACCGATGCAAACGCCACCGCCCAGGCAGTTGCTTCTGTTTTGATGCGCTTTTCCAGTTCGCTGCGCTGAAAGGCGCTGAGCTTTTTGGAATCATCCAGTCCCTCGGGCACGCACGCCGGGTCCAGGATTACCGCCGCAGCGCACACCGGGCCGGCAATCGGGCCGCGACCCGCCTCATCCACGCCGCACAGCACGCCGCTGGGCAAATCCAGCGGTTCGCCGGCGCGAATCAAAAAATCAGGCCGCATCCCGAAGTGCCTTGTCCACACCCTGCAGTATGCCCCGATGGGAGTCGGCATGCAGCAGGCGGTGAAGACGTTCAAACGCCTGCACCATGGCCTCCCTTCGAACCGGATCATTCAGCAACTGCACCAGATTTTCCGCCAGTGCTTGCGGTGTGGCTTGTTCCTGGATCAATTCAGGCACCACCGGTTGATTGAGGATGATGTTGGGCAGGCCGACGAATCCGGAAACGCCCCTGCGTCGCGCCAGCCAGGCAGTCAGCGCGGACAGCTTGTAGGTGATGACCATGGGACATTTGAGCAATGCCGCTTCCAGAGTGGCCGTACCGGAAGCCACCAGGGCGACATCGGCGGCGGCCAGAACGTCGTGCGCACGGCCTTCCAGCAGTTGGACAACCGGGGCATCGGGTACGGTGCGCAGGGCATCGGCAAACAGCTCCCGGGTTCGTACGTCGATCAGGGGCGCCACAAAACGGGCATGAGGCACACGTTGCGCAACCTGCGCCGCCGTGGCCACAAACAAGCGGGCGTGATATTCCAGCTCTGAAATGCGGCTGCCTGGCAACAGGGCCACCACGGGGCCGTCGGGGACCAGCCCGAGCGTTTGCCGAGCCTTTTGGCGATCGATGTGCTCCGGAATTCGTTGCGCCAACGGATGCCCGATGTCGGTAATGGAAATGCCGGCCTGCTCGAAAATCGGCTTCTCGAAGGGAAAAATGGACAGGATGCCGTTCACCGATTCCCGGATGGCGGGCATCCGGTTGGCACGCCAGGCCCAAACGGTGGGCGCCACCATGTGCAGCGTGGGGATGCCCGCCTGCTTGAGATGCTTCTCGAGGGTCAGATTGAAATCCGGGGCGTCGATCCCCACAAAAAGGTCCGGCGGGTGGGCAAGAAAATGACGGATCAGTTCACGGCGTATCCGCAACAGGACGGGCAACGCCTTCAGGACTTCCACATAACCGCGCACGGAAAGTTTTTCCATGGGGTAGAGGGAATGTGCGCCCAAGGATTGCATGCCGGGGCCTGCAATCCCTTCAAACTCGGCATCGGGGTAGCGCATCCGGATCGCTTCGATCAGGGTAACCCCCAACGCGTCGCCCGATGCCTCGCCCGCCACGACGCCGACGCGCATGATCAGCGCACGATGCCCCGGGTGGAACGGTCCAGAAAATCCACCATCGGCTGCACGCACGAAGATTCCCGCGCCAGGAGCACGAGCTCCTCCCGGGCCTGTTCCAGACTCAGGCCGGAACGGTACAGCTTGCGGTAAGCGCGCTTGATGGCAGCCACGTCCTCCGCACTGAAACCGCGACGGCGCAATCCTTCGCTGTTGATGCCATGGGGTGCCGCGGGGTGGCCTGCCAGCATGACATAAGGCGGCACGTCCTGGGTAACCACTGCCGATATGCCGAGAAAACTGTGGGCCCCGACCTGGACGAACTGATGAACCCCGACGAACCCCCCCAGAATCACCCAGTCGTCCACCCGCACATGTCCAGCCAATGTCGCATTGTTGGCAAACGTCGCGTGATTTCCTACCTGGCAGTCGTGGGCAAGATGCACATAGGCCATGATCCAGTTGTGGTCGCCCAGACGGGTGACCCCCACATCGTCGATGGTGCCGATATTGAAGGTGCAGAACTCGCGGATCGTATTGTCGTTGCCGATCTCAAGTGCCGTGTCTTCCCCATGGTATTTCTTGTCCTGGGGTATGCCGCCGAGGGAACAGAAGCCGTGGATGTGGTTTCTTGCGCCGATGGTTGTCCTGCCTGAAATGGTGACATGGTCACCAATGACCGTACCGGGACCAATGCGAACCTGCTCTCCAATGATGGAATAGGCGCCAACCGTCACATCGCTTGCAAGTTCAGCTTTTGGGTGGACGAGAGCCGTTTGATGAATCATGCTTCAAGCATCTTCTCGGTGCACATCAGCTCGGCTTCAGCAGCCACCTGTCCATTGACCGTGGCCTCGACGGCAAACTTCCATACGCGGTAGGTATGCCGCAGCAGCTTGGCCTGCAGCAGGAGCTGGTCTCCGGGAAACACCGGGCTGCGAAATCGCGCCTTGTCGATCCCGACAAAATAAGTGACCCGATGACCGTCCGGCTTGACGTTTTCCGTCTTGAAGCTCAACACGGCAGCCGCCTGGGCCAGAGCCTCGATGATCAGCACGCCGGGCATGACGGGATGACCGGGGAAATGTCCCTTGAAAAACTCTTCGTTGATGCTGACGTTCTTGATCGCTGTGATGCTTTCACCCGGAACGATTTCCGTCACCCGATCGATCAGCAGGAATGGGTACCGATGCGGCAGGTATTCCATGATTTCATTGATGTCCATGCCTGCCATGACTACTCCTCCTTCGTATTTTTTTCCAGCTTCTGTTCAAGCATTTTCAGTTTCTGCGTCCACTGGGGCAAAGCCCGCAAGTTGGCCAGGGTTTCCATCCACTGTCGATGGGGCTGGCTGGGGATTGAAGACGTGTAAACCCCCGGCTGGGTAATGGATTTGGTAATCAGGGAAAAACCTGAAACGGTCACACCGTCGCAAACGTCCAGGTGCCCCACCATGCCCACTCCCCCGCCTATGCGGCAGTTGCGGCCAATGCGCGTGCTCCCTGAAATGCCGGTGCATCCTGCAATCACCGTATGTGCCCCCACGCGGCAGTTGTGTGCGATCTGGATCTGGTTGTCGAGCTTGACGCCCTCTTCGATCACCGTGTCTTCAATGGCGCCCCGGTCCACCGTGGTATTGGCGCCGATTTCCACGTCAGCCCCGATGATGACCCGCCCCACCTGCGGAATTTTGATCCACCCCTCGGCATCGCGCGCCATGCCGAATCCATCCGCACCGATCACCACGCCCGCGTGCAGTATCGAGCGCGGCCCGATCCGGCAGTCCGGGTAAACGACCACCCGCGGATAAAGACGAACACCGTCCTCCAGCACCACCCGTTCGCCCACCACGCATCCCGGGCCGACAACGACTCCGGAACCGATGACCGCCCCCGCACCCACCGTGGCGTGAGGCCCGATCGTGGCAGTGGGTGAAACCTGGGCCGAGGGATCGATGGCCGCGCTGGCATGAACGCCGGGAGCCGCTTCCGGCAGCGGGAAAAGCCGCTGCGCCACCCGGGCATAACAGGCATAGGGATTCGCTGAAACGATGCGGGGCAACGCCGTGGCATTGCGGTCTTCCGGGCCAAGGATCACTGCGGATGCCCGCGTGCCCAGAAGTTGATCCCGGTACAGGCTGTTGGTCAGGAAAGTCAGCTCTCCGGGCAGCGCGTGCTCCAGCGTGCCCACCCCTTGAATACGGGTGTGAGGATCCCCCACCACTTCGCCGCCGCTAGCTTCGGCAAGTTCCTGCAGGGAATAGGACCGGGTCGCTTCCAATGATGGCCGGGGCTTATTTGTCAGCCAGCGCCTTCAAGACCTTGTCCGTGATGTCGATCTTGGGGCTGGCGTAGATCACATCCGTCAGGATGAGATCGTATTTTTCAGATTCCGCGATTTCGCGGATCACCTTGTTGGCGCGTTCCTGGATGCTGGCAAACTCCTCGTTGCGGCGCATGTTCAAATCTTCCCTGAACTCGCGCTGCATGCGCTGAAAATCACGATTGAGGTTGGCCAGCTCCCGCTCTTTCTGGCTGCGGTCCGCTTCGCTCATCGTCATTCCTTCCTTGTCGAGCTGCGTTTGCAGATCGCTCATCTGCTTTCCAATCTTCTGGATATCGGCCTGACGCTTGTCGAATTCCTTTTCCAGTTTTTTGGTCGCCTTCTGGGCCGGGCCGGCTTCCCTGAAAATGCGCTCGATATTGATCCAGCCGACTTTGAGATCCGCGCCGAATACCGGAGTGAGGGACAGCAGTCCCAGCACGAGAACAAAAACTTTGAAGGGTTTCATGTCAGTACTCGCTTAAAAGGTGGAACCGAGTTGAAACTGCAACCTTTCGATATTATCAAATGGCTGGGCTCGAATGGGAACGGCATAGCTGAACTTGAGCGGGCCCATGGGGGAATACCAGGACAGGGCAACACCGCTGGAATAGCGCAACTGGCCAAACGAAACCGGCTCTCCTCCACCGAATACATTACCGGCATCAACAAAAGTACTCAAGCGGAAGGAATGGTCGTTTCTCATCCCTGGCATCGGAAACAGGTACTCCGCGCTGCCGGTGATCAGCTTGTTACCCCCCAGGTTGAGGGTATTTCCCACGATATCAAAGGTATGCGGTCCGAGGCTACCGGTGAAATAGCCGCGCACGGAATCCACGCCGCCGGCAAAGAAGTTCTTGAAGAAGGGCAGTGGCATGCCGTTGTAGCCGTTTCCGTAACCGAACTGCCCGGAAAGGGATACCGTGGTGTCCTTGCTGACCGGGGTCAGCAACTGCTCGTTCACCGTCGCACGGTAATACTTGAGATCGGCCCCGGGCAAGCCCATTTCCAGGCTGTAGCGCTGATTCATGCCTTTCATGGGGAAAATGACGCTGTCGCGGCTATCCTTGGAGAAGCCCACATCCGCCTTGATGGTTTTGGCCGTATCCCCGAACTGGTTGACGAAGTCCAGATACTGGATGGGGCTGTTGCTCACCACGGATATAGCTGTCGACTCAAAGCCCAACCCCACGCTGTAGGCGTTGGTTTCGCTGAGCGGCACGGCCAGATGCATCCCGCCACCCAGTGTCCGCGTCATGTAGGGACTCACGCCGGTCAGGAAGGTCGTGTTCATGGTCGTGTCATACAGGGTCCATGAACGACCGATGCCTTCATCGGTCCAATAGGGGTTGGTATAGCTGAGCGAGTAGGTGCGCGTGATGGCGCCAGAATTCACGTTCAGGCTGATTGAGTTGCCGCTGCCAAACAGGTTGTTCTGGGTGATGCCTGCGCTCAACACGACCTTTTCCGCCGAGGAGTAGCCTGCCCCCACCTGAACCGAACCGGTCTGGCGTTCCACCACCGTGAAATTGACGTCCACCTGGTCCGTGGTTCCGGGTACCGGCGGGCTGTCCACGGTCACTTCCGAAAAGAATCCCAGCCTGTCGATACGCTCCTTGGAGCGGTTCACTTTCTGGATCGAATACCATCCGCCTTCCAGCTGGCGGACTTCCCGTCGAACCACTTCGTCGCGAGTGGTGGTGTTTCCGAAAATGTTGACGTGGCGGACGTAAACCCGGCGCCCCGGATCGATCACGAAGGTAAAGGCGGCGGTACGCTTCTCCTTGTTGATTTCCGGCGTCGCGTTGATGTTGGCGAAGGAATAGCCGTCGTTGGCCAACCGGTCAGAAATCGCTTTGCTGGACGTTGTCACCTTTTCGCGGGAAAAGATGTCGCCAGGCTTGAGGGTCACCAGCTTTCGCAATTCCTCTTCCGGCACCACGAACTGGCCCGCAAGCTTGACTTCGGAAACCTTGTACTGCTGACCTTCGGTGATGTTGATGGTGATGTAGATGTCCTGCTTGTCAGGAGAAATGGAAACCTGGGTGGAATCCACTGCAAATTCCAGATACCCCCGGTCCTGATAGTAGGAACGCAGGGTTTCAAGATCGCCGGACAGCTTTTGCTTCGAATACTGGTCGTTTTTGGTATACCAGGAAAACCAGTCGGGGGTGTTGAGCTGCAATTGATCCTGCAGCACCTTTTCCGGGAAGGCCTTGGCGCCCACGATGGTGATTTCGCGGATATGGGCCACCTCCCCTTCCACGATGTTGAAGGTCAGCGACACGCGGTTGCGCGTCATCGGAGTCACCGTTGTGGTGACCTGGGCCGAATATTTTCCTTTGCTCAGATACTGGCGCTTGAGTTCCTTTTCCGCCTTGTCGAGCAGCGATTTGTCATAAATGCGCGATTCGGCGATGCCGATCGACTTCAGGGCATCCCTGAGCTGATCCTTGTTGAAGGATTTGGCGCCGTTGATGTCGACATGGTAAATGGACGGCCGTTCCTGCACCGCCACCACCAGCACGTCGCCATCCTTCTCCAGTTTGACGTCGGCGAAGAAACCCGTGTCATATAGCGACTTGATGGCCGCAGCGGATTTTTCAGGGGTGACGGAGTCGCCAACCTTGAGAGGCAGATAGCTGAAAATGGTGCCTGCTTCAATGCGCTGGGCGCCTTCAACCCGAATGTCCTTTATGGTGAAGGGAGCAACAGCCCATGCAGTTGCACTCAAAAACATGCAGCACAAGACAATGAAAGTGCGAAATGTCATGGACCCGATCAGTTGGTTAGCAGACGTTGTATGTCGTTATAAAGTGCAAAAGCCATCAGGGCAGTCAGTAGCAGCAACCCCACCCGTTGCGTCAGCGCCAGCACACGATCGGAAACGGGACTTCCCTTGAGCAACTCGACAGCATAATACATCAAATGCCCCCCATCCAATAAGGGGACAGGCAGCAGGTTGATGGCCCCCAGGCTGATGCTGATCAGGGCGAGGAAAGTCAAGTAGGGGATGAGTCCCATGCGCGCCGTCTGGCCCGCATAGTCGGCAATCTGTATCGGACCGCCGATATTTTTCAGGGACGCCTGGCCCAGCAGCATGGCCCCGAACGTCTTGAACGTCAATCGCGTCACTTCCCAGGTTTTTTGAGCCGCATGGACCATGGCAGGCAACGGCGCATCCCGCACGGTCGTCCAGTAATGTTCCGTCAGGCTGCGGGGCACGCTGGGGGACACGCCGATCTTGCCGACCAGGTTTCCCCGGTCATCCCGGTCGGGGCGCGGGATAAGGGTCACGGACTCCTGCCGCCCCTGGCGTTCCAGCGTAAATGTCAGCGACTTGCCGGGGCTGGCGCGCACCAGGGCCACCAGCGACTGCCACGATGCCAGGGGGGCTCCCTCCGCGGCGACGATACGGTCGCCAGGTCGCAGGCCGGCCCGCCCGGCTACTCCATCCTGGATCACACGGCCCGCTACGGCAGGAATCGGGAAATCCCAGGGCTTGAGGCCGATGCGATCCAGCACTTCCGCATCCCGCTCGGCCGCTTCGAGCCGTGAAAGATCCAGCCGATGCGTCGCCAGATGCCCGGCATCGTCTTCCGTTTCCACAGTGACCGCGCTCCGCTCGAGTGCGCTGTCGATGAGCAGCAGTTGCACCTCGTTCCAGGTATGAACATCTTCCTGTCCAACCCGGGTAATGCGTTCTCCGGCCGAAAATCCGGCTTGCGCAGCCAGCGATGCGGGCGGCGGGGTATCCACGTAAGGCTTGAGCCCGGGGACTCCCATCAGGAAAAGCCCCCAGTAGATCAGAAACGCCAGCAGGAAATTGGCCAAAGGGCCGGCCAGCACAATCGCCACGCGGCGCCCCAGGGTTTGCCGGTTGAAGGCCCTGTGGGCTTCTTCGGGAGCCACGGGCCCTTCATGCTCATCCAGCATCCGGACATAACCGCCCAACGGAAGGGCTCCGATGACCCATTCGGTCTGGTCCGGCCCGCGACGGACCTGCCAGAGCGATTTTCCAAACCCGATGGAAAACCGCAACACTTTGACGCCGGCAAGACGCGCCACGAAGTAATGCCCCCACTCGTGGAACAAGATCAGCAGGACCAGCGCCGCAAAAAAAGCGAATACTGTGGTGATTCCGGCCTGTATCACGGCATCTGGCCCCCGTAGCCTGATCGCAGCAGCGTGCCGGCAACATCGCGCGCTGCCGCATCCGCGGACAACACTGCGGAAAGGGTGGCGGCTGGCTGCGAAGGAACGGCATTCAGCACCTGTTCGATAAAGGCGGGGATACGGTCAAAGCGGAGACGGGTCCCGAGAAACGCTTCCACCGCCACCTCGTTGGCCGCGTTGAGAATGGCCGGGCATGTCCCGCCAGCCCTGATTGCCCGGTAAGCCAAGGCCACCGCCGGAAAGCGCTCCAGGTCCAGCGCCTGAAAACGCAACGCCCCGACCTGGGCCAGGCTGAGTTGCGGGGCTCCCGAAGCCATGCGTTCAGGGTAAGCCAATGCATGCGCAATCGGCACCCGCATGTCCGGGCATCCCAGTTGGGCGATCACCGAACCGTCCACATAGGACACGAGGGAGTGCACGATGCTCTCCGGATGGATCACGATGTCCACCTGCTCCGGTTGCGCATCGAACAGCCAGCAGGCTTCGATGAGCTCGAGCCCCTTGTTCATCATGGTGGCCGAATCCACCGAGATCTTTCGCCCCATGATCCAGTTGGGGTGGCGACAGGCCTCGTCCGGAGTGACCTCGGCCAATTCCGAAAGCGGACGGTTCAAAAAAGGGCCGCCGGAGGCCGTCAACGTGATGCGACTCACACCGCAAGCGCCCAGCCCCTGCCCCGCCGACCTCGGCAAGGACTGGAAGACCGCATTGTGTTCGCTGTCCACGGGAAGAAGCAGGGCCCCGCTGGCATGGACCGCGTCCATCAGCAAGGCACCGGACATCACCAGCGCTTCCTTGTTGGCGAGCAGCACCCGCTTGCCTGCCTGCGCAGCTGCAAGCGTCGGCTCAAGGCCGGCCGCGCCCACAATGGCGGCCATCACGATGTCCGTGTCTGGGCTCGCGGCAATCTGACACAGCGCCTTGGGACCGGAGAGAATTTCCGTAACCCGGGCGCACTCGCTGCCCTTCAGCATTTCCGACAGGCGCGATGCATCTTCGGCGTGGCTGACCACCGCATGGCGGGGCAGAAACCGCCGACATTGCTGGGCCAGTTTTTCCACATTGCGGTGGGCTGACAGGGCATGGATGCGATAACGCTGCGGATGCAGGGCCGCCACTTCGAGCGTGTTGCAGCCGATGCTTCCAGTCGCCCCCAGAATGGTCAATGCACGCTGTACCATCCGCCTTTCTCCATCACAATCCAGGCTGCCAGAGGCAAAGCCGCGGTCAACGCATCGATCCTGTCGAGAATGCCGCCATGTCCCGGCAGCAGACGGCCGCTGTCCTTGACCCCGGCACAGCGCTTGATCCAGGACTCGAACAGGTCACCCAAAATGCCCAGCACGGCCAGCAGCAGGCTAAGCGGAATCCAGACCAGCCCCAGGCTTTGCAGAATGGCGTCGGTCCGCTCGTCCGCGACGCCGGAGAAACACAGAATCGCTGCATACGCCAGCACGGCCGCCAGCCCTCCGCCAACCCCTTCCCAGGTTTTTCCTGGGCTGATGGCAGGAGCCAGCTTGCGGCGCCCCCAGGCACGCCCGACAAAATAGGCCGCCGAATCGGAAAGCCAGATAACTGCCATGAACATCAGCAGCACCCAGGGCCCGGCCCGATGCAGGGTCACCAGCGCAAAGCCGGTGGGCAGGATAAGCAGCCAGCCCGTGGCAGCCAACAGCGCCGGACTGTCAACTTTCCACTGCCGGGCGAGCCAGAACGGCGCAATGCCTACCCAGAAAACCACGGACAACAGGTAGAGGGCTCCCAGCAGTCCTGACGTGCCGTCTCGCGCCTGAACCCAGTCGCAGGCCCAGATCAGCAAGGCGGTCAGCCCGACGTACAGTCCTCGCGACAGCGTGGGCAAGCGGATCAACCCACCCCATTCCCAGCTGGCCAGGAGCGCAGCCACCAGGACGGCGGCCTTCCAGTAAGCGGCGGGAGCCGCGAACAGAAGCGCCCCGATTACGGCCAGCAGGAGAGCGGCGGTCAGGACTCTGGCGCGCAGCATTGTTCGCTTGTCCGCCCGAAGCGTCTTTCACGCTGCTGGAACGACTGTATGGCCGCATCCAGGCTGGCACCGTCAAAGTCCGGCCAGAGCGTTTCCGTGAAATACAGTTCTGTGTAGGCCAGCTGCCATAGCAGGAAATTGCTGATGCGCTGTTCGCCGCCGGTGCGTATGAACAGGTCCGGTTCGGGCGCATCGCCCATGGAAAGAAAAGGGACGAGGTCTGTTTCGGTGACGGACCCCGCCTTTTCGGGGTGGGTTCGCACCAGGGCATTGAACGCCTGCAGGATATCCCAGCGTCCACCGTAGTTTGCGGCGATGGTCAGGGTGAGGCGCGTGTTGTTCTGGGTGAGTTCGTGAGCCTGTGAAATCAGGGTCTCCAGGCGCGGTCCGAGGCGGCCCAGGTCGCCGATGATGCGCACCCGGATATTGGCACGGTGAAGGCGGGAGATTTCGTTTTCGAGGTTGCTGATGAACAGCTGCATCAGCATGGAAACCTCTTCGGCCGGGCGGCGCCAGTTTTCGCTGCTGAACGCAAACAGGGTCACATATTCGATGCCCAGGCGAGCGGCGTTTTCCACCAGGGTGCGCACCGCCTCGCTGCCGCGCCGGTGCCCAGCGATGCGGGGCAACAGGCGTTGTCGCGCCCACCGCCCGTTGCCATCCATGATGATGGCAACATGCCTCGGGATTTTTCCCGATAGCGGAATGCCAAGCGTGGAGCTCTGGGGTTGGACCATGGCGATCTTCCCTGCAACTCTGCCGGGGAAGTCAGACGGCCATCAGTTCCGATTCTTTCGTTGCAAGCTGCTTGTCGATCTCGCCCACGAAGCGATCGGTCAATTTCTGAACCTCTTCCTGGGCGCGCCGTTCCTCGTCCTCTGAAATGGACTTGGACTTCTGCAGCTCTTTTAGCTGCGCCAATGCGTCACGCCGGACGTTGCGCACGGCCACACGGGCATTTTCGGCTTCAGCCTTGACCACCTTGGTCAGGTCGCGGCGGCGTTCTTCGGTCAGTGCCGGCATGGGAACCCGAATCAGGTCACCCTGCGAGGAAGGGTTCAATCCGAGATCGGATTCGCGAATGGCCTTCTCGATGGCTGAAGCCATTTTCTTCTCGTAGGGAGCAACGCCGATGGTGCGCGCATCCAGCAGATTGACGCCGGCCACCTGGTTGATCGGCGTCGGGGTGCCGTAGTAATCCACTTTTACATGGTCGAGAATACCGGCATGGGCACGCCCGGTACGCACCTTACCCAGATCCGCTTTCAGCGTTTCAAGGGATTTCTGCATCTTCTGTTCGGCAGATTTTTTGACATCGGCAATCATGGTGTTCTCCAGGCTGCTTAATTCGTCACAAACGTGCCTTCAGCCTCACCCATGACCACACGCTTGAGCGCGCCGGGCTTGAAGATGCTGAACACGCAGATGGGAAGGTTCTGGTCCCTGCAAAGGGTCAATGCCGTGGCATCCATGACCTTGAGGTTGTTGATGATGGCTTCCTCAAACGTCAGACGCTCGTAGCGCTGGGCCGTTGCGTCCTTGAGCGGATCTGCCGTATAGACGCCGTCTACCTTGGTGCCTTTCAGCACCACCTGGGCGCTCATTTCCACTCCACGCAGGGCGGCAGCGGTATCCGTCGTAAAAAAGGGATTCCCCGTTCCGGCGGCGAAAATGACCACCCGGCCTTCTTCCAGATAACGCAGGGCTTTCCCCCGGATATAAGGTTCGGCGACTTGCTCGAGATTGAGCGCCGACTGCACGCGGCTCACGACATCAACCCGCCGCATGGCGTCCTGAAGGGCCAGGGCATTCATGACCGTGGCCAGCATGCCCATGTAGTCGGCCGTAGCCCGATCCATCCCTTCGGCACCCAGCGCAACGCCCCGGAATATGTTTCCACCTCCGATGACGATGCCGACCTGGACACCGATGCGCGTCACCTCCGCCACTTCGGCCACGATCCGGTCTATGGTGGCGCGATTGATGCCGTAGGCATCATCGCCCATCAAGGCTTCGCCAGACAGCTTGAGCAGAATGCGCTGATAGACGGGCTTCATGTGCTCACTCAGGCCCCGGCAGCTCCGGCTGCCGCAGCGACTTCCGCTGCGAAATTTTCGCTTTTCTTCTCGATGCCTTCGCCCACCACGAACATGCTGAAACGGTTAACCCGCGCACCGCGCGATTTCAGCAACTGTTCCACGGTCTGGTCCGGGTTTTTGACAAACGGCTGGCCAAGGAGGGTCACTTCGGCAAGATACTTGGTGATCCGGCCTTCCACCATGCGGGCCACGATATCAGCCGGCTTGCCCGACTCCGCGGCCTGCGCCGTGTAAATTTCACGCTCGCGGACCAGCAAGTCTGCCGGCACTTCGTCCCGGGATACGCAAAGGGGCTTGCTGGCTGCAATGTGCATGGCAATGTCACGCCCCAGAGCCTCGTCGCCGCCTTCAAGATCCACCATCACGCCGATGCGTGAGCCATGGAGATACTGGGCCAGCACGCCGGCCGTATCGAACCGCACGAAGCGGCGCACCGTCGTGTTTTCCCCCAGCTTCATGACGAGGGACTTGCGCACGTCTTCCAGCGACCCGCCCTGCGGCAGGGGAGCCTGCACCAGCGCGTCCACGTCGGCGGGATTGGCGCGCGCCACCTGCTCGGCCACCTGGCGCGCGAAAGCCACGAAATCATCGTTTTTGGCCACAAAATCCGTTTCACAGTTGATTTCCGCCAAGGCACCCGTCTTGCCGTCGGCTGACACAAAAGAGGCCACCATGCCTTCCGCGGCGATCCGGCCGGCTGCCTTGCTGGCCTTGGCGCCGCTGCGAATGCGCAGCAGGTCTTCAGCGGCCTTCATGTCGCCCTGCGCTTCAGCAAGCGCCTTTTTGCATTCCATCATGCCCAGCCCGGTCAGTTCCCGCAATTCCTTGACCATTGCTGCGGTAATTTCCGCCATTTCTCATTACTCCCAGAGTGTTCTGCAGCCCTGCTGCATCATTCGCAAAATTATTCCGAGGCCTTGTCTTCTTCCACTTCGACGAATTCTTCCGTCGCCGTGATTTCACTGATGGACTGTGAACGGCCTTCAAGGATCGCATCAGCAACGCCGCGCGCATAAAGGCGGATGGCTCGCGTGGAATCGTCGTTGCCCGGAATGACGTAGTCGATGCCTTCGATGGAGTTGTTGGTGTCGACCACGCCAATGATGGGAATACCCAGTTTGCGCGCTTCGACGATGGCATTCTTCTGGTAGCCCACATCGATCACGAACATGGCGTCAGGAACGCCGTTCATTTCCTTGATGCCGCCCAGGCTGCGCTCGAGCTTTTCCAGCTCGCGCTGGTAATTCAGGGCTTCCTTCTTGGCAAGCCGCTCCATGGATCCGTCCGTCGTCATGAGGGAGAGGTCGTTGAGGCGCTTGATCGACTGCTTGACCGTCTTGAAGTTGGTGAGCATGCCACCCAGCCAGCGATGATCAACGAAAGGAGAGCCGGCCCGCAGCGCCTCTTCGCGCACGATTTCGCGTGCCTGGCGCTTGGTGCCCACGAACAGGACCGTGCCCTTGTTGGCTGCCAGCTGGCGCACGAACTTCATGGCCTCCTGGTACATGGGCAACGTTTTTTCGAGGTTGATGATGTGAATCTTGTTGCGATGGCCGAAAATGAAGGGGGCCATCTTGGGATTCCAGTAACGGGTCTGGTGGCCGAAGTGCACTCCGGCTTCAAGCATTTGCCGCATGGTGACGGACATGACGTACTCCTTTGAACTAGGGTTGAGCCTCCACCGGCCGATTACCCGCTGCATGCGGGCACCCTGTTGGTGCCGGTGTGCGAATTTGGCGACGTGTCCGCCGCCCCGAAACTGGGCCGTGGTTAGCGGCCCGATAAAAGCCCGTTATTCTAGCATTTCAGACCGCCAGGGTACAAGCCGGGCTTTTGCCGGTGCTATAATTTAAACTTGCTCTCAACGAAACCGGATCCATGCCCATTTCCATCAAAACTGCCGACGAAATCAAGAGCATGCGGGTTGCCTGCCGCCTGGCCGCCGAAGTGCTCGATTTCATTGCCCCCCATGTGCAACCCGGCGTCACGACAGGCGAACTGGACCGGCTGTGCCATGACTACATGGTCAATGTCCAGAAAACGGTGCCTGCCCCGCTCAATTACTGCCCGCCGGGCCACACCCCCTACCCGAACTCCATCTGCACTTCGGTCAATCACCAGGTTTGCCATGGCATCCCCGGCTCCAGGCTGCTGAAAAACGGGGACATCGTCAACATCGACATCACCGTCATCAAGGACGGCTTCCACGGCGATACCAGCCGCATGTACCTGGTGGGAGAACCCAGCAAACAGGCCCAGCGCCTGTGCAGCATCACGTATGAAGCCATGTGGCTGGGCATCCGTGAAGTGCGCCCGGGAAACCACCTGGGCGACATCGGGCATGCCATCCAGGTTTTTGCTGAAAATTCGGGCTACAGCGTGGTTCGGGAATTCTGCGGCCACGGCATTGGCCGGAATTTCCATGAAGACCCCCAGGTCCTGCATTACGGACGCAAAGGCACGGGTGCCGCCCTGCGTCCCGGCATGATTTTCACCATCGAGCCGATGATCAACACCGGGCGGCGCGAAATCCGGCAACTGGCCGATGGCTGGACCATCGTCACGGCCGACCACAGCCTGTCGGCCCAATGGGAACACACGGTTCTCGTGACGGACACGGGGTATGAGGTGCTGACCGTGTCGGAAGGAGCCCCTCCGCCTCCATGAACGCACCGGACATCAAAGCCCTGCGACAACAGCTGGGCGACACCCGGGAATCCCTGAAACAAGCCTATCTGCGCACCCCCAACCCGGCCAAGCTGCTGTCCGGCTGGCGCAGCACCGTGGATGGCGTACTGACCCACCTGTGGGAACAGTCTGCCATGGGGTCTCGGGCAGCCCTTGCCGCCGTGGGCGGCTACGGCCGCGGAGAACTCTACCCCTATTCCGACATCGACCTGCTCCTGCTGCTGCCGGAAACCGCAGATGCCGACACGACCCGCCGCATCGAACAACTGATCGGTTTCCTCTGGGATATCGGCCTTGAAGTGGGCCACAGCGTGCGCACCCAAAGCGAATGCCTGATCGAAGCCATGCAGGACCTGACCATTGCGACCACGTTGTCAGACGTACGCTACCTGGCCGGAAGCCCGGGAGCCATTGCCCGACTGCGCATCGCCCTGCGCCAGGCACTGGATCTTCCCGCCTTCGTCAACGGCAAGATCAACGAGCAGCGGGCACGCCATCTCAAGCACAACGACACCGCCTTCAACCTGGAACCCAACATCAAGGAAGGTCCGGGCGGCCTGCGCGACCTGCATTCCGTGACATGGATCGCCTGGGGCACCGGCCTTGACAGCAATTGGGCCAGCCTGGCCCACGAGGGACTGATCACCGAACGTGAAGTGCAGCAGGCCCGGCTGCGCATGCGTTTCCTGCAGGATCTGCGCATCCGCCTGCATTATCTGGCCGGCCGTCGCGAAGACCGGCTGCTGTTCGATTACCAGATGCCGCTGGCGGAACAACTGGGTTACCGCGACCACGGTCACCGGCGAGCCAGCGAAATGATGATGCAGGCCTACTACAAGACGGCCAAGTCGGTACTCCTGCTCAACACCATCCTCATCGAACAGCTGCGCGTGCTGGTTCATCCGGAAACTTCAGTGGACACGAAACCTCTGGAAGGGTCTTTCGTGCGCCAGGGCGACTTGCTGGGAACCGTTCCGGACGACCTGCTCGAACAGAATCCAGATCAGATTTTCGAAGGGTTCCTGATGTTGCAGCGCCATCCCCATTTGCGCGGATTCACGCCGACTGCCCTGCGTGCCGTCTGGCGCGGAAAAAATCACATCAACGCGGCGTTCCGCGCCAATCCGGACAACCAGCAGCGGTTCATGGAAATCCTCCGTCAGCCGCTGCGCACGGCCGACGTCCTGCAGCGCATGAACTACTACGATATTCTCGGTCGGTATATTCCCGTTTTCGGCCGAATCGTGGGCCAGATGCAGCACGACCTGTTTCACGTCTACACGGTGGACGAACACATCCTGCGCGTGCTTCGCAACATCCGGCGCTTTGCGATTCCTCAGTACGATCATGAGTTCCCGTTTTGCTCGATGCTCATGCGCCAGTTCGACCGCGTCGACCTGCTCTACCTGGCTGCCCTGTTTCATGACATTGCCAAAGGCCGGGGCGGTGACCACTCGGTCCTGGGGTGCTCGGATGCCCGCTACTTCTGCCGGCGGCATGGCCTGTCCCGTACGGACAGCGCTTTCGTTGCCTGGCTCGTGGAACATCACCTGCAGATGTCGGCCGTGGCCCAGAAACAGGACCTGTCCGATCCCGAAGTCATCGGCCGTTTTGCCGCGCTCGTGGGGGACCAGCGACATCTCACTGCGCTCTACCTGCTCACGGTGGCAGACGTGCGCGGTACCAGCCCCAAGGTCTGGAACGCCTGGAAAGGCAAGCTTCTGGAAGACTTGTACCGGGCGACCCAGCGCCATCTGCAAGGATCCGGCGCCGACCTCGACAGCGTCCTTGCCGAAAAGCGTCAGGAAGCCCTGCGCATCCTGCGCCAGTACGGGTTCTCCAGCGCCTCGGACATCAAATTGTGGAAAACTCTCGACCCCGTCTATTTCCAGCGTCACGACGCCCAGGACATCGCTTGGCATGCACGCAGCCTGCACAGCCGCGTTTCGTCCACCCAGCCGGTGGTGCGCGCACGGCTTTCGCTGGTCGGCGAAGGGCTTCAGATCCTCATCTACACGCCCGACCAGAAAGGTCTGTTTGCACGGATATGCGGCTATTTCGACCGCATCGGATACACCATCATGGAGGCCCGCATCCACACCACGCTGGATGGCCATGCCCTGGACACCTTTCAGGTCATGCATCGCAGCGCGGAAGCGGAGCATTACCGGGACACCCTCAAGCGCATCGAAACCGAGTTGCAGCAACGCATTGAAAGCGAAGCACCGCTCGATCCGCCGCAAAAGGGGCGCCTTCCCAGACACCTGCGCCACTTTCCGATTCCGGTCATGGTGCATCTGGGCGCACCGGAACGCGAGCGGGTCCGTCCGCTCACCATCGTGGCCGGAGACCGGCCCGGCCTGCTCTACCGGATCTCGCGCATCCTGGTCAACCATGGCATCCATTTGCATGGTGCCCGCATCAACACGCTGGGGGAGCGGGCTGAAGACACGTTTCTGATTTCCGGACAGGATGTGGAATCGCCTTCAGGCCAGGAACTCCTGCGGCGAGAACTGATGGAAGAGCTGGAAGAATAAGACTGCCGAAAGAGTCAGTCGTCCCGGTTCGCTGCCAATCCCGGAAAAAGTACGTCGGTAAATCCAAAACGGCTGAAATCGCGCACGCGCATGGGGTAGAGCACTCCGATGAGATGGTCGCACTCGTGCTGTACCACCCGCGCATGAAACCCTTCCGCCGTGCGGTCTATCAAACGCCCCAATTCGTCGTACCCCCGGTAGCGTAGCCGGGTATAGCGAGGCACCACGCCTCGGAAGCCGGGAACCGAGAGACAGCCTTCCCAGCCCTCTTCCTGCGTTTCGTCCAGTACCGTAAGCTCGGGGTTGATCAGCACCGTCATGGGCACCGCCTCGGCATCCGGATAGCGCGGGTTGGAACTGACCCCGAAAATGACCACCTGCAGGCTCACGCCGATTTGCGGTGCGGCAAGTCCCGCACCGTCAAGATGCGCCATGGTGTCGCGCATGTCCTCGAGCAAGGCATGCAGCTCGAGCGTGTCGAAACGGGTGACGGGCGCCGCCTGCTGCAGCAGCAGGGGATGCCCCATTCGCAAAACATCCTTCACCGCCATGTCAAAACAACCCGGAGTGCGCCAGCCAGGAACGGAATTCGGCGCCGGCTTCCTCATGGCGCACGCCATAGGCAACCGTGGCCTTCAGGTAACCCAGCTTGCTGCCGCAGTCGTAACGAACGCCGTCGAAGGGCAACGCCAGCACCTTTTCGTCGGGCAGGAGGGCTGCAATGCCGTCAGTCAGCTGGATTTCCCCGCCTGCGCCGGGACGCACGCTGCGCAATTTGTCGAAAATACCGGGGGTCAGCAGGTAGCGCCCGACAACGCCGAGATTGGAAGGGGCTTCTTCCGGGCTGGGCTTTTCCACAATGCCGACTATTTGCTGCAGATTTCCGGTCGTTTCCGTTTTCACGATCCCATACTGCCGGGTTTGTTCCCGGGGAACCTGCTGGACTCCCAGAACGGAAGCGCCGGTTTTTTCGTAGAGCTCCACCATTTGCTGCAGCACCGAAACCTTGGCATCGATCAGATCGTCAGCCAGCAACACCGCGAAAGGGTCATCCCCCACGAGCGGCTCGGCACATAAAATGGCATGCCCCAGACCAAGCGCTTCCGCCTGGCGCACGTATGCGCAACTGACACCTGGCGGAAGCAGGTTTCTCACCTGTTCCAGCAACCGTGTTTTCCCTCGCTGTTCCAGCTCGACTTCCAGCTCGTAAGCCTTGTCGAAATGGTCTTCGATGGCCCGTTTGCCACGGCCGGTCACAAAAATCAGTTCCGTGATGCCGGCAGCCACGGCCTCTTCGGCCGCATACTGGATGAGCGGCTTGTCCACGATCGGCAACATTTCCTTGGGACTGGCCTTGGTGGCCGGCAGAAAACGGCTGCCCATGCCCGCAACGGGGAATACGGCTTTCTTGATTGGTTTCATGATTCGGAAAGGTCCTGGTTCAGCAGCGACAACAGCTGCGATTCGTCCAATACCGGCACGCCAAGCTCCAGCGCCTGCTGCAGCTTGCCACCCGGGTCAGCGCCCGCCACCACGTAGGCCGTGCGCTTGGAAACGCTGCCGGCCACTTTGCCTCCGGCATGTTCGATTCTAGCGCGCGCCTGATCACGGCTCAAATGAGCCAAGGTTCCGGTCAATACCAGCGTGAGCCCTGCCAGAGGCTGTGCCGACGGAAGCCGTGGAGATGCCGACGGCCAATGAATGCCACAGGCCACCAGCCGTTCAATCACTTCACGATTGTGGGCCTCGTCCAGAAAATCGCGGATGGACTGGGCAACCACCGGCCCCACTTCCGGCACCTGCTGCAAGGCATCCTGACCAGCGGACAACAGGGGGGGCAGGTCGCCAAAATGGCGCGCCAGGTCGCGCGCCGTGGTTTCACCCACATTGCGGATACCGAGCGCAAAAATGAAACGGGCCAGCGTCGTTTCCCGGCTCCGGTCAATGGCTTCCAGCAGGTTGGCGGCCGATTTTTCGCCCATGCGCGGCAGGCCGGCCAGGAGTTGCGGACTGAGTCCGTACAGGTCCGGCGGCGTGCGCACCAGTTCGCCATCCACGAGCTGATCGACCAGCTTCTCTCCCAACCCGTCGATATCCATGGCCCGTCTCTGGGCAAAGTGCAACAGCGCCTGCTTGCGCTGGGCAGGGCAATACAGCCCCCCGCTGCACCGGCTGACTGCTTCCCCTTCCGTGCGCACCACTTTGCTGCCGCATACCGGGCAATGGCTCGGCATGATGAAAATACGGGCGTGGGGCGGACGCTGGTCCAGCAGGGCAGACACCACTTCGGGAATCACGTCGCCGGCGCGCCGCACCCACACCTGGTCTCCGATGCGGATATCCTTGCGCCGGATTTCGTCCTCGTTATGGAGCGTGGCATTGGTCACGGTCACGCCCCCGACAAAAACGGGCTTCAAGCGTGCCACGGGGGTCAGGGCTCCCGTGCGGCCAACCTGTACGTCGATGTCCAGAATCTCGCTCAACGCTTCTTCTGCCGGAAACTTGTGTGCCAGGGCAAAACGCGGGGCGCGGGACACGAATCCGAGCGCCTGCTGCTGCCCGAACCCGTTGACCTTGTATACCACCCCGTCGATGTCATAGCGCAAGGCGGCGCGCATGCGGGACATCCGCTCAAAATAACCGAGCAGCCCGGTCGCCCCCTGGACCACGGCGCGTTCCGCAGGGACCGGGAAGCGCAGTTGCGACAGTCGCTCCATGAGCTCGCCCTGGGTCGCGGGCAAGGGCCAGTCTTCGACTGCTCCCACGCCATAGGCAAAAAAAGACAGAGGGCGCAGCGCGGTCAGCGCCGGATCCAGCTGGCGCAAGGCGCCAGCTGCCGCATTGCGCGGATTGACGAACAGTTTTTCTCCTCGCGCGGCCTGCGCCTGGTTGAGCGCCTGAAAATCGCGCTTTTCCATCAGCACTTCGCCGCGTACCTCCAGAACAGGAGGCGGCGCTGCCACGGGCAGCTGCAGCGGAATAGCCCTGATGGTGCGAAGGTTGGCGGTCACGTCCTCCCCCGTTTCCCCGTCGCCGCGGGTGCTGCCCTCCACCAGTCGCCCATGCCGGTAGAGCAGGCTCACGGCAAGCCCATCGAATTTGGGCTCGCAGGCGTAGTCCACGGTTTCCCTGTCTAGTGCTTCCCGCACCCTGCGATCAAAATGCAGCACATCCTCTTCGGAAAAGCCGTTGTTGAGGCTCAACATCGGGACAGGGTGCCTGACTTCCTTAAAACCTTCGCGCGGAGTGGAACCCACGCGCTGCGTAGGGGATTCCGAGGTGCGCAGTTCCGGATGCGCCGTTTCCAGTTCCTGCAGCTCCTGAAACAGCCGGTCATACTCTGCGTCCGGAACCGTGGGCGCATCAAGAACGTAATACTGGTAGTTGTAAAGGTCGATCGCCGCGCGCAAGCCCCGTGCACGCTCCGCTGGGCCTGGATGCGCCATCAGTTTGAAAATAGCCGCAGCGCGAGGTCGCTGCCTGCAGGCACGCCCTGCCTGTCCATCTGCTGCAGGATGTCCGACAGCTGTTTCTGGATGGCAATCAGCTGGCGGGGGCCCAAGGTGGCCCCGTTGTCATCCACCAGCCGCCCCCCCAGTCCCTGCGCCACGCGATCGGCCATGGCAAACAGGTCCGTCAGGGCCGTATGCGCATCCTGCACGCGTGGTACGTCCAGCAGGAAGGTCACGCCAGGCACTGGCGTGAAATCCTCCTCCATGTCCAGAAAAGGCAGTCCATCCCGGTGTGCGAGGGTAAAACGGGTTCGCTGCCGGTCGTCGAAGGCATGGAACACCCCGTCTTCCCCCAGGACAAGCCCTTCCCGCTCGGCCCGTTCGCGCACCTGCCTGGCAGGCGGTTCACGCCCTTCGGCAAACATCACGTTCATGCCGATCAGCACATCCACTTTGGCACAGAAACGATCCAGCGCTTCAGCCGCTGCCAAGGCGCCCGGCAGGTCAGCGCTTTCCGCAGTCCATTGCAGCTCACGGGCCACGGCCTGCATTTCTTCGGAAAACAGCGCGAGCTTCGCTTCGTTGACAGGACCGCTGCGGCTTGCCAGCTGCAACATGCCGGCCAAGGCGTCAAAACGGTGATCGGACGGCCCCGTGATGGCAGACCAGCGGCCCGCAGCCCCTTCCAGGCCCGCCCAGCGCACGTGGCGCGTGGTGACAGCGGCGGCAATCAGGGCCTGCCACAACTGCCCCGCGCTGGCGGGATGGGCCCCGCGCAACACGACGACAAATTCCACGGCGGGATCGGGCGCAGCCGTTTCCGGCAGTCTTGCCAGGGCCGACACCGGCTCTGAAAAACCGGGTTCGCTGCGTACCGGCGGCGCTTCGCCTTCCATCAGGGCATCCGTCCCGGTGTCCGGCAACACCTGCTCGGCCATGCGGCGGTAGCGGAATTCCTGGATCCGGCTAAACACGAAAATGCCCGCGATCAACGCGGCGCCCAACAGCGCCAAACCCGTCTGCAACTCGCTCATCCAAATCCCCCGTCAGGCAGCGACACTTTCTGCCATGCGAATAGCTTCCTCGATATCCACGGCCACCATGCGCGATACACCGGATTCAGCCATGGTGATTCCGACCAGCTGCTCCGCCATTTCCATGGCGATCTTGTTGTGCGTGATGAACAGAAACTGGGTTTGTTCGGCCATTTTCTGGACCAGCCTCACAAACCGTTCCGTGTTGGTGTCGTCCAGCGGCGCATCCACTTCGTCGAGCAGGCAGAACGGTGCCGGATTGAGCTGAAACAGGGAAAACACCAGCGACAGGGCCGTCAGCGCCTTTTCACCGCCCGACAGAAGGTGGATCGATGTGGTCTTCTTGCCCGGCGGTTGCGCCACGATTTGAACACCCGCATCAAGAATTTCGTCCCCGGTCAACTCGATGCGGGCATGACCGCCGCCAAACAAGGTGGGAAACAAGGTGCTGAAACTGGCATTCACACGGTCGAATGTTTCCTTCAGCTGGTCACGGGTTTCCCGATCGATCT
This sequence comes from Betaproteobacteria bacterium, assembly GCA_028868905.1. GTDB lineage: Bacteria > Pseudomonadota > Gammaproteobacteria > Burkholderiales > Ferrovaceae > JAKBAT01. The sequence continues at coordinate 24,247 of JAGWTQ010000005.1, forward strand.
TGCGCATGGCATTTTCCAGCGTTTCCACCGCGGCGCGCAGGTCTGCCATCTGGGAATCAAGCCATGTCTTGCGTTCGCGCGCGGCTTCCAGCTCGGCCAGTGCGGCAAGATTCACGGCACCCAAGGCGGCGATGCGTTCATTGAGGCTGTCAATTTCCGATTGCAGGGCGCTGCTGCGCACCCCTTTTTCCATGAGGTCGGCCAAGGCAGCCTCGTCGGCCTGGTTGGCCGTCAGGCTTTCCTGGGCACGCTCCACGTTCAGCCGGGCTTCCTGCTCGCGCAGGCGCAGTTCTTCGAGTTTGGTGCGCAACGGCTCCTGGCGCTGCTGTACTGCCAGTCGCTGCTCTTCCAGCTCACGCAGACCGGCCGCCAGCGCATCGAGCGCCACACGCGCGTCCGACAGACCCTGTTCGCAGACGGCCCGTCGCGCCAATGCCGCTTGCAGCGCTTCCGCCATCGGCGTTTCCTGGGTTCCGGCCAGCTCTTCGTGCAAGGCTTTGAGTCGCGGTTCGCGTTGCGCCAGCCGTTCCATGGCCGCACGACGAGTATCTTCCAGATGGGCGATGCGCTCCCCCGCAGACTTTTCCATGAAACCTGCTTCCTGCAGCGCCTTTTCTGCCGTCTGCAGGGCATTGCGTCGCATTTCCCGGGCTTGTTCCGCTTCCCGCCAGGCTTGATCCAGCGACACCAGCTCTTCCCGGGCGGCAACCAATTCCTGTTCGGCTTCCGAAAGCAGGACCTGATGACGTTGCAGGCGTTCGCGTTCCAGGGCTTCCTGCCGTTCCACCTCGGCCAGTTCATCCTGCACCTGAAGAACCCGCTGCTGATGCCGCTCGATCTGGCCCTGCAGGCGGGTCCGTTCCACATCCAGCGCATGGCGGGCTGCCTCCGCCTCGCGCAGCCGCTTGTCTGCTTCGGCCTGCTCAGCACGGCTTGCCGCAAGGAACGATTCGGCATTCGTGCGCGCTTCGTCGAGCGCGACACAACGGCTCGCCTGTTTCTCGAGTTCGGCACGCCGCGCCTCGATTTCGCGCGCACGGGAAAGGGCGCCGTGAAACTCGTCGCGGGGCGCAAAAAACAAAACCGAATGACGATCGATCAGATGGCCGTCCGGCGTCACCAGGACGACCCCGGCGGCCAGATGGGGAGCTTGTGCCAGCGCATCATGCAACGCCTTCACGGCAAAAATGCCATGCATCCAGGTTTCCAGGGCCCCTTCGCAGCGCCCGTTGCGGACCGTCACGAAGTTGCGCAGAGGCTCCGACCCTGGCGGCGCTTCGACCGCCCTCGTTCCGGAACCGGCATCTTGTGGTCTGAAAAGGGCAATGCCGGCCGGAATTTCATCGGCGGACCATTGCGCCATGCGTCCGGCATCTTCACCCTGAAACGCATGCAGGCGAGCGCCCAGCACGGCTTCCACAGCGGGCTCCCAGCCAGACGCCACTTCAATGCCCTGCCAGAACATGGGCAGATCGGACAGCCCGTGCCGGCGCACCAGATCCTGGGTCCGCTCTTTCACGCCCAGCTTGGCTTGAAGGGATTCCAGCGCGACCGTTTCCGCTTCCAGCCGGTTTCGTTCGCGCTGAGCGGCATCGGCCTGTTCCCGGGCTTCGGCAAAAGTACCTTCGCAGCGCTGCACCCGGGTATGCGCGGACAGGCGGGCCGCCTCAAGAATGGAACAGCTCACTTCGGTCTCGCGCAGCAGTGAACCCAGGCCATCGAGGCGGCGCGTATCAGGAGCCACCCACTGGCTCTGCTCCGCTTCCAGCCGGGCGCGCCGTTCCCCAAGCTGTGCCTGCAACCGCTCGGATGCGGTGCGTTCGGAACGGGCGGCACTGATCTTTCCCTGAATCCGGCTTTCGCCCTGTCGCGCCTGGTCGAGCGCCTGGCGCCGGGTCTTGCTGTGCGCTTCCGCAATCGGCCAGGATTCGCGTTCCTGGGCGAGCCGCGCGGTCGCCACTCGGACCAGTTCCTGGGCCCGCTGCAATTCTTCCTGAAGGCGGGCGAGTGAAGCCTGATCGGCTTCCATCCGGTGACGGTCCTCGCCGATTTCCTGTTCCAGGCGGGCCACCTCGCCTTCCAGGCGACGGCGTTCGTTGCGCAAGGACTGCAGGCGGCTTTCCGCCTGGGATACTTCCGCATTGGCCTGGTACAGGGACCCCTGCGCGTTGTTGAGCGTGTCGCTCGCGCCATAATGCGCGGCACGCTGCTCCTCGATGCGCCGCTCCAGTTCACGCAAGCCGGCAATGGCCGCTTCCAGTTCAACCTGATTTTTTTCGATGTCGCGCTGTGCCCGGGTCCTGCTCGCTTCGGCATCGCGCTTGCGGGAAAACAGCAACAGGTTCTGCGCGCGCGCCAGGTCATCCTGAAGGGCACGCCACTGACCTGCCACTTCCGCCTGTCCGATGAGCTTCTCGATCTGCTGTGCCAGCTCACGCGTGATGTCTTCCGTCCGGGTCAGGTGGCCCCGCGTGTCCTGCAGCCGCAGTTCGGTTTCGCGGCGGCGGTCCTTGTAACGGGAAATGCCGGCCGCCTCCTCCAGAAACACCCGTATCTCTTCGGGCTTTGATTCGACGATGCGCGAAATCATCCCCTGTTCGACAATGGCGTAAGCCCGCGGGCCCAGCCCCGTGCCCATGAATATGTCCTGCACATCGCGCCGGCGCACGTGCACATTGTTGATGTAGTAGTTGGATACGCCGTCGCGCGCCAGAACCCGCCGCACGGCGATTTCCGCGTACTGGGACCATTGTCCGGGCGCCCGGCCATCCGTGTTGTCGAACACCAGTTCAACGCTGGCACGACCTTGCGGCTTGCGATCTGTCGTTCCGCCAAAAATCACGTCCTGCAGCGTTTCGCCGCGCAAGTGGCGCGCCTGGGATTCCCCAAGCACCCAGCGCACGGCGTCGATCACGTTGGATTTTCCGCATCCGTTCGGCCCGACCACTCCCACCAGTTTTCCGGGAACCGGAATCTGGGTGGGTTCGGCAAAGGATTTGAAGCCCGCAAGTTTGATGTGTTTAAGGTGCAATTGAGCGCCAATGGACAAAAGAAGTTTAGAATGCGAGGATTTTACCCGATAATAGGACGACTCCCCAATGGCCTCGCAACCCAGCCGAACCTTGGAGACTTTCCCGAACCCGAACCCGGGAAGGGACTACCTGATCCACATGGAACTCCCGGAGTTCACCTGCCTGTGCCCCAAGACAGGACAGCCTGACTTTGCCTGGCTAACCCTCGATTACATTCCCGAAGCCCTCAACGTGGAGCTGAAAAGCCTCAAGCTCTACCTGTGGTCCTTCAGGAACGAAGGAGCCTTTCACGAAGCGGTGACCAACCGCATCCTGGACGACCTGGTGACTGCCACAGCCCCGCGCTTCATGCGCCTGCTGGCACGCTGGAACGTACGCGGAGGCATTTTCACCCATGTACTGGCGGAGCATCGTGCTCCCGGTTGGACGCCCGCCATTCCGCTGCCGCCCCTGACCTTTGCACCGTCCTCACCGACCCAGATCTGAACGGCCCGCCCATGAACCCTCGCCTGGAGCGCCTCCAACCTTATCCTTTCGAGCGTCTGCGGCGCCTCATGCATGGCGTGCAGCCCGCCGCCGGGCTCGCCCCGATTGCGCTGTCCGTTGGAGAGCCGCGCCATGCCACACCGGCCTTCATCCAGGAAACCCTGACACGCCATCTGTCCGGCTTGTCCCATTACCCGGCCACCCTGGGAAGCGATAGCCTGCGAACAGCCATCGCCCACTGGTTGCAGCGGCGCTTCGGCCTGAACGCCATCGACCCCGCCACCGAAGTCCTGCCCACACTGGGCAGCCGCGAGGCGCTGTTTTCAGTGACCCAGGTGCTGATGGACCCGGATCGGCCGGATGCCTATGCCGTCTGCCCGAACCCTTTCTACCAGATCTACGAAGGCGCAGCGCTGCTGGCCGGTGGACAGCCCTGGTTCGTCAATGCCGATCCCGAGCGCAATTTCCTGGTGGATTACGCTTCGGTGCCTTCGGCGGTCTGGGCGCGTACCCAGGTGGTCTTCGCCTGCTCGCCCGGCAACCCCACGGGGCGCGTGATGACTCTGGAGGAATGGCGCGCCCTGTTTGAACTGTCGGACCGTTACGGATTCGCCATCGTGAGCGACGAATGTTATTCGGAGATCTATCCCGACGAGTCGTCCCCACCGCTTGGTTCACTGCAAGCTGCCCAGGCTCTGGGGCGATCGGGCTACCCCCGCCTGATTGCAATGGGGAGCCTGTCCAAGCGTTCCAACGTGCCCGGCCTGCGTTCGGCGTTTGCCGCCGGCGACCGCAAACTGCTGCAGCGTTTTGCGCTCTATCGCACCTACCATGGCAGCGCCATGAATCCGGCCGTCCAGGCTGCGAGCGAAGCCGCCTGGCAGGACGAAGCCCACGTGCAGGAAAACCGGCGGCTGTACCGGGAAAAAATGGAAGCCTTTCATCGCATCGTCCATCCCCACCTGCCGCTCGACACGCCGGAAGCCAGTTTTTATTACTGGGCCCGCACGCCCGTGCCCGACACCGATTTCGCGGTCGGATTGATGCGCGCGGCCAATGTGGCCGTGCTGCCGGGCAGCCTGCTGGCCCGCGCCGCACAAGGCACGAACCCGGGCCAGCAGCGCATTCGCATCGCCTTGGTCGGCAGCCTGGAGGAAACGGTGGAAGCCGCTCACCGCCTGGTTGCATTCACCCACTCGCTACAGGAAAACACCCATGTCGTCTCCCCAACCCCTGATTGAAGAAGCCTTCGAAAATCGCGCTTCATGGACACCTGCTGCTCCGCCGGCCGGATTGCGCGATGCCGTCGAGACCGTCCTGGACGGCCTCGACGCCGGAACCTTGCGTGTCGCCGAAAAAATCAACGGCACCTGGGTCACCCACCAATGGATCAAGAAAGCGGTGCTGCTGTCCTTCCGCCTGAAGGACAATGCCCGTGTTGACGGCGGCTTCACCCAGTACTGGGACAAGGTGGACAGCAAGTTTTCCCGCTACACCGATGGCGACTTCGAAGCTGGCGGTTTCCGGGTCGTGCCGCCTGCAGTGGCCCGGCGCGGCAGCCACATTGCCCGCAACGTGGTGCTCATGCCGTCGTATGTGAATATCGGTGCCTACGTGGACGAATCCACCATGGTCGACACCTGGGCCACCGTGGGGTCCTGCGCCCAGATCGGCAAGCACGTGCATCTCTCGGGCGGCGTCGGCATCGGCGGCGTGCTGGAGCCGGTTCAGGCCAACCCCACCATCATCGAAGATCATTGCTTCATCGGTGCCCGCTCCGAAATCGTGGAAGGCGTCATCGTGGGAGAAGGATCAGTCATTTCAATGGGGGTTTACATCGGACAAAGCACCAAAATCTACGACCGCGAAACCGGAACGGTAAGCTATGGCCACGTGCCTCCCGGCTCGGTGGTCGTTTCCGGAAACCTGCCGGCGGCAAACGGTCAGTACAGCCTGTACTGTGCCGTCATCGTGAAAAAAGTGGATGCCAAGACCCGGGCCAAGACCAGCATCAACGAGCTGCTGCGGGGTGACTGAACGATGTGCCTTGTCGCGCTGGCCTGGCAGGCTCATCCCGCGTACACATTGGCCGTGGTAGCCAACCGGGACGAGTTCCATGCCCGCCCCAGCGCGCCAGCCGCCTACTGGGACGACCATCCGGATGTGTGCGCAGGGCGCGACCTGGAAGCCGGCGGCACCTGGCTTGGCGCCACCCGGAATGGCCGCTTTGCCGCCCTGACCAACTATCGGGATCCTTCCCAATTCGATCGCAAGCGCCGCTCGCGTGGTGACCTTCCGCGCGAATTTCTCACGAATGGAGCCCCTCCGCTGCCCTGGCTGGAAACCGTGAAGCAGCGCCTGTCGGACTACAACGACTTCAACCTGCTGGTGGGCGATGGCCGGCAACTGTTCTGCCTTGAAAGCCGCACAGCGACCATCATCCCGTTGTCTCCCGGTATCTACGGGCTGAGCAACCACCTGCTGGACACCCCCTGGCCCAAAGTCCTGGCGGCAAAACGGGGGCTCGCCGCCTTGCTGGATGACGCGCCCGACCACCCGCTGCTGCAGGAGCCGGCCTCCCCCTCTCTGGCCGAACTGTCCCGGCACCTCATGGATCTGCTGGCCGATCCGGCTCCTTATCCGGATGACCTGCTGCCGGATACGGGCATTCCTCTCGCACGGGAACGCCTCATTTCCGCTGCGTTCATCCGCGACCCGCTTTACGGAACACGCAGCACCACGGTCCTGCTGAAACGGGCCGACGGAGCTGCCTGGTTCGGCGAACGTCGCTTCAGCCCCGACGGCGAATGCTCGGGGGAATCCGGCATAATGCTGTCTTGAGGAATGATGCATCCATGGATCCAACGCTCGAACTTGCCCAACAACTGATTCGCCTGCCGTCCATCACTCCTGAAGACGCCGGCTGCCAAACCCTGTTGGCCGAACGGCTGGCCCGCTTCGGGTTTTCAGCTGAATGGCTCGCCTTCGGCAACGTGCGCAACCTGTGGTTGCGGCGGGGCTCACAGGCACCCCTGCTGGTGTTCGCCGGACACACGGATGTCGTGCCTCCCGGCCCGGAAGGCAGCTGGCAATCACCGCCCTTCTCCCCGGAAATCCGCGACGGGCTGCTGTACGGTCGGGGTGCTGCCGACATGAAGTCCTCCCTGGCCGCCTTCGTCACCGCCATCGAGGCGTTTTGCACCAACCATCCGGCCGCTTCCGGTTCCATCGCCCTGCTCCTGACTTCCGACGAGGAAGGTCCGGCGGTGGATGGCACGGTTCGCGTCGTGGAATGGCTGCGTGATCAGGGCATTTCCCCCGATTACTGCATCGTGGGAGAACCCACTTCGGTGGAACGCCTGGGAGACACCATCAAGAACGGCCGGCGGGGTTCCCTTTCCGGCGTGCTCACCGTTCGCGGCCGCCAGGGGCATGTGGCCTACCCCCACCTGGCCCGCAATCCCATTCATTTGGCAGCCCCCGCGCTGGCCGAACTCGCAGCCATGGCCTGGGATGAACCCAACGGGGACTTTCCGGCAACCACCTTCCAGATCTCCAATCTGCAAAGCGGTACCGGCGCCACCAACGTGATACCCGGGGAACTGACCGCCTGGTTCAATTTTCGCTTTTCCACCGCCAGCACCGAATCGTCGCTGCGGGAAAGAACCGAAGCGGTGCTGGCACGACACGGCCTGGACTATGAGGTGCGTTGGGAACTCGGAGCCCGCCCTTTCCTGACGCCACGGGGTCCGCTCGTATCTGCCCTGTCCTCCGCCATTGCCCAGGTCACGGGGAATACGCCCGAGGTATCCACCACGGGCGGAACGTCCGATGGCCGCTTCCTGATCGCCATCTGTTCCCAGGTGGTGGAATTCGGACCGTGCAATGCCACCATTCATCAGCGCAACGAGAGCATCCCCGTGCATGATCTGACCCCGCTGTCGGCCATTTACCGCAACGTCATGGAACGCCTCCTGCTGCCCGGAGCCTCAGCATGAACTGGGACCAGGCTGCCGACCATCTGTTCACGGTGCGCGACTTGCTCCGCTTCGCGGTAACCGCCTTTTCCTCGCATCAAATCTATTTTGGGCATGGTTACCCCGGGCCGACCGAAGAAGCAAGCTACCTGGTGCTGCATGCGTTGGGATTGCCCCATGACCAGCGTGAACTCTGGCTCGATGCCCGCCTCCTGCCCGAAGAGCGCCGCACGGCGCTGGCCCTGGTGCGCCGGCGCGTGGAGGAACGCGTACCGGCCGCCTACCTCACGCACGAAGCCTGGCTCGGCCCCTTCCGGTTTTACGTGGACGAGCGCACCATCGTGCCGCGCTCCTTCATTGCAGACGCCTTGCAGGAAGGGCTTGAACCCTGGATCGAGGATTTCGACGACGTCTCGCGCGCAGCCGACATCTGTACCGGCGGCGGATCACTGGCCATATTGCTGGCCCTGCGCTGCCCGAATGCGCAGGTGGATGCCGTGGACCTGTCGCCCGACGCGCTGGAAGTGGCTCGCAAAAACGTGGCGGACTACGGCCTGGAAGGTCGAATCCGCCTGCATCGCGGCGACCTGTACGAAGGCCTGGAGCCCCACCAGGTCTACGATCTCATCATTTCCAATCCGCCCTATGTGGACCAGGAATCCATGGCGTCGCTTCCCGCCGAATATCGCAAAGAGCCTGAAATGGCGCTGGCAAGCGGCCCTGACGGACTGGACCACGTACGCCGCCTGATTGCCGAAGCGCCCGTCCATCTCAAGCCGGGAGGCTTGCTGGTGGTGGAAATCGGCCACCAGCGCGCAGTGCTGGAAGCCGCCTTTCCTGAAATTCCCTGGGTCTGGCTTGATCTGCCCGGAGGGGACAGTTACGTTTTCGCGGTGTGCCGCGAAGATTTGCCCGGAGCCTGACGGGTTCGACTGCGACTCTGTCTTTGGGCCTGCCCCTGACGCGGCGGTTGGGGTGCCATTCCGGCCCACTGGAGTATGCGCGCGACATCTGCCGTCTCGAGTTCCGCAAACTGACCCCGCCTGAGACGCGGCGGCAGGCTGATGATTCCAAAACGCACCCGGATCAGGCGCCCCACCATCAGGTGCAGGGCTTCGAACATGCGCCGCACTTCCCGATTGCGCCCTTCCTTGATGATCACCTGGTACCAGTGGTTGGTTCCTTCCCCGCCATTGTCCCGAATACGCTCAAAACGGGCCGGTCCGTCCTCCAGTTGGATTTCACGGCAGGCCGAACGCATCTGGTCTTCGCTCAGCGTGCCCACCACCCGAACCGCGTACTCGCGCTCCACCTCAAAACGGGGATGGCTGAGACGGTTGGCCAATTCACCGCTGGTGGTAAAAATCAGCAGGCCGCTGGTATTGAAATCGAGTCGCCCCACGCTCACCCATTTGGCTCCGCGCACGCGGGGCAGCTTCCCGAACACCGATTCACGTCCGGACGGGTCGTCGCGACTGACGATTTCCCCTTCAGGCTTGTGGTAGATCAGGATTTGCGGCAACGCTTCCGCGAAATTCAGGCGAACCGGACGGCGTGACACTGTCACCCGGTCATCAGGGCCAATGCGGGTCCCGATGGTCGCCACCTGCCCATTGACCCGGACTTCTCCGGCAATGATCAGGGCTTCCATGTCGCGACGAGAACCCAGGCCGGACTGCGCCAAGACCTTATGAAGCTTCTGAGAGGACAACGTCTTCACCCAATGGGGCCAAAGGAGGGAGCTCCTGCAGGGAGCGCAAGTTGAGATCATCCAGCAACAGGGGCGTAGTGCCATAGAGCGCCGGGCGTCCGGGCACTTCGCGGTGGCCCACCACTTCAACCCAGCCGCGTGCCTCCAGCGTGCGCAATACCGGCGTGGACACGGCCACTCCCCGGATTTCCTCGATGTCGCCGCGCGTCACCGGCTGGCGGTAGGCGATGATGGCCAGCGTTTCCATGACCGCGCGGGAATAACGCGGCGGTTTTTCCGGAGTCATGCGCGCAATCTTTTCCTGCACTTCGGGCCGCGTCTGGAAACGCCAGCCGCTGGCCACCTGCACCAGTTCCACGGCGCGCACCTGCCAATCCTCCTGCAACGATTCCAGCAGGCGCCGAACGGTATCCGCCCCCAGTTCCGGTTCGAACAGCTTTCGTAATTGCGCCATCGGCACTGCTTCCGGGCTCGACAGAAGCGCCGCTTCCAGCAGTTGCTTGGCGGCAGGTATTTCTTCTTCAGGCAAGGTCATGAAGGTAACTCCGGGGCCGATTCGGCCAAACTCAGATACAACGGGGCATAAGCTTCCGACTGGGACACTTTCACCAACGATTCCTTGACGAGCTCCAGAATGGCAATGAAATTGACCACTGCCACGGGCACCGTGACGCCGGATTCGAACAGCTCGTGAAACACCACGAAGGTCTGCTCGCGCAGGCGCCGCAGGATGCGCGTCATGTGCTCACGCACGGACAGCTGCTCGCGCGTGATGCGATGGTGCTGATTAATCTTGGCGCGGGACAGCACTTGTGCCCAGGCTTCCAGCAGGTCGCGCGCCGTGATCTGCGGCAGGCGCTGGTTGAGCGTTTCATCCACCCAGACCTGGACCGCGGCAAACTCCCTGCCGTTGCGGGGCAACTCGTCCAGCGTCAGGGCAGCCTGCTTCATTTGCTCATATTCCATCAATCGCCGCATCAGTTCGGCACGCGGATCCGCCTCCTCGTCGGAGGCGACCGCGGCGGGACGCGGCAGCAGCATGCGCGACTTGATTTCGATCAGCACCGCGGCCATCACGAGGTATTCCGCCGCCAGCTCCAGCCGGCGGGTGCGCATGGCTTCCACGTACTCCATGTACTGGCGGGTGAGTTCCGCCATGGGAATATCCAGGATATCGAGGGAATTCTTGCGAATCAGGTAGAGCAGCAGGTCAAGCGGCCCCTCGAAGCTTTCCAGGAACACCTCAAGCGCTTCGGGCGGAATGTAAAGATCTTGCGGCAGGCCCACGAACGGCTCGCCGCGCACCTTGGCAATGGGTTCCGCCAAGGGAACTTCGAGCAGGTCTGCCGCCTCGCTCATGAGTAGGACAGCCCGATGCTTTCGCGCACATCGCGCAGGGTATCGGCCGCCAGCTTGCGCGCCCGTTCGCAACCATCGGCAATCACGTTGCGCACCAAGGTGGGGTCATCCAGGTAGGCTTGCGCCTTTTCGCGGATAGGGCGCAACTCTTCAAGCACGCGGTCCACCACGGGTTGCTTGCATTCAAGACAACCGATGCCCGCGGAGCGGCATCCCTGCTGCACCCAATCGCGCGTGGCATCATCGCTGTAGATCTGGTGAAATGAGTAAACCGGGCAACGGTTGGGTTCGCCGGGATCCGTGCGCCGCACTCGGGCCGGGTCCGTGGGCATGGTGCGAATTTTCCGGGTGACGCTCGCTTCGTCTTCGCGCAGGGCGATGGTGTTGTTGTAGGACTTGGACATCTTCTGCCCGTCGAGCCCCAGCAGCCGGGAAGCTTCAGTCAATAAAGCCTGCGGCTCCACCAGAATCATTTTTCCGCTGCCTTCCAGGTACCCGAACACCCGCTCGCGATCCACCACCGAAAGGTTTTGCGATTCGCCGAGCAGCGCACGCGCCGCTTCCAGCGCTTCATCGTCTCCCTGTTCGGTATAGCGGTTGCGCAATTCCAGATAAAGCTTGGCTTTCTTGGCGCCCAGCTTCTTCACGGCCTGCAAGGCCTTCTCGTCAAAACCCGGTTCACGCCCGTAGAGATGGTTGAATCGGCGCGCAATTTCGCGGGTGAACTCGATATGGGGCACCTGGTCTTCGCCCACAGGCACGCGGTTGGCACGGTAGATCAGGATGTCTGCCGCCTGCAGCAGCGGGTAGCCCAGGAAACCGTAGGTGGAGAGATCCTTGTCGACGATCTTTTCCTGCTGTTCCTTGTAGGTGGGTACGCGTTCCAGCCATCCCAGCGGGGTCATCATGGACAGCAGCAAATGCAGTTCCGCATGCTCGGGCACGCGGGACTGGATAAACAACGTGGCCTGGTTGGGATCAACGCCTGCAGCAAGCCAGTCGATCACCATGTCCCATACGTGTGCTTCGATTTCCTGGGGCCGGTCGTAATGCGTGGTCAGGGCGTGCCAGTCGGCCACCATGAACAGGCATTCGTGTTCATGCTGGATCTTGATCCAGTTTTTGAGCACGCCGTGAAAATGCCCCAAGTGCATGGCCCCGGTGGGGCGCATGCCGGACAGCACACGATCTGGGTACATAAATTCGAAAACTCCTGGGCTGCTTTAGTGAAGGGCGACATCACCCCATGCCTGCCAGACGGGAACGCACTGGGGCGGCAAGGGCGGCAACTTTCCCGGTTCCAGACGGCTTTCGCCCGGACCATGGTAGTCCGAGCCGCGCGAAGCAAGCAAGCTTCTTCGCGTAGCCTGGGCTGCAAAAGCCTCGACCTGGTCACGGGTGTGATTGCTGGTGACGACTTCAATGCCAAGACCGCCAGCCTCGACGAATTCGTCGATCAGGCGATCCATGGTACTGCGATTGAGGCTGTAGCGTCCCGGGTGGGCCAGCACCGGGATGCCTCCTGCGCTCCGGACCCAGGCCACGGCATCCCCCAGTTCAGCCCACCGGTGTTTGACATATCCGGTCTTGCCCTTGACCAAAAAGCGCTTGAACACGCTGGGTACATCCCGGGCCAAGCCCTGTTCCACCAGATAACGCGCAAAATGGGGGCGGGCCACGATTTTCGGGTTATGGGCATGCCGCAATGCCCCTTCCAGCGCACCCGGAATGCCTGCCTTGGCAAGCTCCTGCGCGATTTTTTCGGCACGTTCCAGGCGACCGCTGCGAATGGCAGCAAGGCCGCCCAGCAACGTGGCGTCACCCGGGTTGATGTTGAGGCCAACCACGTGAATGGTGTGCTGGGCCCAGGTGACCGAAACCTCCACGCCGTTTATGAATCGCAATCCGAGTGCCAGGGCCTCCTGCGCCGCCTCTTCCAGCCCGTCCGTGTCGTCGTGGTCGGTCAACGCCAGCGTCGTGACCCCGTTGCCGGCCGCGAGCCTGACCAGCTCGGCCGGGGCAAGCAGACCGTCGGAAACCCGGGAATGATTATGTAAGTCGATGTTTTGCATTGAATTAATTAAGTTTTTTCATACGGTATGATACCAAATCGGGCGTCAGCCTGAAACACCCTGACACGCCTCATGCATGGACAAATCCCCAATAAATCAAGGAAAATGGCGGGTCATGAAATTTTTTTTCGACCTCTTTCCGGTCTTTCTCTTTTTTGCCGCCTACGAGCTGGGCGGCATCTACTGGGCAACCGGCTGCGCCATGGGCGCCAGCCTGATCCAGATCGGCTGGCTGCTGGGTACGCGGCGCCAGGTGGAGCCTGCCGCCTGGATCAGCTTTGCCGTCATCACGCTGTTTGGCGGACTGACCTTGTGGACTCACGAGCATCAGATTGCCGGCATCGACCCCACCGTCTTCATCCGCTGGAAGCCGACGGCCCTCTACTGGATTTTCGCCGTCATCCTTTTCCTGGGGCCGACGCTTTTCAATCGCAACCCGATCCGGGCCCTGCTGGGCAAACAATTGCACTTGCCAGACACCGTCTGGGGCCGGCTCAATTTTGCCTGGGCCGTGTTTTTCACTTTGCTGGGGCTGCTCAACCTGTACGTGGCCTTCAATTATTCCGAACCGGTCTGGGTAAAGTTCAAGGTATTCGGCCTGCTGGCACTGATGGTCGTTTTCATTCTGGGGCAGGGCATTGTCCTGTCGCATCATCTGGAAGAGAAAGATGACCGCTGAAACTACCGCAGACCGCATACAGCGCCTGTTGTCCGCACTCCAGCCGACAACTCTCGACATCCGCGACGACAGCCGCCATCATGCAGGCCATGCAGGCGCCAGAGACGGAGGGCACTACAAAATTACCATCGTGGCAGAGGCGTTTCGCGGCCTTTCGCCACTGCAGCGGCACCGGCTCGTTCATGATGCCCTCGCACCCCTGATGTCGCGCGAAATTCACGCACTGGCCATCAAAGCCGGTACCCCTTGAACGCAGCACCTGTTATTTTGACCCGAGGATGCATCCCATGAAATTGAAACAAGCTTTGATGTCACTGATCCTGGTGGGAGGCTCGCTGGCCCTGACCCTGTCCTACGCCGACCAGACCAAGGACAAAACCCACGGCAGCTCAAAGTCTGCCGCGACCAAGCGAGTGGTGGTCAATGGCGTCACCATTCCCAATGCCCGATTCGAACTGATCACCGCAGCTCAGGTTGCCCAGGGGCATCCCGCCGGCCCGGAGCTGGATCAGGCTGTCCGTGAAAATCTGATTGCCCTGGAAGTGGTTTCCCAGCAAGCCGTCAAGGATGGTCTTGAAAAGGATCACAAGTTGCAGGCCCAGATCGACCTGGCACGGCAACAGATCCTGGCGCGCGCTTTCCAGGCCCGCTTTGTCCAGACCCACCCGATCAGCGATGACGTGCTGCATGCCGAGTACGACCGCATGAAATCCGAGCTGGGTGACAAGGAATACCTGGTGGAGCACATCCTGGTCGCCAACGAAGACGATGCCAAAGCCATCATCGCCGACCTCAAGAAAGGCGGCAACTTTGAAAAAATTGCCAAGGAAAAAAGCATCGACACCGGTTCGCGCGACAAGGGCGGCCAGTTGGATTGGGCCACCCCCGTTTCCTTTGAAAAAGCCTTCAGCGATGCCATGGTCCACCTCAAGAAGGGTGAAACCACCGACACACCGGTCAAAACCCCGTTCGGTTTCCACGTGATTCGCCTGATCGACATCCGCCCGCTGAAAGCACCGCCCTTCGACGAAGTGAAGGGCCGCATCCTGCAAGCCAAGGAACAGGAGGCCTTCAACCAGCTGGTGCAGCAATTGCGTGCCAAAGCCAAGGTCGAAGAACGTTAATTGCCCATCGCAGCGCGGGAGTTTTCTCGTTACGCCGCCCGGCTGATCGACGCCGGCACACTCCCGCCTGACCTTCTGTGCGCGTTCACGCAACAAGCGTGGACGCGCCCCGCCCTGGTTCAACGACTGGACCAGCTGTTCAACGCCGAACCCGCCCCACCCGATGCCCAGCAAGCCCTGATGCGGGCCTTGCGTCGCCTGCGCCAGGAAGTGCTGCTGTCCGTCATGGCCAGAGACCTGGACGGCCGCGCGCCGCTGGCCGAAGTGACGGCCGCCATGACCCTGCTGGCCGAAGTCTCCCTTTGCGCCGCGACCGAATGGCTGCACAGGGACCTGACCCAGACCCACGGCATCCCGCTGGGCGGCGAGTCAGGCCTGCCGCAGGAATTGTTGGTTGTGGGCATGGGCAAGCTGGGCGGAGGAGAGCTTAACGTTTCGTCGGACATCGACCTGATTTTTCTCTATGAAGAGGACGGCGACACGGACGGCAGCGGTACGGGCAAGAGACTGACCAACCACGAATTTTTCTGGCGCATGGGGCGCCGGCTCAACACCATCCTGTCCGAACCCACCGAAGACGGGCTGGTATTTCGCGTGGACCTGCGACTGCGGCCCAATGGCACGGCAGGCCCTCTGGCTGTCAGCATCGCCATGCTCGAAG
This sequence comes from Betaproteobacteria bacterium, assembly GCA_028868905.1. Lineage (GTDB taxonomy): Bacteria > Pseudomonadota > Gammaproteobacteria > Burkholderiales > Ferrovaceae > JAKBAT01. Next base: position 39,348 of record JAGWTQ010000005.1, read on the forward strand.
AATATTTCATCGTGCAGGGACGTGACTGGGAACGGTATGCCTGGATCAAGGCGCGCGTGGTGTCCGACAGGGAACGGCCTGGCGTAGCCCGGGCAACCTCCGCCCTGGCAGAACGCGTGCTGCCCTTCGTCTACCGCCGTCACCTGGATTATTCCGCCATCAGTGCCTTGCGTTCGCTGCATCGACAAATCCGGGAGGAGACGGAGCGCGAGGCCTTGCGCGATGCCAACTGGCGCGGGGCAGACATCAAGCTCGGCCGGGGAGGAATCCGCGAAATCGAATTTGTGGCGCAGGTGTTCCAGTTGATCCGGGGCGGGCAGGATGTTGCCCTGCGCATCATCCCCACGCTGGAAGTTCTCGCGCGTCTGGGAGAACGCGGACTGCTGGATGCGGAAAGCGCCGCCCGCCTGGCGGACCACTATGTTTTCCTGCGCCGCCTGGAACACCGTCTTCAATATCTGGACGATGCACAAACGCACAGCCTGCCGGTCAACCCCGAAGATCTGCTGCGGGTGGCTCGTTCGTTGGGTTTCGAAGAAACCCGGGGCTTTCTGGATGAGCTGGAGAGGCGCACACGGGAAGTGGCCACCCTCTTCGACCAGATTTTCCCCGACTCGCAGGTTCCTTCGCAACACAGCGCCGGAGCATTGCTGTGGCATCGGGCTCATCTCGAAATCACGGACCCCGTCCCGGACACACCGGATGGCCCCCTGCTCCACCAGCTTTCAGCGCTCAAACGCACACCGGGTTACCGCTTCCAGAGCGAACGGACCCGGGAACAGTTTGATCGGGTCGTCATTGATGGCCTCAACCGCATGCTGGCTTCGGAAAATCCCCCCGGCGCTGCACTGGGCGTGCGTTTCTGCCAGTTCATGGAAGCCATCAGCCGGCGCGCATCCTACCTGATGCTGCTGGCAGACTATCCGGTCGTGCTGACCCGGTTACTCCCTTTGCTGGAAGCGTCCGAATGGGCCGCCGGCTACATTGCCCAGCGCCCCCAGCTGCTGGACGAGCTCCTGCTGGAAAGCGACGAGCAGACGGAAGATTTTTCGGGCTACTGGCAGCGTTTCCAGGAGCGGTTGCGACTGCGGCTCGAGGAAGCGGAAGGTGAAGTTGAAGACCAGATGAACATCCTGCGCCGAGCCCGGCATGCCGAAACGTTCCGGGTGCTTGTGCGCGACTTGCGCGGCGAACTGCCGGTGGAAATGGTGGCTGACCGCCTGAGCGCCCTGGCCGACGCCCTCATGGCACTGGTTCTGGAATATTGCTGGAAAAAAGTACCTGGCCGTCATTGCGAGCAGCCCAAATTCGCCATCATCGCCTACGGAAAATGGGGCAGCAAGGAAATGGGCTACGCCTCCGACCTGGACCTGGTGTTTCTCTACGAGGATGAAGACGAACGGGCCCAAGGCAATTACACCGCCCTGGTTCGCAAGATTTCCACCTGGACCACCACAGCAACCGGAACCGGCATCCTCTATGAAATGGACACCCAGTTGCGCCCCAACGGCAGCGCCGGGATGCTGGTCAGTCCGCTGGATGCTTTCAGGCACTACCAGATGCAGGACCGGGACAATTCCGCCTGGGTCTGGGAACATCAGGCACTGACACGAGCCCGTTTTTGCTGCGGCGACGAATCCATCGGCAAGGCATTCGAGAACATCAGGCGCGACGTCCTCTGTCGTCAGCGTGCTCTACCCGCCCTGCGCGAAGAGATCCTGCACATGCGCCGGCGCATTCATGAGGGGCATCCCAATGCCGGCAGTCTCTTCGACGTAAAGCACGACGCGGGTGGCATGGTCGATGTGGAGTTCATCGTCCAGTACCTGATCCTTGCTCACGCTCACGCCTTCCCGACCCTGGTGGACAATGTGGGCAATGCCGCCTTGCTGCGACGGTCAGGACAATGCGGCCTGATCGATGCCGCCTTGGCCAATACCGTGGCAGAAAGTTATGCCGCCCTGCGGCGCTTGCAGCACCGGGAACGGCTGCAGGGAGCAGCCCAGGCCCGGATTGACCCGGCAGAGGGCGCAACCATCCGCCTGCCGGTGCAAACGCTTTGGCACGCGGTGTTTGAAAACCCGCTTTAACCGATGAATGTCCGGGCGTTGCGGAACATGCGCAACCAGGGGCCTTCCTCACCCCACTCCCTGGATGCCCACGACAGTTGCACTGTGCGGAAGGCACGCTCCGGATGGGGCATGCAAATCGTGAAACGCCCATCCGCCGTGGTCAGTCCTGCAATGCCTTCCGGAGAACCATTGGGGTTGAGAGGATAGGTGGAAGCCACGTTGCCGTGGCCGTCCACGTAGCGCAGGGAAACCAGCGGGCGGGCAGCCGCCTGAGCCGCCTCGTCGCGGAAAAGGGCACGGCCCTCGCCGTGGGCCACTGGCACAGGCAGGCGGCTGCCTGCCATGCCGTCGAAGAAAATGGAGGGGCTCCGTGCCACTTCCAGCAGTACCACACGTGCCTCGAACTGCTCGGACCGGTTGCGCGCAAACTGCGGCCAGTGACCGGCTCCGGGAATCAGTTCAGACAAGGCGCTCATCATTTGGCAGCCATTGCACACGCCCAGCGCAAACACATCGCCGCGCCCGAAAAACCGGCTGAACTCGTCTCGTGCACGGGCATTGTAAAGAATGGATTTGGCCCATCCTTCACCGGCACCGAGCACGTCGCCATAGGAAAACCCGCCGCAGGCCACAAAACCCGAAAAATCGTTCAACGTGATGCGGCCGGACAGAATATCGCTCATGTGAACGTCCACCGCGTCAAACCCCGCGCGGTCAAATGCGGCCGCCATTTCCACCTGGCCATTCACGCCCTGTTCGCGCAGGATCGCCACGGGCGGACGGGCCCCAGTGCCCACCATGAACGCAGGCAGCGGCTCGGCCGGATCGTAGGTCAGTTCCCAGGTGAGGCCGGGATCGGTCGCATCGCCCACACGCGCATACTCTTCCGCTGCACATTCCGGGTTGTCCCGCAGCGCCTGCATGCGATAGGTGGTTTCGGACCAGATGCGCTGCAGCGCGCTGACGGAGCTGTCCAGCACCACCTGCCCCTGGCGCAGGATCTGCAGACGGTCCTGTTCCGTCACGGCACCCAGCACATGGGTGCAATCGCCCAGCCCGGCAGCCGAGAAGGCCTGGAGCACGTCATCCCGGCTGCTGCGGGCCACCTGGATGACAGCGCCCAATTCTTCGCTGAACAACGGTCCCAGATCGTCCGGAGCCTGAGGCAGCAGTGACAGGTCGATATTCGCGCCCAAGCGGGAAGCGAACAGCATTTCAGCCACGGTGACCAGCAATCCGCCATCGGAACGGTCATGGTAAGCCAGCAGGCGACCCTCCCGGTTGAGCGACTGGATGGTGCTGAAAAATGCCCGCAAGTCTTCAGGATTGTCGAGATCAGGAGCTTGCGAACCCACCTGCCCATAAACCTGGGTCAGTGCGCTGGCTCCCAGCCGGTTTTTTCCGCGCCCCAAATCGACGAGAATCAGTTCCGAGCCTTCGTCCACCCACTGCAGTTCCGGAGTCAGGGTTCGCCTAACCGATGTGCAACGCGCGAAAGCGGACACCACCAGCGACAGGGGAGCCGTCACGCTGCGCTCCTGCCCGGCGTCTTCCCATAAGGTCCGCATGGACAGTGAATCCTTGCCCACCGGGATGCTGACCCCCAGGGCAATGCACAGGTCAAGTGCCACGGCACGCACGGTATCGAAAAGGCTGGCATCTTCGCCCGCCGTTCCGGCCGCCGCCATCCAGTTGGCCGAAAGACGCACATCGCCAAGCTGCGCCACGGGGGCGGCTGCCAGATTGGTCAGTGCCTCGCCCACAGCCATTCGACCGGAAGCCGGTCCGGACAGCAGCGCAATCGGCGCACGTTCCCCGATGGCAAACGCTTCGCCGTCATCACCCACGAAATCTGCAAGTGTTACTGCCACATCGGCGACGGGAACCTGCCAACGGCCGACGCAGGGGTCGCGGGCGCTGAGCCCTCCCACCGTGCGGTCGCCGATGGTGATCAGGAATGTTTTGTCGGCCACTCCAGGAAGTCTCAGCACCCGGGCCAAAGCCTCCCCCACATTCGCTTTCGCTTCCGTCAGGTCGAGGGGCGTTGGCGCGGGAGGGCAGTGCTTCACATCCCGGACCATGCGCGGCGGTTTGCCCAGAAGCGCTTCCAGATCCATGTCGACCGGTGCCGCGCCCAGCAGCGGATCGTCCACGCGCAACCGGTGTTCGGCCGTGGCTTCGCCCACGACGGCATGGGGGCAGCGTTCACGTTCGCAGATCGCTTCGAAGCGGGCAAGGCTTTCGGGACGAATCGCCAGCACATAACGTTCCTGGGACTCGTTGCTCCAGATTTCCCGGGGCGACATGCCCGGTTCCTCGGAAGGAATCCGGCGCAGGTCGAAGCGGGCACCGACTCCGCCATCATGAGCCAGTTCAGGAAAAGCGTTGGACAGACCACCCGCACCCACGTCATGAATGGCCAGAATCGGGTTGTCGTCTCCCATTTGCCAGCAACGGTCGATGACTTCCTGGGCGCGGCGCTGCATTTCCGGGTTGGCGCGCTGCACCGAGTCGAAGTCCAGGGATTCCGTGTTATGGCCGCTTTGCATGGAGGAGGCAGCCCCGCCGCCCAGACCGATGCGCATGCCAGGCCCGCCCAGCTGCACGAACAGGCACCCGGGCGTCAGTGGATGCTTGAAGGAATGACGGGCATCGATGGCACCGATTCCACCGGCCAGCATGATGGGTTTGTGATAGCCGCGCATTTGCCCCTGGAAAGGCAGCTCGAACGTGCGGAAATAACCGGCCAGGTTGGGCCGGCCGAATTCGTTGTTGAAGGCGGCACTGCCCAGCGGCCCTTCGGTCATGATGGACAGGGCCGAAGCAATCCGCCCGGGACGTTCTCCCGTGCCGGATTCCCAAGGCTGTTCAAACCCGGGCAGCCTCAGATTGGACACGGAAAAACCGGCCAATCCGGCTTTGGGCTTGGCCCCTGTTCCGGTCGCGCCTTCGTCGCGAATTTCGCCACCGCTGCCCGTGGCTGCCCCAGGAAACGGGGCAATGGCCGTGGGGTGGTTGTGTGTTTCCACTTTGGCCAGAAAATGGGTCAGCGATTCCCGGTACGAATAGCGGCCGGTGGCAGGATCCGGGAAGAAACGCCGGGCAGGAGCCCCTTGTATGATGGCCGCATTGTCCGCATAGGCCACCACGGTCCCTTCCGGATGGGCAGCATGGGTTTCCCGAATCATCTGGAAAAGGGATTGCGCCTGCTCTACCCCGTCGATCACCCAGCGCGCATTGAAAATCTTGTGCCGGCAATGTTCCGAGTTGGCCTGGGCGAACATCAGGAGTTCGGCATCGCTGGGGTTGCGCCCCATGGAAACAAACAGGCTGACGAGGTAGTCGATTTCGTCCGCAGCCAGTGCCAGGCCCAGCGTCTTGTCAGCCGCTTCCAGCGCACCCCGGCCGCCTCCCAGGATGTCCACATGGGCCAGCGGCTGCGGCTGTGCCGGATCGAACAGCAATCGGGCTTCAGCGTGGGAAGCCAGCACGCATTCCGTCATACGGTCATGAAGCAGCGCAAGGGCCCGTTCGCGGCAATCGCCTGCACGGCCATCACGGAGCCGGATCTGAAAAGTGGTCCCGCGTTCGGCACGCACCACGCCGTTGAGACCGCAGTGGTGAAGAATGTCGGTGGCTTTGGTGGACCAGGGGGATATGGTGCCCAGCCTGGGCACCACCACCACTTCAAACGTGGCTTCAGGCAACGGTTCAGCC
>JAGWTQ010000006.1 GCA_028868905.1 Betaproteobacteria bacterium
ATGAACGCCAACCCAAAATTCCTTGCCGAAACGGCCAAGGTGGATGAAGCTTCCATCGCCCCGTTGCCGCGTTCCCGCAAAATCCACGTCACCGGTTCCCGCCCCGACATTCGTGTCCCCATGCGGGAAATCAGCCAGTCAGACACCCCCAGCGCACTGGGTGCGGAATCCAATCCGCCCATCACGGTGTACGACACGTCCGGCCCTTACACCGACCCCGAGGCGCGCATCGACATTCGCGCGGGGCTCGAGCCGCTGCGCGAAGCCTGGATCACCGAACGCGCAGACACCGAAACCCTGGCGGGCCCCACCTCCGCCTACGGCCAGGCCCGCCTGTCCGACCCCGACCTTGCCGCCATGCGCTTCCAGCTGCATCGGCCACCACGCCGGGCGCTTTCCGGTCGCAACGTGACCCAGATGCACTACGCGCGCCAGGGCATCGTCACGCCGGAAATGGAATTCATCGCCATTCGCGAAAACTGCCGACGCGAGGAAATGCACGCCGCCCTGCAACGCCGGGGAGGCTCCATCGCCCGCCTGCTGGGCAGCCAGCATCCCGGCGACCCGCTGGGGGCAGCCATCCCGGCCCACATCACACCCGAGTTCGTGCGTGACGAAGTGGCCCGGGGCCGCGCCATCATCCCCGCCAACATCAACCACCCGGAATCCGAACCGATGATCATCGGCCGTAACTTCCTGGTGAAAATCAACGCCAATATCGGCAATTCCGCCATCAGTTCGGGCATCCAGGAGGAAGTGGCCAAAATGACCTGGGCCATCCGCTGGGGCGGAGACACGGTCATGGACCTGTCCACCGGCAAGAACATTCATGAAACGCGTGAATGGATCATCCGCAATTCTCCGGTCCCCATCGGCACGGTGCCCATCTACCAGGCCCTTGAAAAAGTCGACGGAAAAGCCGAGGAACTCACCTGGGAAATTTTCCGCGACACGCTGATCGAACAAGCGGAACAGGGCGTGGATTATTTCACCATCCACGCCGGCGTCCGGCTGGCCCACATCCCGATGACGGCGTCCCGCATGACCGGCATCGTGTCTCGCGGCGGTTCCATCATGGCCAAGTGGTGCCTCGCGCATCACCGCGAAAGTTTCCTGTACACCCACTTCGAAGACATCTGCGAAATCATGAAGGCCTACGACGTGAGCTTCTCCCTGGGAGACGGCTTGCGCCCTGGATCGATCTACGATGCCAATGACGAAGCGCAGTTCGCCGAGCTCAAAACCCTGGGCGAACTGACGCAAATCGCCTGGAAGCATGATGTGCAGACCATGATCGAAGGCCCCGGTCATGTGCCCATGCACAAGATCCGCGAGAACATGGATCTCCAGCTGGAGCTGTGCAAGGAAGCCCCGTTCTATACCCTGGGGCCGCTCACCACCGACATCGCCCCGGGCTATGACCACATCACGTCGGCCATCGGCGCCGCCATGATCGGCTGGTATGGCACGGCCATGCTGTGCTATGTCACGCCCAAGGAGCATCTGGGGCTGCCGGACCGCAACGACGTCAAGGATGGCATCATGGCCTACAAGGTCGCCGCCCATGCGGCCGACTTGGCCAAGGGGCATCCCGGCGCGCAGTTGCGCGACAACGCCCTGTCCAAGGCGCGTTTCGAGTTCCGCTGGGATGACCAGTTCAACCTCGGCCTCGATCCCGACAAGGCGCGGGAATTCCATGACGAAACCCTGCCCCAGGAAGGCGCCAAGCTGGCGCACTTCTGTTCCATGTGCGGCCCGCACTTCTGTTCCATGAAAATCACCCAGGATGTGCGCGAATACGCCTCGCAACAGGGCGTGACCGACACGGAAGCGCTGGACCGCGGCATGGCCGACAAGGCCAGCGAGTTCCGGGAGAAAGGCGCCGAACTCTACCGCAAGGTTTAGACATGGATCTGTTGCTGCTGGGCAAGGCCGCTGTTCTGGGCACGGTGGAGGGGCTGACGGAATTTCTGCCGGTGTCCAGCACCGGCCACCTGATTGTGGCGGGCAGCCTGCTGGACTTCAACGACGAGAAAGGGAAGGTATTCGAGATCGTCATCCAGTTCGCCGCCATCCTGGCCGTGTGCTGGGAATACCGCGCCAAGGTGTTTTCGGTGGTGCGCGGCTTGCCGCATGACCCGGCCGCTCGTCAGTTCACCATCAACCTGCTGGTGGCGTTCATGCCGGCCGCTGTGTTGGGGCTGTTGCTGGCGAGCCGGATCAAGCAGTACCTTTTTGCCCCGGTTCCGGTGGCCCTGGCCTTCATCGCGGGGGCCTTCGCCATTCTCTGGATCGAAAGCCGGCGCGTGCCCCACGAGGTTGAAACCGTTGACCGCATGACCTGGCAACTGGCCCTGAAGGTGGGGTTCTGCCAGGCGCTTGCCCTGATTCCAGGCATGTCCCGGTCGGGCGCGACCATCATGGGGGGCCTGTACTTCGGGCTGTCCCGCACGGCCGCGACCGAATTTTCCTTTTTCCTGGCCATTCCCACCCTGTTTGCCGCAACGCTCTACGAGCTGGTGAAATACCACGCCCTGTTCCACCGTGAAGACCTGGGGCTCTTTGCCGTGGGCTCGCTGTTTTCCTTCGTGTTCGCGTTCCTGACCGTGCGCGCCCTGTTGCGCTTCGTCAGCCACCACCGCTTTACCGTTTTTGCGGGTTACCGCATCCTGTTCGGGGCACTCGTGCTGGTGACCAGCGCGTTGGGGTGGGTGGACTGGCCTGCGGGATGATCAGATTTCGATCAGCTCGAAATCTTCCTTGCGGGCACCGCATTCAGGGCAAACCCAGTTGACGGGAACGTCTTCCCAGCGGGTGCCCGGCGGTATGCCGTCATCGGGCGCCCCCAATTCTTCGTCGTAAATGTACCCGCAAATCAGGCAGAGGTAGGTTTTGTAACCCTGTGCAGCATCCATGATGATCCTGGAATTGAGTTAAAATGAACTTCTTGAGCGATTCGGAAAGCCGGGCCCGGACCGCCGATGGTCCCGTCAGCACGCCATCATAAAACCTGACATCCTGAAGAGCAACTTTCATCCATGACGCCTCCCCCGCCTGCCGTACTGGTATTTGCCGCAACCGACCCGAGCGGAGGCGCAGGCCTGCAGGCCGACGTGCTCACCCTGGCCAGCATGGGTTGCCACCCTCTGTCTGTGGTCACGGGCGTGACGATTCAGGACACCACCGGCGTCGAGGACGTCCTGCCCCTGGACGCGGAATGGGTGGCGGACCAGGCGCGCTGCATTCTGGAAGATGTGCCCGTGGCGGTCTTCAAGCTGGGGGTTCTGGGCAGCCTGGAAGCCATTGCGGCCATCGCCGAAATCGTTTCGGATTACCCCGAAGTTCCCCTGGTGCTGGATCCCATCCTGTCCAGCGGCCGCGGCGATGAACTGGCCTCGGAAGACATGCTCTCGGCGTTGCGGGAACTGATCATTCCCCAGTCCACCATCGTGACGCCCAACACCCTGGAAATCCTGCGCATTGCCTACGATGAACCGCCTGAGGAAGGAAATCCCGATCTGGCCGAAGCCGCACGCCTGGTGCTGGAAACCGGTTGCGAATACGTGCTCATTACCGGGACACACAGCAGTTCGGCTCAGGTCATCAATACCCTGTACGGACGCGAAGGCGTGATCCGCTCCGATGGTTGGGAGCGCCTGATGGGCAGCTACCACGGTTCAGGGTGCACGCTCAGTTCAGCCATCGCCGCCGGCCTCGCCCAGGGCCTCGACATGGCGGAAGCCGTGGCCGAAGCCCAGGAGTACACCTGGCAGACCCTCAAGGACGGATTCCGGCTGGGCATGGGCCAGCCCATCCCCGACCGCCTGTTCTGGGCACGGGAAGAACCGCCAGCCGGGGATGTCCACTGAGCGCTGCGCGATCCGGGGCCTGTATGCGATCACCCCGGACATCGCCGACACCCATCGCCTGCAGTCGCTGGTACAGCTCGCCATTGATGGCGGCCTGACCCTGCTGCAGTATCGGGCCAAAACCCTCCCCCTGCCGTTGCGGCAAGCGCAGGCCCAGGCACTTACCGCGCAGTGCGCTTCCCAGAACGTGACCTTCATCGTGAATGACGATGCAGCCCTGGCCCAGGCTTGCGGCGCAGCCGGCGTCCATCTGGGCCGCGACGATGACCCCTTGGAATCTCTGGAGCCTGTCGGCGGCAAGCGCTCACTTTTGGTGGGGGTTTCCTGCTACGATTCGCTCCCCCGTGCCGAGCGGGCCGAAGCGTCGGGGGCGGATTATGTGGCCTTCGGCAGCATGTTTCCTTCCAGCACCAAGCCCGATGCCGTACAGCCGCCCTTGTCCCTGCTGGGCGAAGCCAAGCGCCGGCTACGCGTTCCGGTGGTGGCCATCGGCGGCATCACACTGTCCCGCATGGATCAGCTCAGGAACGCCGGGGTGGATGCCGTGGCCGTCATCACGGCCTTGTTCGACGCTCCGGACATCAAAAAAGCTGCGCAACAATTCAATGCCTATTTTGAGGAAACACCATGACCAGCCGCAACGACCAGTTGTTCGAACGCGCCCAGATCCGCATTCCCGGAGGCGTCAACTCTCCCGTGCGGGCTTTCCGCGCGGTCGGTGGCAGCCCCCGCTTCTTTACGCGAGGGGCGGGGCCACGCTTCTGGGATGCCGATGGACGGGAATACGTGGATTACGTTTGCTCCTGGGGTCCGCTGCTGCACGGGCATGCCCATCCGGTGGTGGTCGAAGCGGTCAAGCAAGCCGTCGAGAAAGGTCTGAGCTTCGGTGCACCCACCGAACTGGAAATCGAGCTGGCCGAACTGATTTGCCAGCTCGTGCCTTCCATGGACCAGGTGCGACTGACGAGTTCGGGAACCGAAGCCACCATGAGCGCCATTCGCCTGGCACGGGGCGCCACGGGCCGTAAAGCGATCGTGAAATTTGACGGCTGCTACCACGGCCATGGCGATGCGCTGCTGGTCAAGGCGGGATCCGGTGCGCTGACCTTCGGGCAACCCGACTCCGGGGGGGTCCCCCCTGAACTGGCCGCCCAGACCCTGGTCCTGGAATACAACAACGTGGCACAGCTGGACGCCCTGTTTGCCGAGCGGGGCGAGACCATCGCAGCGGTCATCGTCGAACCGGTGGCGGGAAACATGAACATGGTGCTGCCTCGCCCGGAGTTCCTTGCCCGTTTGCGAGCACTCACCAAAGCCCACGGCACCCTGCTGATTTTTGACGAAGTCATGTCGGGGTTCCGCGTCGCGCTCGGAGGGGCGCAGGCCATTTACGGCATCACGCCCGACCTCACCACGCTGGGCAAAGTCATTGGCGGAGGCATGCCCCTGGCCGCTTTTGGCGGACGCCGCGACCTGATGCAGCAACTGGCCCCTTTGGGCCCGGTTTACCAGGCGGGCACACTTTCCGGAAACCCGGTGGCTGTAACGGCCGGCCTTGAAACGTTGCGACTGGCGATGGCAAGCGGACTGTACGAGCGCCTGGGAGAAATGACGCATGCCGTGACCGAAGGCATCGCCGAAATCGGAAGGCACCATGGTTTCCCGGTCACGGCCTGTTCGCTGGGTGGCATGTTCGGCATTTACTTCCGCGAAACCCTGCCGGCCAACCTGTCCGAAGTCATGACATCGGACAAGGAGCGCTTCAAGCGTTTTTTCCATGGCATGCTGGATTCGGGGATCTACCTGGCGCCTTCAGCTTTTGAGGCCGGTTTCGTTTCTTCCGTGCACGGCACGCGGGAACTGGAGCAGACGCTGGATGCGGCTGAATCGGTTTTCCGTAAACTCGACTGAACGCGAGATGAATTTCTTTCAGCAGGCCAGCTTTTTCACCACGGTCAACGACTGGGCCGGGCTGCCGCCCGACGAGGTCGTGGAAGTGGCTTTCGCAGGCCGATCCAATGCGGGAAAGTCCAGTGCGATCAATACATTGGCCAATCGTTCCCGGCTGGCATTCACCAGCAAGACCCCGGGGCGAACCCAGCACATCAATTATTTCAGCCTGGGAGACCAGCGCTACCTGGTGGATTTGCCAGGCTATGGCTATGCGGAGGTGCCGCTGGCCGTCAAACGTCACTGGCAGCAGCTGCTTTCCGACTACCTGACGCATCGCCAGTCTTTGCGGGGTCTCGTGGTGCTGATGGACATCCGGCACCCCTTGACCGAGCTGGACCGCCAGTTGCTGGAATGGTATCTGCCCAGCGGAAAACCGGCGGTCATCCTGCTGACCAAATGCGACAAGCTGGGGCGCGGGGCCAGGCTCCAGGCCCTGCGCGAGGTTCGGAATGCGCTTTCTGATTTCACTCAACCAATTGAAATCATTGCATTTTCAAGCACAACACGGGAGGGATTGGAGGCGGCGGAGGCGGCCATTGCCCGCCTGTATGAGCCGCCGCAAGCCTGACCAAAAAAAACCCGTGCCTGCTGTTTGAAGCGGCACGGGGACAAATGCCATGCGTACTGGCATCAGCCTGCCCTAGGGAGGAAGGCAGGCGTTGGGCTTGCACCAACCAGTTGATCAGAGTGCCCCTGGTCGGTTAAGTTCCCTAGAATTCACTTTGTGTCCCTTTTTTGGAAATTTCTCAGCATGGAAACTTTAGGCCGTTTTCCGGAACGCAGAATGCGCCGCAACCGTCGTGACGCATTTTCTCGTCGCTTGGTTCAGGAACACCGTTTGAGTACAGACGACCTGATCTACCCCGTTTTTGTCATCGATGGCAAAAACCGGGAGGAGCCGGTGGCTTCCATGCCTGGCATCGCGCGCCAGACCGTGGACCGTCTGGCGGTGACCGCGGAACGCTGCCTTGAGCTCGGCATTCCGGCACTGGCCCTGTTTCCGGTCATCGACCCGGCCCTCAAGTCCCTGGATGCGAAAGAAGCCTGGAATCCCAACGGGCTGTTGCCTCGCGCCGTGCGCACCCTCAAGCAGCAATTTCCCGAACTGGGACTCATCACGGATGTGGCGCTTGATCCCTACACCAGCCACGGCCAGGACGGCATCGTTGACGAGAACGGCTACGTCATCAACGACATCACCATCGACGCCCTGGTGCGCCAGGCCCTTGCGGAAGCGGACGCCGGCGCCGACATCGTGGCCCCTTCCGACATGATGGATGGTCGCATCACCCGAATCCGGCAAGCCCTGGATGCCGAGCAACACATCCACACCCGCATCCTGGCTTATTCCGCCAAATACGCGTCGGCGTTCTACGGTCCCTTCCGGGATGCGGTGGGATCCGCGAAAAATCTGGGCAAGGGCAGCAAGGAGACCTACCAGATGGATCCGGCCAACAGCGACGAAGCACTGTGGGAAGTGGGACTCGACCTGGCTGAAGGCGCCGACATGGTGATGGTCAAGCCCGGGCTTCCCTATCTGGATATCATCCGGCGCGTGAAAGACGAGTTCAAGGCGCCCACCTTTGCCTACCAGGTCAGCGGCGAATACGCGATGCTGAAAGGCGCCATCGACGCCGGCTGGCTGGACGAACGCTGCATCCTCGAAAGCCTGCTGTCCTTCAAGCGTGCCGGGGCGGACGGCGTGCTCACCTACTTTGCCGTGCGGGCAGCCGAACTGATCAGGTCACTGTGAGCGGGGAAGCGGCAAGCAACGCCTCCACCTGAACCAACCGCGCCCGTTCCACCACGCGGCCGTCGCCGGTTTTCTGCACGATGCGTTGCAGGTCCAGTGGCAGCAGGGTGGCATTCACCGGAAAACCCTGGACCGAGAAACTGACGACGGCCGCATCCAGCGTACGGTCACCAATGCGCACTTTGCGTTGCCCCATGTGATATTCCTGCTCGCCGTTCAGAAAGAACAGCTCCAGTGCCTTGCCGTCATCCGTGAAGAGCTGCAGGTTGATGTCGGAATGCGGTCCGGCCGTTCCGGACCAAACGGAACCAGTCAGCCACGGATTGAAAGCGGCAAGCCATTTCATGGCAGTGACTGCGGCCTCCCGCAAGGCTTGCAGGCGCGAGGCATGGCTTTCCCGTTGATAGAGCGCCTGCCAGCTGCGCAACGCCGCTTCGATTTCGCGATTGTCGGGCAGTTGCTGCGTGCTGGGAGCCCCGGCCTGTCGCGCCGCTTTCCGCTTGGCTGACGCATAGTCCTGGGTGCCGTCTTCGGCCAGGATGCGCGCAGCCAGGTAGGCCAGGTGTTCGCGGTGGTGATTGCGCTTTCCGGAAGCCATGGGCTCCTCCTGGCGTCTCAGTTGACCGGAGCGGGCTGGGAGTAAAAATACTCGTCGATATGACCAGACCCGTTGTCGGGTTTGCCCGTGGAAGGATCGACCCCGACCACGTTCACGCCTGGCGGCAGGACGACCGGGCTTTCGGGAATGGTTTTCAACGCCCGACCCATGTACGAAATCCAGATCGGCAGTGCCGCCTGGGCTCCGGTTTCATTGGCCCCGAGCGAAGCGGGCTTGTCAAAGCCAACCCAGGCCACGGCCACCAGACTGGGTTGAAACCCGGTGAACCACGCATCCACGTGGTCGTTCGTCGTGCCCGTCTTTCCCGCCAGGTCGCTGCGCCCGAGACTCTGCGCCCGTGTCGCGGTGCCCATCCGGATGACGTCGCGCATCATGCTGGTCATGATGAAGGCATTGCGCGGGTCGATCACGGCTTCCGCGCCTTCTCCCGCAATGGCTGGATGGGCTTTGCTGATGACGTTGCCTTTGCCGTCCAGAACGCGGTCGATGTAATACGGCTTGACCCGGTAGCCTCCGTTGGCAAATACCGCATAGGCCGTGGCCATCTGCAGAGGGCTGGCCAGCCCCGAACCCAGAGCCATGCTGAGATAGGGCGGGTGCTTTTCAGGGTCGAAGCCGAAGCGCATGGCATAGTCATGTGCATAGTCCGGACCGATGGCCTGCAGCAGCCGAATGGCCACCATGTTCTTGGACTTGGCCAGCGCCACACGCAACCGGGTGGGTCCCAGATATTCGTTTTCGTAGTTGTGGGGTTCCCAGGGCTGCCCGTTGTTCTGGGTGGGGTCCACGATGCTGATGGGGGTATCGTTGACCAGGGAGGCCGGGGTGAAGCCCTTTTCCAGGGCAGCGGAATAAATGAACGGCTTGAAGCTGGACCCTGGCTGGCGGAAGGCCTGGGTCACATGATTGAACTTGCTCTGGTTGAAATCAAATCCGCCGACCAGCGCCCGGATCGCCCCGTCGTGGCTGTCAATGGACACCAGCGCCGCTTCCACGTCGGGATACTGGGTGATTTCCCATCCCCCGCTGGCCGTGCGGCTCACGCGGATGATCGAACCGCGCTGGATCTTTTTGTTGGCAGACGCGTTGGAAACAAGGCCTGCCTTGGCAAAAGCAAGTCCCTCCCCCTTGATGTCAACCATGCCGACTGACTTGACGTAAGCCTTCACTTCCTTGTCGGAGGCATGCACCACCACTCCGGGATAAAGGTCGTCACTGATGTCCGCATCGGACAGGGCATCTTCAAGGTCCGCTTCGGTCGCCTCTGGCGCGGGCAATTCCGAAAAGTCTTCCGGGCCACGGTAGCCATGGCGATGGTCGTAATCGAGCACGCCCTGGCGTACCGCCTGGTAGGCCGCCTCCTGGTCGGACTTGAGCAGGGTGGTGACCACCTTGTAGCCTTTGTTGTAAACCTCCTCGCCATAGGCCTGCACCATATACTGGCGAGCCATTTCCGCCACGTAGTCCGCTTTCAGGGGAAAGCCAGCGTGGAACGGTTCCACCCGGCCCGGATTTCGCAGGGCCTGTTCGTACTCGGTATCGCTGATGAACTTGAGTTCGTGCATGCGCCGCAGGACATATTGCTGGCGCTGGGCCGCCCGTTTCGGATTGATGATGGGGTTGTAGCGCGAAGGGGCTTTGGGCAGCCCGGCCAGCATGGCCATCTCCGCAACGCTCAACTGATCCAGCGGCCGGCCGTAGTAAACATACGCGGCTGCGCCAAAACCGTAAGCGCGCTGCCCCAGGTAGATCTGGTTGATGTAGAGCTCAAGGATCTGGTCTTTGCTCAGGTTGCCTTCGATCTTGAAGGCCAGCAGGACTTCCGACAGTTTTCGCGAAAAGGTTTTTTCATTGCTCAGAAAAAAGTTGCGGGCCACCTGCATGGTGATGGTGCTTGCCCCTTCCTTTGCGCGGGCAGAAAAAAGGTTGGCCAGGAACGCGCGGGCCACGCCCTGGTAGTCCACCGCCCCGTGCTGGTAAAAACGGTCGTCTTCGGCAGCCAGGATGGCCTGCCTCATGCGCAACGGAACCGCCTGCAGCTTCAGGACCGCCCGCCGCTCTTCCCCGAATTCGCCAATCAGCTGGTCATCGGCGGTGAAAATCCGCAACGGCACCTTGGGACGGTAGTCCGTCATGGATTCCAGGCTGGGCAGGTTGGGGTAGATGAGCGCGAGCGCCAGTACGAGAACGCCCAGCCCCACCAGGGCCAGGGTGGCAAGAACAGCCAGTGGATACAGAAGGCTTCGCATGAATTTAGGGAAAAGGCCGGAAATAGGGGTTGACCCGCATTATAAGGGGTCAGTCGGCTACAATGGGGGCATGAATGCGGAGCGGAACTTTTTCCTGGTGGGATTGATGGGCGCAGGCAAAACCACGGTGGGACGTGCCCTGGCCCGTCGAATGAACCTCACGTTCGTGGATTCGGACCATGAAATCGAAGCCCGTACCGGCGTTCGCATTGCCACCATTTTTGAGCTGGAAGGCGAAGCGGGTTTTCGTGCCCGCGAGGAAGACGTGATCGCCCAGCTCGTCACCCGCAAGGGCATCGTTCTGGCGACGGGCGGCGGGGCCGTGCTGAGCGCCAAAACACGCCAGCGGTTGCGGCAGCAAGGCACCGTGATTTATTTGCGTGCCTGCACCGAGGATTTGTGGCAGCGCACCCGCCACGACCGCAACCGGCCGCTGCTGCAAACCGAAGACCCCAAGGCCCGTCTGCGGCAACTCTACGAGGAGCGCGACCCCTTGTACCGGGAAGTGGCTCACATCATTCTCGATACGGCACACCAAAGCGTCCAAAAGCTGGTGACCCAACTGGAAGCGGAAATCGAACGGCAAAGCACGAATGAAAACACTGAACGTTGACCTGGCAGGCGCTCCCTATCCCATCCACATCGGCGCAGGATTGCTGAGCCGCGTGGATCTGATCCTGCCCCACCTGGAACAGCGGGACACTGCCATCGTCACCAACACCACGGTGGCCTCCCTGTACCTGGAACCGCTGCAGCAGGCGCTGACACAAGCGGGCATCCGCTCCTTTCCCATCACGCTCCCTGACGGGGAAGCCTATAAAACGCGTGAATCCCTGCACCAGATCCATGACGCCCTGCTGGCACACCATTGCGAGCGGAAAACCACGGTCATTGCGCTGGGTGGAGGCGTCGTCGGCGATCTGGCGGGCTTTGCGGCCGCCACCTTCCTGCGCGGCGTCCCGCTGATCCAGATCCCGACCACCTTGCTGGCCCAGGTGGACTCTTCGGTCGGGGGCAAAACCGGCATCAACCACCCGGTGGGCAAAAACCTGATCGGTTCGTTCCACCAACCTCGGCTGGTGCTGGCGGACACCCGCACGCTCGACACGTTGCCGCCCCGCGAGTACAGGGCCGGCGTGGCGGAAATCATCAAATATGGCCTGATCCGCGATCTTCCTTTCCTCGACTGGCTGGATGGCCACCTGGAAGCGCTCATGGCACGCGATCCCGAAACCCTGGCCCAGGCCATTTTCGATGCCTGCCGCAACAAGGCGGAAGTGGTGGCCCAGGACGAATTCGAAACCACGGGCCTGCGCGCCCTGCTCAACCTGGGCCACACCTTCGGTCACGCCATCGAGGCCGGCGCCGGTTACGGAACCTGGCTGCATGGCGAAGCCGTGGCTGCCGGCACCCTGCTGGCCGCAGCGCTTTCAAATCGGCTGGGATGGATCGACGGAGTGGCACTGGCCCGCGTCGAAGGACTGATGACGCGCGCCGGCCTGCCAGTGCGTGCACCGGACTTTGGCCCGGATCGGTATCTCGAGCTGATGGCTTCCGACAAAAAAGTGGAAGCCGGAAAACTGCGTTTCGTACTCCTCAAGCGTCTGGGTGAAGCCATTCTGGCGCGGGATGTTCCGCACGAAGCGGTGGTTGCCGAGCTTTCCCGCGGCACCGGCCGCTTCATTGGCAGTCCGGACGAATTGCCGCGCTAAATCTTGCTCCGCCAGGGGGATGGCTGTATCATCCTATGCCCGGTGCGTACACGACTAGCCCTGCCTTTGCCTGCGGTTTGACTCCGGCGCTCCCTTGCACTTGATCACTTGAAACGCGAGGTTACTCGATTGAATCACCCTACACCGCCCCGCCAGGGCCTGTATAACCCTGCACTCGAACATGACGCCTGCGGCGTCGGTTTTGTGGCCCACATCAAAGGGGTCCAAAACCATGACATCGTGCGGCAAGGCCTTCAGATTCTCGAAAACCTGACGCACCGGGGCGCAACCGGTGCCGATCCGCTGGCCGGCGACGGTGCCGGGATCCTGATTCAAATGCCGGACGCCTTCCTGCGCAAGGCGGTGGCCCCCCTGGGTTTTGAACTGCCCCCCCTGGGCGAGTACGCCGTGGGCATGGTTTTCCTGCCGCAGGATGCGGGCGACCGCACCGTGTGCGAATCCCTGCTCGAACAATGCGCGCGCGAGGAAGGCCAGACCGTCCTGGGTTGGCGCGATGTCCCCACGGACAACAACGGCCTGGGTGAAAGCGTCAAGCTGGTGGAACCAGTCATCCGGCAGGTTTTCCTGGCTCGTGGCCAGGCAACTCCCGACCGCAATGCCTTCGAGCGCAAGCTGTTCGTGCTGCGCAAGCGCGCCGAACACGCAGTGGCTCAAAAAGGCATTGATCGCAAATGGTTTTATTTGCCCTCCCTGTCCTCGCGCACCCTGGTTTACAAGGGCATGCTGCTGGCAGACCAGGTGGGCCATTTCTATCTCGATCTGCAGGATCCGGCGCTGGTTTCTGCGCTCGCCCTGGTTCACCAGCGATTTTCCACCAACACGTTCCCGACCTGGGACCTGGCACATCCTTTCCGCATGATCGCCCACAATGGCGAAATCAACACGTTGCGCGGCAACGTCAACTGGATGGCGGCACGGCGCGGGACCATGGCGTCCACCCTGCTGGGCGACGACCTGGACAAGATCTGGCCCCTCATCGTGGAAGGCCAGTCGGATTCCGCCTGCTTCGACAATGCGCTGGAATTGCTGGTGGCGGGCGGTTACCCGCTGGTCCAGGCCATGACGATGCTGATCCCCGAGGCGTGGGCCGGCAACCCGCTCATGGATGAAGAGCGGCGCGCCTATTATGAATACCATGCCGCCCTGATGGAGCCCTGGGATGGCCCTGCTGCCGTGGCCTTCACCGACGGCCGCCAGATCGGCGCCACCCTCGACCGCAACGGCCTGCGCCCGGCCCGTTACCTTCAGACCAGCGACGACTTGGTGCTGATGGCGTCGGAAATGGGGGTTCTCGACATTCCCCAGGAAAAAATCGTCAAGAAATGGCGCCTTCAGCCCGGCAAGATGTTGCTGATCGATCTGGAAGAAGGACGGATCGTGAGCGACCTGGAGCTGAAGCAGCAGCTGTCCAGGCAGCAGCCTTACCGCCAGTGGCTGGCCAGCACTCAGACCCGGGTCGAAGACCTGCCGGATGTGGTGCCCACCGCCGCCGAACCGGCAGCCCCCCTGCTGGACCGCCAGCAGGCCTTCGGCGTGACTGAAGAAGAACTCAAGTTTCTGTTGGCGCCGATGGCATCCAGCGGCCAGGAAGCAGTCGGCTCCATGGGAGACGATGCGCCGCTGGCCGTGTTGTCCAGCCGGCCAAAATCGCTCTACCAGTACTTCAAGCAGTTGTTCGCCCAGGTGACCAACCCGCCGATCGACCCGATCCGCGAAGAACTCGTGATGTCGCTGGTGTCCTTCATCGGGCCCCGCCCCAACCTGTTGGGAGTGGATGCGCAGCAGCCACAACCGCGTCTGGAGGCCAGCCAGCCGGTACTCACGACGGAAGACATGGAGAAAATCCGCTCCATTGAAGGCCCCACGCAGAACCGGTTTCGCTCGGTTACCCTGTCCATCTGCTATCCCGTCGCGCAAGGGTCGGCCGGCATGAGCGCCGCCCTCCAAGCCTTGTGCCAGTCGGCCCTGGAAGCGGTGCAAAAGGGCAGCAACATCCTTATCCTGTCCGATCGCGATTTGAATTCGTCCCGGATCGCCATTCCGGCGCTGCTGGCCACTGCCGCCGTGCACCATCACCTGGTGCGCAACGGCCTGCGAACCAGCACCGGCCTGGTGGTGGAAACCGGTTCCGCCCGCGAAGTGCACCATTTTGCGCTGCTGGCAGGCTACGGCGCCGAAGCCGTCCACCCCTACCTCGCCTATGAAACGCTGAGCCAGATGGGGCATTACCTGCCGCACGACCTGGATCCCAAGGACGCCTGCAAGCGGTACATCAAGGCTGTATCCAAAGGGCTGCTCAAGGTCATGTCCAAAATGGGCATTTCCACCTACCAGTCCTATTGCGGAGCCCAGATTTTCGAAGCGGTCGGCCTCAACAGCGCGTTCGTCGCCCGTTACTTCACGGGCACTGCGAGCACGGTGGAAGGCATCGGCCTGGAAGAAGTGGCCGAAGAAACCTTGCGCCTGCACACACTGGCCTTTTCCGACGCACCCCTCTACCGGGAACACTTGGATGCGGGTGGCGAATATGCCTACCGTATCCGCGGCGAAGCCCACATGTGGACACCGGAAAGCATTTCCAAGCTGCAGCACGCCACGCGCACTGGCAGCTACAGCACCTTCCGGGAATACGCAAAGACCATCAACGACCAGTCCCAGCGCCTCATGACCTTGCGCGGACTGTTCGAAATCAAGTCGGCGGAACAGGCGATCCCCTTGTCCGAGGTCGAACCCGCCCAGTCGATCGTGAAGCGTTTTGCCACGGGCGCCATGTCGCTCGGATCCATTTCGCACGAAGCACACAGCACGCTTGCCATTGCCATGAACCGCATCGGGGGCAAGTCCAATACCGGCGAGGGGGGTGAAGACCCGCAGCGCTTCAAGGCATTGCCCAACGGCGACTCCATGCGCTCTTCCATCAAGCAGGTGGCTTCCGGCCGCTTTGGAGTCACCGCGGAGTACCTGGTCAACGCGGACGACATCCAGATCAAGATGGCCCAGGGTGCCAAGCCGGGTGAAGGCGGCCAGCTGCCTGGTCACAAGGTGAGCAAGTACATCGGCAAGCTGCGCCATTCCGTGCCCGGCGTGGGCCTGATTTCACCTCCGCCGCACCACGACATCTACTCCATCGAGGACCTCGCGCAGCTGATTCACGATCTCAAAAACGTGAACCCGAAAGCGCGCGTAAGCGTGAAGCTGGTTTCCGAAGTGGGCGTTGGTACCGTGGCTGCCGGAGTTTCCAAAGCCCACGCAGACCACGTCACAATTTCCGGCCACGACGGAGGCACCGGCGCTTCACCGCTTTCCTCCATCAAGTATGCCGGATCGCCCTGGGAACTCGGGCTGGCCGAAACCCAGCAGACGCTGGTGCTCAACCGGTTGCGCGGTCGAATCTGCGTACAGGCCGACGGGCAGATGAAAACCGGCCGCGACGTGGTCGTGGCCGCCCTCCTGGGTGCCGACGAGTTCGGATTTGCGACCGCCCCCCTGGTGGTGGAAGGCTGCATCATGATGCGCAAGTGCCATCTCAACACCTGCCCGGTGGGCATTGCCACCCAGGATCCCGAGCTGACCCGGAAATTCAACGGCCAGCCCGAACACGTCATCAACTTTTTCTTCTTCATCGCCGAGGAAGTCCGGGAATACATGGCGCAAATGGGCTTCCGGACCTTCGACGAAATGGTGGGACGGGTGGACATGCTGGACATGAGGCACGGCATTTCCCACTGGAAAGCCCGTGGCCTGGATTTTTCCCGCATTTTCCACAGCCCCGACATGCCGAGCGAAGTGGCCCGTTCCTGGAAGGAACGCCAGGAACACGGCCTGGGACAGGCGCTGGACCATACCCTGATCGCCCAGGCCAAGCCGGCGCTAGAACAGCGTCAACCCGTCACCATCGAAACCCCCGTGCGCAACGTCAACCGCACTGTCGGCGCCATGCTGTCGGGCGAAGTGGCACGACGCTATGGCCATGCCGGCCTGCCAGACGACACCATTGTCATCCGCGCCCATGGCACCGCAGGGCAAAGTTTCGGGGCATTCCTCGCCCATGGCGTCACCCTGGAACTGGAAGGCGAAGCCAACGATTATGTGGGCAAGGGGCTTTCCGGCGGGCGCATCGCCATCTACCCGTCACCCCGCTGCCCGATCAAGGCCGAAGAAAACATCATCGTTGGCAACACGGTGCTGTACGGTGCCATCAGCGGCGAATGCTATTTCCGCGGTGTGGCCGGTGAACGCTTTGCCGTTCGCAACTCCGGTGCAACTGCCGTGGTGGAAGGAGTCGGCGATCACGGCTGCGAATATATGACCGGCGGCACGGTGGTCGTCCTGGGTGAAGCGGGTCGCAACTTTGCGGCCGGTATGAGTGGCGGGGTGGCTTATGTCCTGGATGAAGCGGGCGATTTCGAGCGGCGCTGCAACCTGGCCATGGTCGAACTCGAACCCGTGCCGGAAGAAGATTCCGCTTCCGAGGAATCGCGCGGCAATCTGGACAGCCATGGCAAGGTCAGGGTCAACCACCTGGGTGAAAAGGATTCCGTTCTGCTCAAGCGCCTCATCGAAAACCACATGCACTACACCGACAGTGCGCGGGCCCGGATGATTCTGGAGCGATGGGACCACTACCTGCCCCTGTTCGTCAAAGTCATGCCCATGGAATACCGGCGTGCACTGATGGAACTGGCTGCGGAACAACAACGGGAAAAAGAACAGAGAGTGGAACACCATGGGTAAGATCACCGGCTTCATGGAAATCGAAAGGCAGGAACCCCAGTCCCAGCCTCCGGCCGAGCGCATCCGCTCCTATCATGAATTCACCCTGCCTTTAACCGAGGCGGAAGTGAGCCGCCAGGGCGCACGCTGCATGGATTGCGGCATTCCCTTTTGCCAGACGGGCTGTCCGGTCAACAATATCATTCCGGACTGGAACGACCTGGTTTACCGCGGTTACTGGAAGGAAGCCCTGGATTCGCTTCACTCCACCAACAATTTCCCGGAATTCACCGGTCGCATTTGCCCGGCACCCTGTGAGGCTGCCTGTGTCCTGAACATCAACAACGATGCGGTGACCATCAAGAATATCGAACACACCATCATCGACAAAGGGTGGGAAGAAGGCTGGGTCGCTCCACAAATTGCACCGGTCAAAACCGGAAAGCGCGTAGCTGTCGTGGGTTCCGGCCCTTCCGGCCTGGCAGCGGCGCAGCAGTTGGCGCGCGCCGGTCACGCCGTGGTGCTCTTTGAAAAGAATGACCGGATCGGCGGACTGCTGCGCTACGGTATTCCGGATTTCAAGATGGAAAAGCACCTCATCGATCGTCGCATGCACCAGATGCAGGCTGAAGGCGTGGAATTCCGGACCGGACAACACGTGGGCGTCACCTTGCAGGCCCAGGCGCTGCTTGCCGAATTCGACGCGCTGGTCCTGACTGGTGGCTCCGAACATCCTCGCGATCTCCCGGTTCCCGGGCGCGAACTGGCGGGCGTACACTTCGCCATGTCGTTCCTGCCCCAGCAAAACCGGCGCAATGCGGGCGATGACGTGCCCGACCAGATCATGGCCACCGGCAAGCACGTGGTGGTCATCGGCGGCGGCGATACAGGCTCGGACTGCGTGGGTACGTCCATCCGCCAGGGCGCCGCTTCCGTCACCCAGTTCGAATTGATGCCGCGCCCTCCGGAAAAGGAAAACAAGCCTCTGGTATGGCCCAACTACCCCATGAAGCTGCGCACCTCTTCCTCCCAGGAAGAAGGCTGCAATCGCGACTGGAGCGTGGCCACCAAGGCATTCAAGGGCTCCGACGGCCGCGTGGAAAAACTTTCGGCCATCCGCCTGGAATGGAAAAAGGGCGCAGATGGACAGATGACCATGGCGGAAATCCCGGGATCCGAATTTGAAATCAAGGCAGACTTGGTGCTGCTCGCCATGGGATACCTGCATCCGGTGCACGCCGGCCTGCTGGAACAACTGGGCGTTGCCTTCGACAATCGCGGCAACGTGCAGGCCAACACGGACCAGTACCAGACTTCGGTACCGAAAGTTTTTGCCGCAGGCGACATGCGACGCGGCCAATCCCTGGTGGTCTGGGCCATTCGCGAAGGTCGCCAGGTGGCGCGCGCCGTGGATGAGTTCCTGATGGGCCGCTCGGACCTGCCGCGTTAAGGCCTGATGATGCTGCAGAACGACACTTTCCTGAAGGCGCTGCTGCGCCAGCCCACACCTTACACGCCGCTCTGGATCATGCGCCAGGCCGGACGTTATCTGCCTGAATACAACGCCACGCGTGCCCGCGCCGGCAGCTTTCTGGACCTGTGCAAAAATCCCGACCTGGCGACCGAGGTCACCCTGCAGCCGCTGGCCCGCTACCCGCTTGACGCCGCCATACTCTTTTCCGACATCCTGACGATCCCGGATGCCATGGGCCTGGGACTCTATTTCTCGGATGGAGAAGGCCCCAAGCTGGAACGGCCGCTGCGTGACGAATGGGAAGTTCGCAACCTGTCGGCTCCGGATCCGACCGTCCATCTGCGTTACGTGCTGGACGCCGTGGCCCAGATCCGGCAGGCCCTGTCCGGCTCGGTGCCGCTCATCGGTTTTTCCGGCAGCCCCTTCACGCTGGCGTGCTACATGGTTGAAGGGGGTGGATCCGACGACTTCCGGCACATCAAAGGCATGCTCTACCGCCGCCCGGACCTGCTCCACCGCATTCTCGAAGTAACCACCGAAGCGGTCATTCTCTACCTCAATGCCCAGATCGAGGCAGGCGCCCAGGCCGTCATGGTGTTCGACACCTGGGGGGGCACCCTGGCTTCAGCAGCCTACCAGGAATTTTCGCTGGCCTACCTGTCCCGCATCGCGGCCGCGCTCACACGTCATGCGGAAGGCCGGCGTGTTCCCAGCATCGTCTTTACCAAAGGCGGCAGCCTGTGGCTGGAATCCATCGCCAGCGCCGGATTCGATGCCGTCGGGCTGGACTGGACCATCGACATCGGACAGGCCCGGCACCGGGTTGGGGATCGCGTGGCGTTGCAGGGCAACATGGATCCTGCCGTCCTGTTTGGCACACCCGACGCGATTCGTCGCGAGGTGGCCCAGGTACTGGATAGTTTTGGACCGGGTGCCGGACATGTGTTCAACCTGGGTCATGGCATTTCCCGCTTTACCGACCCGGAAAACGTGGCCGTCCTGGTTGAAGCGGTCCATTCGCTCAGCCGCAATTCCCGTTGACAAACAGACAATTTGCTGCGTTGAGTGATTGTGCTTATGCACAATTGTCATCGTTTGGTCACAAACGTATAAGAATCAAGCTGTTCTGAGCGGCACAAGCATAGTTCATTGTTTTTTATGAATTATTTTGTTGCCTGCTGCCAGGCTTCCTTCAGGCTGCGCCAAAAGGAGGCCCGCATTTGGGGCCATGACGGGAGTTATGAACAGACTTATCCACAGCCTTGCAACATCAGGTTTTCAGGGCAAAAACCCCTGAAAACCCGCGCCCCATGCCGATAGTACAGGTGGCTTTCGATCTCCCGCTGGACCGCCTGTTCGACTACCTTGCTCCAGACGCAACGATGGCCGACACGGGGCGGCGCATCCTGGCGCCATTCGGCCCAGGCCAGAAAGTGGGCGTGATTCTCGCCGTCAGCAACGAAAGCCAGTGGCCGGAACAACAGCTGCGCCCGGTCACAGCCATTTGGCGCGATACGCCGCCGTTTTCTCCCGACGACCTGAAACTGCTGCGCTTCTGCAGCACCTATTACCATCACCCGCTGGGGGCAGTCCTGCTCAATGCCCTGCCGCCGGGACTCCGCCGGACCAAGGGCTGGTTGCCCCCCCGTCGGCGCCGCAAGGTTGATCCCGTGCAGCCCGCCGATGCACCGGTCCTGACCGGAGAACAGGACAATGCGGTCCGTACCGTGTTGTCGGGGAGCGGCACATTTCACCCTGTTCTGCTGCATGGCGTCACGGGCAGCGGCAAGACGGAAATCTACCTCCGCCTGATCGAACAACAGGTGGCGCAGGGCCGCCAGATTCTGGTTCTGACTCCTGAAATCAGCCTGACGCCGCAACTGGAACAACGCTTTCGCGAACGACTGCCGGGTATTGCCCTGGTAAGCATGCACAGCGGTCTGGGAGAAAAGGAAAGGGCGGCGCGATGGCTTGAAGCCCAAAGCGGCGAGGCCGCAGTGGTACTGGGCACGCGTTCGGCCATTTTCTGTCCGATGCCCCGGCTGGGATTGATCGTGGTGGACGAAGAACACGACAGTTCCTACAAGCAGCAGGAAGGGCTGCGCTACTCCGCCCGCGATCTGGCTTTGGTCCGGGCGCAGCAATTGCACATTCCCGTCATTCTCGGATCAGCCACCCCCGCCCTTGAAACCTGGTGGAACGCCCAGGCGGGCCGTTACCGCCTGCTCAGTCTTTCGGCCCGCGCCATTCCTGGCGCACGGCTGCCCGCCATCCGGCTGATCGAAACGCCCGCAGCCCAGGCCCAGGACATTGCCCCGGTGGTACTGGAAGCCATCGGCTCCCGCATGGCCCGCAACGAACAAAGCCTGGTTTTCGTCAACCGGCGCGGCTATGCCCCCGTCTTGTTTTGCCCCCAGTGCCACTGGATCAGCGGCTGCAATCGCTGTACGGCCAAGATGGTGGTTCACCTGCGGTTGCACGAATTGCGCTGCCACCATTGCGGCCTGAAACGGCCCATCCCGAAACACTGTCCGGATTGCGGCAACACCCATCTCGACACCCTGGGTTCCGGCACCCAGAAAATCGAAGCGAAGCTGCGCAGCCACTTCCCGTCGGCACGCATTTTGAGACTGGACAGCGACTCCCTGACCCGTCGTGATGCTTGGGAAGAGACCATGCAGGCCATTCACGCGGGTGAGGTGGATATCCTGGTGGGCACCCAGCTGCTGGTCAAAGGGCACGATTTTCCCAAGATCACCCTGGTGGCGGCACTGGGCGCCGACCAGGCGCTCTACAGCAGCGACTTTCGCAGCAGCGAGCGGCTTTTTGCCCAGCTGGTCCAAGTGGCGGGGCGTGCCGGCCGGGCTGCGGACCGTGGCGAAGTTCTGATTCAGACCGCCTTTCCCGGTCACCCCTTGTTCCAGGCCCTGCTGGCCCACGACTACCCCGGTTTCGCCCAGCGTGAACTGGATGACCGCCGTCTCACCGGGTTTCCTCCCTTCGCCTACCAGGCGCTACTGCGTGCCGCTTCCGAAAACCCCGATGCCCTGGAAAAATTCATGAAGGATGCAGGGGCAGCCGCTCCCGCGCTGTCCACTGGCATGGAAATTTACGACCCCGTTCCGCCGCCGCTCGCCAAAATTGCCGGAAAGGCCCGCCTGCAATTGCTCGTACAGGCTGGCCATCGCACACGGCTGCAGGAGTTTTTGACCGCATGGGAAACGCGGCTGCATGCCCTGGCACCGCGCTCCGTCCAGTGGTCCCTGGACGTGGATCCGACAGAGCTATGAGGGTTGCAGCCGGGCCATTATAATGTCGGATTCGAACCGAGATCCCATGAGCGAATCACAGACCTTGTCGTTGCCCGACCGCATCCTGGCGCTGTTCCACGACGCCGTGCGGACCGTGGCTCCCGATGTACCCGTGTCCATTGTGCTGGAACGCCCGCGCCAGGCGGGACATGGCGAATATGCCAGCACCTTGGCGCTCCAGCTCGCCAAATCCTTGCAACGCCCGCCGCGCGACATTGCCCAGGCGCTGATTTCGGGCCTGCCTGCTTCCCCCCTGGTGGAAAAGGTGGAAATTGCGGGTCCCGGCTTCATCAACGTGTTTCTCACAGCGGCTGCAAAACAGTCCGTGGTGTCGGAGGTGCTGCAGGCCGGCTCGCGCTGGGGCACTGTCAGCGTGGGTCATGGCCGGCGGGTACAAGTGGAATTCGTTTCAAGCAACCCGACCGGCCCCCTTCACGTGGGGCATGGACGGGGCGCAGCCTTCGGGGCATCGCTGGCCAACGTGCTGGCCAAAGCCGGCTACGACGTGCAGCGCGAGTATTACGTCAACGATGCCGGACGGCAAATGGACATTCTGGCCGTCTCCACCTGGCTGCGCTACCTCACCGGGTTCGGCTCCAAAATCCATTTCCCCCCCAATGGGTACCAGGGGGATTACGTTGCCGCCATGGCAGGCCACCTTCGCCAAGCCGTCAGCCACACGCTGGTTCACCCCGATGAAGCCGTGCTTGCAGGAACCCCTGGCATTGCTCCCCCGTTGCGGGAAGGGGACAAGGATGCCGATGCGCAAAACGAAGCGCACATGGATGCGTTGATCGCCAATGCCAAAACCCTGCTGGGCGACGGCTACAGGACCCTGCACCAGCTGGCGCTGCATGAACAGCTGGCCGATTGCCGGGAAGACCTGGAAGCGTTTGGTGTCGTCTTCGACCGCTGGTTTTCCGAACAGTCACTGTACGACGACGGGTCAGTTGCCCGCGCCGTCGAGCGACTTGCGGCTGCAGGACACCTGTACGAGCAGGATGGCGCCCGCTGGTTCCGGTCCTCGGCGTTCGGCGACGAAAAAGATCGCGTCGTGCAACGCGAAAACGGTATTTTTACCTACTTCGCCTCCGACATTGCCTATCACGTCAACAAATTCGAACGCGGTTTTGACGTGATCGTCGACGTTTGGGGTGCCGACCACCACGGTTACATTCCCCGCGTCAGGGCGGCCTTGACCGCGCTCGGCTATGAAGCCCGGCACCTGCAGGTCCCCCTGGTCCAGTTTGTCAGCCTATACCGCCATGGCGAAAAGGCCCAGATGTCCACGCGCAAGGGCCAGTTCGTCACGTTGCGGGAACTGCGCACGGAAGTGGGCCCTGATGCCGCCCGATTCTTCTATGTGCTGCGAAAATCAGACCAGCATCTCGATTTTGATCTGGATCTGGCCAAGTCCGAAAGCAACGACAACCCGGTGTACTACGTTCAGTACGCCCACGCCCGCATTCACAGCGTCCTGCAGAAATGGGGCGGAAACCCGGCTTTGTTGGCCAGCGTGCCCCTGGATGCGCTCGAAAGCCCGCAGGAATTCGGCCTCATGCAGTGGCTTCGGGCCTACCCGGAAGTCATCGAGTCGGCAGCACGCGACCATGCGCCGCACCTGCTCGCTTTCTATCTCAAGGATCTGGCTGCCGCGCTGCACAGCTACTACAACGCGGTCCAGTTCCTGGTGCCTGAGGAATCGCTCAAGCTGGCGCGCCTGGCCTTGATCGGTGCGGTCGCGACCACCCTGCGCGATGGCCTGCAACTGCTGGGGGTGCGTGCCCCCGAATCCATGTAGGAGGCCTGTTCATGGCGCAACGAGAAGCGGGACAGCAAGCCAGGAAATCGTCTTCACGGGAGCACCCCTTTCTCAGGGGCCTGCTGATCGGGCTGGTTCTGGGTGTCGGTCTTTCCGCGGGAGTGGCCCTGTACGTGACCCACATGCCCAGCCCATTCGTTGCCCATTCGGGGCAATCCTCCACGGCCCCTGATCATCCGCCCGCT
This sequence comes from Betaproteobacteria bacterium, assembly GCA_028868905.1. Classification (GTDB taxonomy): domain Bacteria; phylum Pseudomonadota; class Gammaproteobacteria; order Burkholderiales; family Ferrovaceae; genus JAKBAT01. The sequence continues at coordinate 23,682 of JAGWTQ010000006.1, forward strand.
GAAATGCCGGATATTTCCCGCCACGGACTCATGAACCCAAGCCCGGTCACATCCGAAGGTGCCGCTCCGGTTCCTGCGGCAGCTCCTGAAGCATCGCCAATCGCAGCACCTGTGCCGGGTGCGGCACCCGCTACACTCGGCGCCACGCTTCCCCTGCCTGCGCCCGCACCCCAGGCGCCGCCCGTAACACCTGCTGTCAAGGCGCCTGAACCCGCCGCCCAGGCCGCCATCTCGTATTTTGTCCAGACTGGGGCGTTCGGCAAGCAAGAAGAAGCCGACAACCAGCGCGCCCATCTGGCGCTTTTGGGTATCGATGCCACAGTTCTCTCGCCTGAAACGACGGACCGACAATCCCTCTACCGCGTTCGAATCGGCCCGATGTCGACGGTTGATGAAGTCCGGACGCTGGTGGCCACACTTAAAAACAACGGCCTGTCTGCAAACATCATTAAAGTGACCTCTGTCAAAACCAAGGACACGACAGTCCATTAATCCAAGGAGACGGAAATATCATGAAATGGTTAGTCACCGCAGGCAGGACGATGATTTCTGCCGTTTTGTTGCTCTCGCTTTCGTCGTTCGCTGCCGTGGTGGATCGCGATTACACCCTGGTCTCACCACCGCAGCCGGTGGACACGCCCCGCAAGGTTGAAGTGGTGGAAGTCTTTTCCTACGCCTGTCCGCACTGCGCCGCCCTGGCTCCTGTCATTGAACCCTGGGCCCGGAAGCTTCCTTCCAACGTGGTGTACAAACGCATTCCCGTCAGCTTCGGCCGCTCCCAATGGACCGTACTTGCCCGCGCCTACTATGCGCTGGATGCCATGAATGAAGCGAATCGCCTGCAGGAGAAAATTTTTGCAGCCATCCACACGGAACACATCAACCTTTTTTCCCAGGATGTGCTGTTCGACTGGATTGAAAAGCAGGGAGTAAACCGCCAGAAATTCATCAGCGCGTTCAATTCCTTTGCCGTGCAAAGTGAAGTGATGCGAGGCGACCAGAAGGCCATGGCCTATGGAGTGGATTCGGTGCCCATGTTGATCGTGGACGGAAAGTACCGCACGTCACCCAGCATGGCCGGTAGCATCAACGCCGTGTTTCCAATCCTGAACGACCTGATCCAGAAGGCGCTCAAAGACCGCAAGCTCTGAGTTCGACTGGCCGGTCAGCTTTTCTTGGCCGGCCGTTTCCACCGCGTTACGGTCATTTGCTTGGAACGGGACAAGGTCAGCTGGTCCGCGGGCACCGCGGTGACGATGGTGGACCCGGCGCCAATGGTCGCTCCGCGACCGACCGTAACCGGAGCCACCAGCTGTGTATCCGAACCAATGAACACGTCATCTTCGATGACTGTCCGGTGTTTGTTGACCCCGTCGTAATTGCAGGTGATGGTGCCGGCACCCACGTTGACGCGGGCGCCGACCGTGCTGTCGCCCACGTAGGAAAGATGGTTGGCCTTGGTTTCTTGGCCAAGAACGCTGTTTTTTATTTCCACAAAATTCCCGATGTGGACTTCGGCCGCCATCTCCGTTCCGGGTCGAAGCCGGGCGTAAGGACCGATCCTGCAGTTGCGCCCCACGCGTGCGCCGTCTACATGGCTGAAGGGCAATACGAGGGTGCCCGCCCCGACATGGCTGTCGCGAATCACACAGTGGGGACCGACACTGACGCCGTCCTCCAGCACCACGTTGCCTTCAAAGACACAGCCCACGTCAATTTGCACATCGCGGCCGCATGACAGGCTTCCGCGAACATCCAGGCGCTCGGGGTCGGCCAGCGTGACGCCCGATTCCAGCAGCTTGTCGGCGGTTTCGCGCTGAAACAGGCGTTCCAGCTGGGCGAGCTGTTTTTTGCTGTTCACGCCAAGCGCCTCCCAGAAATGGCCAGGACGGCAGGTGCGGATGGGAATGCCATCGCGCACAGCCAAGGACACCACGTCCGTCAGGTAATACTCGTTTTGGTCATTGTTGCAGGAAAGCTGTTCAAGCCAGCCCCCCAGTCGTTCTGCCGGCAATGCCATGATGCCGGTATTGACTTCGGTGATGGCGCGCTCCGATTCGTTGGCGTCGCGCTCTTCCCGGATGCCGGTCACTGCGCCCGCCGTATTGCGCAAAATGCGGCCGTACCCCTGCGGCTGGTCCAATTCCTGGACCAGCAGGGCAAGTGCCCCGTCTGCTGCAGACAAGGCAAGGCCGTGAAGCGTTTCGGGTTGCAATAGCGGCACATCACCGTAAAGCACGAGAACGGTGCCTTGGGAAGGTAGCAGGGGAAGCGCCTGCATGAGGGCATGGCCGGTGCCCTGCTGCGGCTCCTGCAGGGCCCACTGAATGGTTGGACCGGAAAACGCGGACTGGACGGCCTGTGCTCCGTGGCCATGAACCACCACAACCGTCTGCGGCTGGAGGTGTCCGGCCGCTTCCAGCACATGTTGCAGCAGGGGCTTTCCTGCCAGTCGATGCAGCACCTTGGGAAGTGCCGAGTGCATGCGTTTGCCTTGCCCTGCGGCAAGGATGACCACACTGGGTGCGGTCAGGGTGTTCAGTGCCCGGCCTTGCGCAACCGTTTGATGGTTGCGAGCTGCGCCATGGCATCAGCCAGTTCTGCTGTTGCCTTGGCATAATCGATTTCCGCCGAGCGGTCGTGCAACGCTTCTTCGGCCAAACGTTTGGCTTCCAGGGCTTTTGCCTCATCCAGATCATGACCACGGACTGCCGTATCTGCCAGTACCGTGACACTGTCGGGCTGAACCTCAAGAATCCCGCCGGAAATAAACACAAGCTCTTCGTCAGCCTGATCGGGCAGACGCAGTCGGACCGTACCTGCGCGAATGCGGGTGATCAGCGGCGTGTGCCGCGGGTAGATACCCAGTTCGCCCAGTTCGCCGGGCAGGACGACAAATTCGGCATTGCCCGAAAAGATCTGCTTTTCGGCACTGACGACGTCCACATGGATCAGGTTGGCCATCACAGCGCTCCGTTATTGAAGGGTCTTGGCTTTTTCCACGGCTTCTTCGATGCTGCCCACCATGTAAAAGGCCTGTTCCGGCAGATTGTCGTAATCGCCGTTGACGATGCCCTTGAAACCCTTGATGGTGTCCGCCAGCGAAACATACTTTCCGGGGGCTCCTGTAAACACTTCCGCCACGTTGAAAGGCTGCGACAGGAAGCGCTGGATTTTACGGGCACGGGCCACCACCAGCTTATCCTCGGGAGAGAGTTCATCCATCCCCAGAATGGCGATGATGTCGCGCAATTCCTTGTAGCGCTGGAGCGTGGCCTGCACGGCGCGGGCCGTGTTGTAGTGCTCCTCACCCACTACCAGCGGATCCAGCTGGCGCGAAGTGGAATCCAGCGGGTCCACTGCGGGGTAGATCCCGAGTGAAGCGATATCCCGCGACAGCACGACCGTGGAGTCGAGGTGCAGGAAGGTTGTGGCGGGTGACGGGTCGGTCAAGTCATCCGCAGGCACATAAACGGCCTGGACGGACGTGATGGAACCCACTTTGGTGGAGGTGATTCGTTCCTGCAAACGCCCCATTTCTTCGGCCAGCGTCGGCTGATAGCCCACGGCGGAGGGCATGCGGCCCAGAAGCGCGGACACTTCGGTCCCAGCCAGGGTGTAGCGGTAAATGTTGTCGACGAAAAGCAGCACATCACGTCCTTCATCGCGGAAAAATTCCGCCATGGTCAGGCCAGTCAGCGCCACGCGCAAACGGTTGCCGGGGGGCTCGTTCATCTGGCCGTACACCAGCGCCACCTTGTCCAGCACATTGGAGTCTTTCATTTCGTGGTAGAAGTCGTTCCCTTCGCGGGTCCGCTCACCCACACCGGCAAACACCGAGTAGCCCCCGTGCGCCTTGGCGATGTTGTTGATCAACTCCATCATGTTCACGGTCTTGCCCACGCCCGCGCCACCAAACAACCCCACTTTCCCGCCTTTGGCGAACGGGCAGATGAGATCGATCACCTTGATGCCGGTTTCCAGCAACTCCTGGCTGGGTGACAGGTCTTCATAGCTTGGCGCCTTGCGGTGAATCGAAGAGGTGCCTTCAGCGCCGATGGGGCCGGCTTCGTCGATGGGGCGGCCGAGCACGTCCATGATCCGGCCAAGCGTCTTGGGACCAACCGGAACGGAAATCGGGGCTCCGGTGTTTTTCACCATTACGCCGCGACGCAAGCCGTCGGAGGAGCCCAGCGCGATCGTGCGAACCACGCCGTCGCCCAGCTGCTGTTGCACTTCCAGTGTGAGTTCGCTGCCGTCCATGACCAATGCGTCGTATATGGCCGGCATCTGGTCGCGCTGAAACTCAACGTCGATCACGGCACCGATGCACTGGACAATTTTTCCTTGGTTCATTTGCGTGTCCTAAACGTTATCTATGTATGAATTGGGTTTAAACCGCTGCGGCGCCGCCGACGATTTCGGACAGTTCCTTGGTAATCGCGGCCTGCCGGGTCTTGTTGTAGATCAGCTGGAGTTCGTCGATCACACTGCCTGCATTGTCCGAAGCCGCTTTCATGGCCACCATGCGAGCGCTTTGCTCGGAGGCGATGTTTTCGGCCACAGCCTGGTAAATCAGGGCTTCCACGTAGCGGAGCATCAGGTCGTCCACCACGGACCGGGGGTCCGGTTCGTAGATGTAATCCCAGGCGGCCGCTTCAATCGCTGTTTCGCCGGACAGGTATTCCTTGGGCAGAGGCAGCAGGGGCTCGACCACTGGTTCCTGCTTCATGGTGTTCACGAAGCGGTTGTAGGCAAGATACACCGCATCCACCCGGCCTTCGGCATACAAATCCAGCATCACTTTGAGCGGGCCGATGAGCTTGTCGAGATGGGGCGTATCTCCGATTTGGACCAACTGGGCCACGACCGGCGCACCGATCCGTTGCAGGAAACCGAGGCCCTTGTTGCCGATGGCCACCGCTTGCACCTTGGCACCGCCCTCTTCCCACTGCTTCATGGATTGGGTCACCAGGCGCAACAGGTTGGTATTCAGCCCGCCGCAAAGCCCTTTGTCGGAAGTCACCACCACAACCCCCACGTTGCGCACCGGTTCGCGGCGCACCATGAAGGCGTGGCGATATTCCGGATGAGCTTGTGCCAGATGGGACGCCACTTTTCGGATTTTTTCGCCATAAGGCCGGGAAGCCCGCATGCGTTCCTGCGCCTTGCGCATTTTGCTTGCAGCCACCATTTCCATGGCCTTGGTGATCTTGCGCGTGTTTTGCACGCTCTTGATCTTCATCCGGATTTCTTTTGAACCCGCCATTTCTTAAGCTCCGTCGCGCACCAAGACTCAGTAAACGCCTGTTTTCTTGAAATCCTGGATGGCTGCATCCAGCGCCTTCTCGGTATCCCCGTCGAGATCCTGCGTGCTGGCGATCTTGTCGACGATGGCTGCGTACTTGGTCTTCAGGAACGCGCGCAGGCCGGACTCGAAAGCCAGTGCACGCTTGACTTCCACGTCGTCGTAGTAACCCTTGTTGACGGCAAACAGCGTGACCGCCATTTCAGCCACAGAAAGGGTCGCGTACTGCGCCTGCTTCATCAGCTCGGTCACCATGCGACCGCGTTCCAGTTGCTTGCGGGTGGCGTCGTCGAGGTCGGAAGCGAACTGGGCAAACGCCGCCAGTTCACGGTACTGGGCCAGCGCCAGACGCACGCCACCGCCGAGTTTCTTGATGACCTTGGTCTGTGCGGCCCCACCCACGCGGGACACCGAAATGCCCGCGTTGATGGCGGGGCGGATACCGGCGTTGAAAAGATCAGTTTCAAGGAAGATTTGGCCGTCGGTAATGGAAATCACGTTGGTAGGCACGAAGGCCGTCACGTCGCCCGCCTGGGTTTCAATGATGGGCAGCGCGGTGAGCGAACCGGTTTTTCCTTTCACTTCGCCTTTGGTTTCCCGTTCCACGTATTCTTCGTTGACGCGGGCTGCGCGCTCCAGAAGACGGGAATGCAGGTAGAAAACGTCGCCAGGATAAGCTTCACGGCCCGGAGGACGGCGCAACAGCAGCGAAATCTGACGGTAGGCCCAAGCCTGCTTGGTCAGGTCATCATAAATGATGAGTGCATCCTGGCCGCGGTCGCGGAAATATTCGCCCATGGAACAGCCGGCATAAGGCGCGATGAACTGCATGGCTGCCGAGTCCGAAGCAGTGGCGGCCACCACGATGGTGTATTCCATCGCCCCGTGTTCTTCCAGTTTGCGCACCACGTTGGCGATGGAGGACGCTTTCTGCCCAATGGCCACGTAAATGCAGGTCATGTTCTGACCTTTCTGGTTGATGATGGTGTCCACGGCCACGGCAGTCTTTCCGGTCTGGCGGTCGCCGATGATGAGCTCGCGTTGTCCGCGGCCGATGGGCACCATCGAATCCACGGATTTAAGGCCGGTTTGCACCGGCTGGGACACGGATTTTCTCCAGATCACCCCGGGGGCGATCTTTTCGATCGGGGAAGTCTGTTTGGCATTGATCGGCCCCTTGCCGTCAATCGGCTTGCCCAGGGCATCCACGACGCGCCCGATCAGTTCGGGCCCGACCGGTACTTCCAGGATGCGGCCCGTGCAGGTCACGGTGTCGCCTTCGCTGATGTGTTCGTAGTCACCCAGAACCACGGCACCGACGGAATCGCGCTCGAGGTTCAGGGCTAGGCCAAACGTGTTTTTGGGAAACTCGATCATTTCCCCCTGCATCACGTCTGTCAGTCCATGGACGCGGACAATGCCGTCCGTCACAGACACGACCGTGCCCTGGGTGCGGGCTTCCGCTGTGACGGGAAGACTCTGGATCTTCGCCTTGATCAGTTCGCTAATTTCCGACGGGTTCAACTGCATGGTGTTCTCCTGACAGGCGGGCTCGTTGAGCCTGCCTTTGCTTTAACGTTTTAGCGCAACAGCCATTTGATCGATGCGGGCACGGACGGATCCGTCAATCACCACATCGCCTACGGTCACTTTCACGCCGCCGATCAACGATCCGTCAACCGATACCTCTGGCCGGATTTTCCGGGCAAACCGTTTCTCGAGACCGCTGACCAGCTGGTCGAGTTCTTGCGCAGCCAAGGGAAAGGCACTGACGATCTGGGCGTCGAGCTGCCCTTCGTGCTGATGCCGCAAGATTTCAAACTGCCGGCTGATGGCGGGGAGGGCCGAGATGCGGTGGTTGTCCACCAGAAGCTGGACCAGCTTTTTGCCTTCCTCGTTCAGCTTTCCTTCGCATACGGACAGGAAAACGCCGGCCAGCTGGGCACGATCCAGGCGGGGATTGCCCACCAGGGCCGCCATGTCGGAATCACTGGCAACGGCCGAAAGCCATTGCAAGGTCTCAGACCAGCGGTCCAGCGCTTTTTCTTCCAGAGCCAGTTTGAATACGGCTTCCGCATAGGGTCTGGCAATCGTTGTGATCTCTGCCATGATGATCCTTACAGCTCGGTGCGGATGGAGGCCAGAAGTTCCGAATGGGCCTGGGCATTGATTTCGCGGCGCAGTATTTTTTCGGCTCCGGCAACTGCCAGATCTGCCACGCGATCGCGAAGCGATTCCTTGGCGCGCATGACTTCCTGCTCCACTTCGGACTTCGACTGGGCAATCACCCGGTCCGCCTCGGCTTTCGCTTCAAGACGGGCTTCCTCGATGATTTCACTGCGACGCTTTTCGGACAGAGCAATGATCTCCGCTGCCTTGGCCTTGGCTTCGTTCAGCGCTTCTTCGGAACGGCGTTCGGCCAGGACCAGATCCTGTTTGCCACGCTCGGCCGCGGCAAGGCCGTCGGCGATTTTGCGTGCCCGCTCTTCAAGAGCGGCGACCAGCGGCGGCCACACGAATTTCATGGTGAACCAGATCAGGATCGCAAATGTGATGGCCTGACCGATGATAGTGGCATTGATGTTCATGCCTGTGCTCCCAAAATTTCGGCTTGCTGGTTATTAGCCCTTCAGCATCGGGACGAAGGGGTTGGCAAACAGCATGAACAGGCCAATACCCACGCCGATCATGGTCACTGCATCCAGCAGACCGGCAACGATGAACATCTTCACTTGCAGGGTCGGAATCATCTCGGGCTGACGGGCAGCGCCTTCCAGAAAACGGCCGCCGAGGATACCGAAGCCGATAGCGGTTCCCAGCGCACCACAACCGATCAGGATCGAAACGGCGATGGCGGTGCTGCCGAGCAGGGATGCAAGGTGTTCCATTGATTTCTCCTTAAATCTACTAAATTACAAGTTAAAAAGGTTTACTGCCAAATCTTCCAGTCCGCACCTTCCGGCTCAGTGGCTTTCGTGGGCCATGCTGAGGTAAATGATGGTGAGGATCATGAAAATGAAAGCCTGCAAGGTGATGATCAGGATGTGGAAGATTGCCCAGGGCGCTCCCAGGACCCACTGCAGGTAAAACGGAAGCAGCGCGATCAAAATGAACACCATCTCCCCGGCATACATGTTGCCGAACAACCGCAAGGCCAGGGAAACCGGCTTTGCGAGATCCTCAATGAGGCGGAACAACAGGTTGAAGGGGGCCATCTTGGGACCGAAGGGGGCCGTCAGCACTTCGTGCATGAAACCGCCGAATTTCTTTGCCTTGATGTTGTAGAAATAGATCAGGAAAAACACCGTCAGCGACATGGCGAAGGTGTGATTGGGGTCCGTTGTGGGAACGGCTTTCCAGTGATGCACGCCAAAGGCGCCAAGAATCATGGGTACCAAGTCAACCGGCAGCAGGTCCATGGCGTTGAGTACGAACACCCACACGAAAATGGTCAGGGCCAGTGGGCCTACCGCACCGCTGTCTCCGTGGAAAGTATCCCTGACCTGGGACTGGACCATTTCGAAAATCATCTCCACGGCAGCCTGTAATTTGCCGGGAACACCGGAAGTGGCCTTGCGGGCGACCCAGGCGAAAAGCCCGACGACCAGCAGGCCAAGCAGCGCGGAGGTGATGAGGGTATCGAGATTGAAGGTCCAGAATCCGTGACCGTCCTGAAGGTTGGTCAGGTGGTGATGAATGTATTCGCTGGTGCTGTTGCCTGCGCTTTCGCTCATGATCTCGACAATGTCAGTCCATTAGCAGCGCTGCGAAGTAAACCAGCAGCGTTGCGATATAAGTTAAAAAAAACTCGGGTAACCGCAACGACCGGTACAACGCAAATGTTGCACTGAACAGAATTACGGTTATTACAAACTTGAGCCGCTCCCCCGCATACTGCGCCTGAAGCCAATGCCGCGGCGTATTGCCGCGCAGCGATGCACTTCTCGCCGCATAGGAAAGACCCGCCAGAAAACCGATGGATCCACCCAAGGCGGAAGAGACCGCTGCGTCCCTGTCTGAAAAGGCGGCCAAAGCCAGCCCAATCACCACGGTAACGACCATTTGGAGGCCAATGATCCTGAGTATTTTGCGACTGATCACGCGGGGGCGCCTGCCAAACGGCCGGATTATAAACCGGGTCCAAACAAAGGGTCAATGATAGTGGTCAAGCGCGCAAAAGCTGGAGCAGCCCATCCAGCTGATCAAGGCTGTGATAGCGGATGGCCAGGGTTCCCGCACCCCCTCTGCCGGACTTGAGCGTCACAGTGGCACCGAGGCGGTCGGACAGTTCATCCTGCAGCGCAACCAGGTCTCTTGCCAAGGAATGACGCTCGCTGCGTGGCTTGTCGGAAAGCAGCCGCTGCACCCGTTGTTCCGTTTCGCGGACAGACCAGCGTTTGGCCACCACTTCAGCCGCCACCGCTTGCTGCCGGCTGGGGGGCAGCGGCAGTAATGCCCGGGCATGCCCCATTTCCAATAGGCCATCCATTAACAGTGAGCGCACACTATCTTGTAAATTGAGGAGCCGCAGCAAATTGGAAACCGCGCTGCGGGAACGGCCAACAGCCTGTGCAGCACTATCATGGGTCATGCCGAATTCGCGGATCAACCGGTCCAGGCCCAGGGCCTCTTCCAGGGGGTTGAGGTCTTCTCGCTGGATGTTTTCGATCAATGCCACCGCCAGCGTCGCCTCATCCGGAATCAGGCGCACCAGTACGGGAATTTCTGCGAGCCCGGCCAGTTGTGCCGCGCGCCAGCGCCGTTCACCGGCAATGATTTCATAGCGGCCGTCCTGCAGCGGACGCACCAGCACGGGTTGCAGCAATCCCTGGGACCGGATGGATTCGCTGAGCTCCTGCAGCGATTCGGGATCCATGCGGCTGCGCGGCTGGTATTTCCCCGGCTGGAGCTGGTGGACCGGCAGCAACGATGGGTGCTGTCCAGACGCCGGCGTCGGTTCGGCTCCCAGCAACGCATCCAGCCCGCGTCCCAGCCCCTTTGCTTTCACCATGTTTGAATCCTCCGGTATATCAGTGTGATGCGTGCCCGTTTTCAAAGCGTTCCAGGATTTCCCGGGTGAGCTGAAGGTAAGCCTGCGCCCCCTTGGAAACCGGGTCGTATTTGAGTGCCGGCTGACCGTGGCTGGGTGCCTCCGCAAGCCGCACGTTTCTTGGAATGGACGTCTGGTAAACCTTGCCGCCGAAGTGGCGTTCGAGCTGCGCTGAAACCTGTTGGGCCAGCGCGTTGCGTGGGTCCAGCATGGTGCGCAGCAACCCCTCGATTTCCAGCCCCGTATTCAGGTGACCGCGCACGCGACGGATGGTCTGTACCAGGTCGGATAACCCCTCAAGCGCGTAATACTCGCATTGCATGGGAATCAGCACCCGCCAGGCGGCGGCGAGCCCGTTGACGGTCAGCAGGTTGAGTGCCGGAGGACAATCGATCAGCACCACGTCATAGTCGCCCAGGGCTTGGGCCAGGGCATTTTTCAGCCGGTATTCGCGCTGCGGAGCATCCACCAGCTCCACTTCCGCTCCAGCCAGCTCGCGGTTGGCCGGCAGGACATCGTATCCGCCCGCCTCGGAACGAACGCGGGCCCCCTTGAGGTCCGTCTGTTCCAGCAACAGGTGATAAACCGAGTGCTGCAGCGCGGATTTGTCGATGCCACTGCCCGTGGTCGCGTTCCCTTGCGGGTCCAGGTCAACCAGCAGGGCACGCCGGCCCAGTGCGGCCAGGCTGGCAGCCACATTGACGACGGTGGTGGTTTTGCCCACCCCTCCCTTCTGGTTGGTCACGGCCAGGACATGCATCATGTGCGGGTTGCTCCGATGACGATCAAATGGCGTTCTGCCGCCAGATGCGGGACGACCACAGGAATGACTTCCGGGGTCAGGTCTGGCGCCAGGCGGCTGATTTCCTCGAAAGGGACAACCCCTTTCATGGCGATGATGCTTCCCTCCGGGGACAGCAGGCGCCTTGCGCCGGCCACGAAATCCGGCAGGTCCGAAAACGCGCGGGACACGATGGCATCGAATCGGTCGTCGGTCTGCCAGCACTCCACACGCTCAGCCACCACCTGGACGTTTTCCAGGCCCAATTCCAGTTTGGCCTGCCTCAAAAACGCAGCTTTCTTTTGATTGGGTTCCAGCAAGGTCACCTGCAGCCGGGGCAACGCGATCGCCAGGGGAATGCCCGGCATGCCTCCGCCACTGCCCACATCGAGCAGCCGGGTTTTCCCGGACAGACGGGAAACCACAGTCAGGCTGTCGAGCAGGTGCAGCGTGACCATGCGTGCCCGGTCCCGCACGGCCGTCAGGTTGATCACCGCATTCCACTTTTCCAGCAGATCAAGATAGCGCTCGAAGCGATCGATCGCCTCTTCAGGCAAGGGAATGCCCAGTGCCTGAATGCCTTCCGGCAACTCGTGATTATCCTTCATGCGCTACGCGGCTCCTGCAGAATCGGGGCTGTCGACCGTCGCAAATGCACCAGCAGCAGTGCCACGGCCGCCGGAGTAACTCCGGCGATCCGGCTGGCCTGGCCCACGGTCTGCGGGCGATGCCGGGTCAGGAGCTGTTCCACCTCGCGCGACAGGCCCCGCACACGGGCATAGTCCATGTTGTCGGGAATGAGCAGGTGTTCCTGGTCGCGATGGCGCGCCACCTCTTCCTGCTGCCGTGCGATATACCCTTCATATTTGACTTGCACTTCCACCTGATCGGCGGCGTCCGGGGCAAGCGACTCATCCGGCGGCGTTCCGGACAGCGACATCAGATCGGCGTAGCGGGTGTGGGGACGTCGCAGCAGTTCAAGCAGCGAATGGTCCCGTTCCAGGGGCTGCCCGAAAACCCGCAGGGCTTCCGGCACGGACACTTGGCCTGCCCGCAACCAGGTACTGCGCAGCCTCTGGATTTCCATTTCCACCTTTTCTCTTTTGTTTTCAAAGGCATGCCATCTTTCGTCGGACACCAGTCCCAGCTTTCGCCCCTGCTCCGTCAGGCGCAGGTCGGCATTGTCCTCGCGCAGCTGCAGCCGGTATTCCGCACGGCTGGTGAACATGCGATACGGTTCGGTTACTCCCCGGGTCACGAGATCGTCGACCAGCACCCCAAGATAGGCTTCATCGCGCTTTGGCCACCAGGCTTCCAGGCCGTGCGAGTGGCGGGCGGCATTGATGCCAGCCAGCAGCCCTTGGGCCGCAGCTTCTTCGTACCCCGTCGTGCCATTGATCTGACCGGCAAAGAACAGCCCGCCGATGGCTTTCGTCTCCAGCGATGCTTTCAGTGCCCGCGGGTCGTAGTAATCGTATTCAATGGCGTAGCCCGGACGAAGGATATGCGCCTGCTCAAGCCCGGGAATCGAGCGAACCAGCGCCCACTGCACATCGAAGGGAAGGCTGGTGGAAATCCCGTTCGGGTAGATCTCGTGGGTACTCAGCCCCTCGGGTTCCAGAAATATCTGGTGTGATGCCTTGTCGCTGAAACGGTGGATCTTGTCCTCGATGGAAGGGCAGTAGCGCGGACCGACCCCTTCGATGACGCCGGTAAAGAGAGGGGAACGGTCCAGGCCGGCACGAATGATGTCGTGCGTTTTCTCCGTGGTGTGGGTAATCCAGCAAGGCACCTGTTTCGGATGCTGGTCTGCATTTCCGATAAACGAAAACACGGGGACCGGTTCATCCCCGGGTTGAACCCCCATCTTTTCGTAGTCGATGGTCCGGCCATCCAGGCGAGGCGGAGTCCCGGTCTTGAGCCGTCCCGCTGGCAGACTCAATTCCCTCAGCTTGTGGGCCAATGCAACGGCGGGGGGGTCCCCTGCCCGTCCGCCCGGATTCTGCTCCAACCCTACATGCATCAAACCCGACAGGAACGTGCCCGCAGTCAGCACGACGGAGGGCGCTTCAAAACGCAACCCCATCTGGGTGACCACGCCCCGGACTTGCCCGGCATGGACGATCAGGTCGTCCACTGGCTGCTGGAACAGGGTCAGCCGCGGCTGGTTTTCCAGGGCGTGACGAATGTACTGCCGGTACAGCACGCGGTCGGCCTGGGCTCGGGTAGCCCGCACGGCAGGACCCTTGCGGGAATTGAGGATGCGAAACTGGATCCCCGCGGCATCGGCCGCCAAGGCCATGACCCCGCCCATCGCATCGATTTCCTTGACCAAATGCCCTTTGCCGATGCCCCCGATGGAAGGGTTGCACGACATTTGCCCCAGTGTTTCAAGGCTATGCGTCAACAACAGGGTTTCGCATCCCGAGCGCGCCGAGGCCAAGGCCGCTTCGGTACCGGCGTGCCCTCCTCCAACGACGATGACATCAAATTTTTTCGGGAATTGCATGGATTATTTCAGCTGATGGCGGGTGTAATTTGCGGGAGATGCATGATACTGCAAGGGCGGTTCCCGACTCAAACGGTTCTTGTTTCTGTTTCACGTGAAACACCAAAACCGGGAATGGCACGCCGGTTTCCTACTTTCCGATGCAAAAACGGGAGAAAATCTCTCCCAGCAAATCATCGGAAGAAAACTCGCCGGTAATGTCTGACAGGGCGTTCTGAGCCAGGCGAAGCTCCTCGGCCAGCAACTCAAAGCTGTCTGCAACCTCCAAAGCGGTTTCCAGATGGAATCGCGCTTGCGACAAGGCAGCGCGGTGGCGTTCTCGTGCCAGGAATACGGGTTCCGTGCCCGGATTCCAGCCGGCCATTTGCAGCAAGTGCCGCTTCAATTCGGGGATCCCTTCCCCTGAAACAGCAGAAACGACGGTCCCTGCCCGGGCACGCTGGTCAGCCGATGCCAAGTCCGCTTTGTTGTACACCACCTCCCGGGGCATGTCCTGGGGAAGACGGGAGAGCAATTGCCGGTCCCCTTCGGTCAACCCGTTTCGGATATCGGCGACCACCAACGCCAGATCGGCCTGTTCTACGGCTTGCCACGTCCTTTCAATGCCCGCCTGTTCGATCACGTCGGCCGTTTCACGAATGCCTGCCGTATCGACCATGTGATACGGCACCCCTTCAATAAACACCGAAGCACGAATCAGGTCACGCGTGGTTCCGGGAATATCCGTGACCAGCGCATGATCTTCTTCTGTAATGGCATTCAGCAGGCTGGACTTGCCCACATTGGGCGCACCGATCAGGACGGTCCGGCACCCCGAACGCAACAACAGACCCTGGGCAGCAGACCCGGTCAGCCGGTCAACCGCGTCCCGCAGGCCGGTCAGCGTAGCCCGGATGTCGGTCTGTTCGAGGAAATCCACCGCTTCGTCGGCAAAATCGATGCAGCCTTCAATCCGCAGCCGCAGTTCGACCAACCGCTCCACCAACGCATGGACTTGCCGGGAAAACTGGCCTGTCAGCGAGCGCAGGGCACTGCGGACAGCCGCGGTGCTTTCGGCGGCAATCAGGTCTGCCACAGCTTCGGCCTGGGCCAGGTCGATTTTGTGGTTGAAAAAAGCGCGCAGCGTGAACTCGCCCGGCTGGGCAAGACGCGCGCCCAATTCCAGGCAACGGGCCAGGAGAAGGCGCAGGGCGGCATCGCTGCCGTGACCCTGCAGCTCCACCACGTCTTCTCCGGTAAAGGAAGCGGGTCCCTGAAAATAGATGAGCAGGCCTTCGTCAATCACCTCACCCTGCCCGTCCACAAAGCGGGAATGCCGTGCATGCCGGGGGCGGGGTGCCCCCCCCCCTCCGGCAATGCGGCTTGCAAAATCCTGAAGCGAAGGACCGGAAACCCGGATCACTCCAACCCCGGCCTGACCGGGGGCCGTGGCAATTGCAGCGATGACGTCAGCGTTTGCCATCACCCATCATGCGGGTGATCTGCCATTGCTGGGCAATGGAAAGCACGTTGTTCACCACCCAGTACAGGACAAGCCCTGCCGGGAAAAAGAAGAACATGAAACTGAAAGCCAGCGGCATGAACATCATGATTTTGGCTTGAATGGGATCTGGCGGTTTGGGGCTCATGCGCTGCTGCAGGAACATGGACGCCGTCATCAGGACCGGCAGGATGTAATAGGGATCCTGGGCCGACAAATCGTGAATCCACCCCACGAACGGTGCGTGACGAAGTTCGACCGAACCCAGGAGCACCCAGTACAGGGAGATGAAAACGGGGATTTGTACCACCATGGGCAAGCAGCCGCCCAGCGGATTGATTTTTTCGGTTTTGTACAACTCCATCATCGCCTGATTCATGCGCGCCTTGTCATCGGCATATTGCTCGCGGATGCGCGTCATTTTGGGCTGGACCACGCGCATGCGCGCCATGGATTTGTAACTGGCCGCAGAGAGCGGGAAGAAAATAGCCTTGATCAGAACGGTCAGCAGGATGATGGCCGCCCCCCAATTGCCGACCCAGCCGTGGATCCAGGACAGCACGTAAAACAGCGGGGTGGCAATAATGGTCAGCCAGCCGTAGTCGATGGTCAGGTCAAGCCCTGGCGCCAGGGCCTTGAGCTTGCTGCCCTCCTGCGGGCCGGCATACAGCGGCACTGTCTGGGAAGCCGTAGCACCAGGCGCTATCGCCCCCATGGGCAGAATGACGCCTGCCGTGTAAAGGTCGTTTCCGACCTTGCGCGTGAAAAATTCGCGCTGGACGCCCGGCTGGGGGAGCCAGGCAGCAACAAAGTAATGCTGCAGCATCGCAATCCAACCGTTGTCGGCGGTACTGGGAAAATTCTTCTTGCCTTTGTCGATGTCGGCAAACGGGACTTTCTGAAACTTGGTGGCCTGGGTGTAGACAGCCGGGCCCGTGTAAGTGCTAACAAACCTCGGATCACCTGCAGGAGCCTTGGAGACACGCAAAAACTGGTAGTACGCTTCGGGCGTCAGGGGTGCCGTTCCAAGATTCTTGACGACCGTCTCCACGTTCACCACATAGCTGCCGCGCTTGAAGTGGTAGATCTTGGACACTTCGGCAACGCCCGGAACCTCCGCCTTCAAACGCACGTCGAGGGAGTCCTGGCCAGGCTGCAATGTGGCATCGGTCGTATCCGCGGTAAACGTCGTGGTGTGGTTGGGAAGACCCTGCCCCAGCAGCCCGCTCTGCGCCACATAAATGAGGCTGCCGCGATCTTCCAGCAGATCCACAGGCTTTTTGCTGTCCTCTGCGGACAGGTGCTTGAGGAGCTTCAGGTCGCGCAAATCCGCGCCGTCCGTATCGATTTCAGCCTGAACGACATCGGTACGCACCAGGACGCGGCCTCCGTGGCGCAGCCCTTCGCTGTCGGTGGATGTTGCAGTTGCGGCAGGGGGCGCCGTGGCCGGGCCTGATGGCGTGGGTGTCGTCCCCAGCCCGGGAACGGGCGCCGGAACCCCCCCTCCCTGAACCGCAGTAGTTGCCGGAATGTGGTGCTCACGGTCTTGCCAGGCGTTCCACAGCATGAAGCTGGAAAGCATGAAAATGGCCAGAGGGATCAAACGTTGCATGTTCATGGAATTTCTCAGGGAACAGGATCGTAACCGCCGGGATGCCAGGGATGGCACCGGCACAGACGCTTCACGGCCATGGCGCCGCCTTTGGCAACGCCATAACGGCCAACGGCTTCGGAAGCGTATTGGGAACAACTGGGCTCAAACCGGCAGGCCGGGCCAAGAAACGGGCTCAAGCCGAGCTGGTAGAGGCGGATGAGGATTTGAACGAGTCGCGACATTTCTGAATGTTCAGCGCCAGGGTCTCGAATTCCGTCGAAATCAAATCAAAAAGGCCAGAGGCAAAAGGCTTTTTGTGCTGTACGACCACATCAAGACCGGCCAAAAGCGCCGAATGGCGCCTGAACAATTCCCGGCTGACGCGTTTCATGTAATTACGGCCTACGGCGCTGGGGCAAACCTTGCGCCCAACGATAAGCCCCAAACGGGCTTGCGCCAAACCGTTAGGGCGAGCCATCAGCCGAAGATGGCTGCCTGAAGCGGCGCAACGAGCGCGCAGCACCGCCTCGAAATCATGGCTGTCGGAAATCTTTCCGAAAACCACCGATGATTTCAGAAGGAGCTTTAAACGGCCAGACGTGCGCGGCCACGGGCACGACGTGCATTGATGACGGCACGGCCACCGCGGGTTTTCATCCGGGCACGGAATCCGTGGGTACGTTTTCTTTTGGTCACCGACGGCTGGTAGGTACGCTTCATGATCAGATTCTCAGGCCAATTGACGGAACCCGCGATTTAACCCCGAAACGGGTTGATAAGTCAAGAAAAATATATCCACATAAGCTGCGTCAAGACAGTGGATAAGTTATCCATTGAAGACTAGAATCGCTGGTGGATAAGCGCAGTGACTCCACCCCGACCACTGAATATATAACCATAAAATCAATATATTATAAATATAATGGACGACTTTTGGAGCAGCACGCTCAGGCAGATCCGTTCGGAGATTCCCGAACAGCAGTTCACCACCTGGATCAAGCCGCTGCAAGCGGAAATTCGCGATGACGGTGTTGTGCTCACGGCACCCAACCGTTTCATCCTGCAGTGGGTACGTGACCGTTTCCTGCGGCAAATCGAGGAAAGGGCCAAACAAAACGGCATTGCCAGCATCCGGCTGACCCAGCGGTCCGAGCCGCAACAAAACCTAGTCGAAAAGCTGGCCGATGCCCCTCCCAGCCTGGAAGAATCCAGAATTTCACCCCAGGAAAAGCACCGCCTCAACCCCAACTTCACGTTTTCCACATTCATCGCCGGTAAAGCCAACCAGCTGGCCCGCGCCGCTGCGCTGCAGGTGGCCGAGAACCCCGGTGCCGCCTATAACCCGCTGTTTGTGTACGGCGGCGTTGGTTTGGGGAAAACCCACCTCATCCAGGCCATTGGAAACCAGATTCTGGAAAGGCAGCCGAACGCCAAGGTCCGGTACGTGCACGCCGAAAAATATGTTTCTGACGTGGTGCGCGCCTATCAGCACAAGTCATTCGACAGTTTCAAGCGCTACTACCACTCGCTCGACCTCCTGATGATCGACGACATCCAGTTTTTTGGAGGAAAAGCCAGAACACAGGAAGAGTTTTTCTTTGCGTTCAATGCGCTGGTCGAGTCACACCGCCAGGTCATCATCACATGCGACAGCTTTCCCAAAGAGATTGCCGGCATGGAAGAGCGCCTGATATCGCGGTTTGGCTGGGGTCTGACCGTGGCCATCGAACCCCCGGAACTCGAAATGCGGGTGGCGATCCTCATCAACAAGGCACGGCTGGAAGGATTGTCGCTGGACGAAGACGTGGCTTTTTTCATCGCCAAGCACATCCGCTCCAACGTGCGGGAACTGGAAGGCGCGCTCAAGCGCGTTCAGGCCTATTCCCGCTTCAAGGGCGATGCCATCTCCCTGCAATCCACACGGGAAGCCCTCAAGGACCTTCTGGCGTTGCAACACCGCCAGATTTCAATCGAAAACATCCAGAAAACCGTGGCCGACTACTACAAGATCAAGGTCGGGGACATGTTTTCCAAAAAGCGCACCCGCGCCCTGGCAAGACCCCGGCAAATGGCCATGGCCCTGGCCAAGGACATCACCAACCTGAGCCTTCCGGACATCGGAGACGCCTTTGGGGGTCGCGACCACACCACGGTTCTGCATGCCTGCAGAAAAATGCAGGAACTGTGCGAAACGGACAATACGATTCAGCGCGACTTTCTCGCGCTCCAGCAGATTCTGAACGGTTGATAACCCTGGAGATATCTCCGGGAAAACATGGGGAACAAATGTGGATAAGACGATTCTTTTGTCAAAATTGGAAGATACCCACAATTCATCCAGTTATAATTCAACAGTTACCCAAAGCCTTATCCTGTTCGTAGCGCAATGTTTTCATGAAGTTTTTTAAACTTCTCACGTCTTGGGAACGTTTCCTATTATCTATTATCAGGGATATCCATGATTATTCTTAAAACACGGCGCGAGCGTTTGCTGGAACCTTTGCAGGCGGTGATCGGCATCGTCGAACGGCGGCATACGCTTCCCATTCTTTCCAACGTGCTCATCGAGTCCTCTGGGCACGAGTTGTCGCTTACCGCAACGGACCTGGAAGTACAAATCCGGACCACTGCCCAAATCGATGAAGGTGCCGAAAAGCAATCCGTCACGATATCCGCACGCAAGCTGTACGACATCCTTCGCAGCTTGCCCAGCGAGGCCTCCGTCGCCCTGGAATCCAAAGACAGCAAATTGACCGTAAAAGCCGGAAAAAGCCGTTTCAGCCTTCAGACCCTGGCGGGGCAGGATTTTCCGACAGTGGCCGCAACAGATGACGCCGGCATCGAACTCACGTTGCCCCAAAAAACCCTCAAGGCCCTGCTGGAACGCGTGCAGTACGCCATGGCGCAACAGGACGTGCGTTACTACCTAAACGGCACCCTGTTCAAGGTGAGCGGGAGCGAGCTGACGCTGGTAGCGACAGACGGCCACCGGCTGAGTTACACCGCAGAAAAGCTGTCCCAGGAATACGGTCACGCAGAAGTGATCCTGCCGCGCAAATCCGTTTCGGAGCTCATCAAACTTCTCGCTGCTTCGGATGAGCCGGTCAAGATCACGCTGCGCGCCAACCAGGCCCAGTTCGTGTTTGGCTCCATCGACCTGCTGTCCAAAGTCATTGATGGCAAGTTTCCCGATTACACGCGGGTCATACCCACTGCTTACACCAAACATTTGGACCTGCAGCGGCTTGACCTGTTGCAGGCGCTGCAGCGCGCGGCCATTCTTTCCAACGACAAGATACGCGGGGTTCGTCTTCTCCTTTCCAAGAACAATCTGGCCGTGGTCTGTACCAACAACGAGCAGGAAGAAGCGCAGGAGGACCTGGACGTCACATACGGACAGGAGGCCATCGACATCGGTTTCAATCTCACCTACCTGATGGATGTCCTAAACCACCTGACATCGGACACCATCCAGTGTTCCTTTGGCGATGCCAACAGCAGCGTACTGATCACTGTTCCCGGTTCAGAAGACCGGTTCAAGTACGTGGTCATGCCCATGCGCATTTGAATACCCGACGAACCCGCAGATTCACTATCAGGAAATACGACGCGTGGAACAATCCGGAACGACGACAGAAAACAGCTATACATCCGAAAGCATCAAGGTCCTCAAGGGTCTGGAAGCTGTGCGAAAACGGCCGGGCATGTACATTGGGGACACCAATGACGGGACCGGACTGCACCACATGGTTTTCGAAGTGGTGGACAACGCGATCGATGAAGCGTTGGCGGGTTATTGCGACGAAATCAACGTCATCATTCACCTGGACAATTCCATAACGGTCACCGACAACGGCCGCGGCATTCCCACGGACATTCATCCGGAGGAAGGCCGTTCAGCGGCGGAAGTCATCATGACCGTTCTGCATGCCGGCGGAAAGTTCGATGGCAACAGCTACAAGATTTCGGGCGGTCTGCATGGTGTAGGGGTTTCCGTGGTCAACGCCCTGTCGTCCTGGCTCAAGCTGACGATTCGCCGGGACGGAAAAGTCCATCAAATGGAGTTTCGCAACGGCGATGCGGTGGCACCCCTGGCTATGGCCGGTGATACGGACCGGCGCGGTACGGAAGTCCATTTCATGCCGAGCACTGAAACTTTCGGCACCATCGAATTTCACTACGACATTCTGGCCAAACGCCTGCGCGAACTTTCGTTTCTGAACAATGGGGTCAAAATTGTCCTGATAGATCAGCGCACGGGCACGGAAGAAAATTTTTCTTTTGCCGGCGGCGTGCGCGGTTTCGTCGAATACCTCAATCGCAATAAATCGGTGCTGCATCCCACGGTATTCCATGCCATCGGGGAACGCGACGGGATTGGCGTGGAAGTGGCCATGCAGTGGAACGATTCCTACCAGGAG
>JAGWTQ010000060.1 GCA_028868905.1 Betaproteobacteria bacterium
GACCAGGCGCGGAGGGCGCCCGAGGGCCTGGAACACGCGCGCCACCATGTGGCGATAACTGAGCGTTTCGCCTCCCGACAGCGCATACACCTGCCCTTCGGCTTGCGGTGCCGCCAGTGCCGCCACGCAGGCAGCCGCCACGTCCGCGGCATGCACCGGCTGGCGCAGCCCGCGCCCGGCTCCGGCCAGCGGAAACCAACCGAAGCGGCGGATCAGGCGCGCGATGTCGCTCACATTGCGGTCGCGCCCGCCACCGTAAATGAGGGTGGGGCGCAGCAGCACCCATTGCACGCCGGTGCGTCCGCCCCAGGCCTGCAACGCCGCTTCGCCCACCCTGAGGCGCGCCACCACCGCCTGCTCCTGCGGGTCGCGTGAGGCAGCCTTGCCGTCCACGCTGGAGGAGGACAGCGCCACCACGCGCGTGGCCCCGCAGGCGCTCCACAATTCGAAATGGGCCGGCACCGTCCACACCGGGGCCAGGCTGATCCAGTGCGCGATGCGCGGCGCGCGCCCCGGCTCCGCCTGCTGTCCGCGCCCCCAGGGCACGGGCGTCCAGCCGGCCGCCGCGAGCTGCGGCAGCAGGTAGTGCGCCACCAGGCTGGAAGCGCCGATCACACCCACCGGCCGCTCAGCCACGCGCCCTCCCGCCGCTCAGGTCGCGCAGCACCTGGCGCACCGTCACGACCCCGAAGCGTAGCCACACGCCCAGGCCCACCAGCACCATGAGCGGGCCCGGATAATCCTCGCGGAAAAACTTGCGGTAGAAGCGCAGCATGCCGCGGTGCTTGTGCCATTCCACGAAATAGGGACGGCGCCGGCTGCAGGCTCCCTGGCGATGCATCACGGGCGCGTCCGGCACGAACAGGATGTCCCAGCCGGAGCGGTGAAAACGCAGGCACCAGTCGAGGTCTTCGCAGTGGAGAAAATAGCCTTCGTCCCACGGCCCCACCTGAGCCATGGCTTCGCGCCGCACCAGCATGCAGGCGCCGGAAATGGCTTCCACCGCTTCCGGTCCGGCCGGCAACGGCTGCCGGTGCAGGTGAAAGTCGGGCAGACGGCGCGACAGGCGCGTCACGCCCAGGGCGCGCGCAAGCGCCCGCCCCGGCGTGGGAATGCGGCGCCGGCCGCCGCCCTGCTCGCTGCCGTCGGGGTTTTGCAGCAGGCCGCCCACCATGCCCGCGCGCGGGTGCGCGCGCAGCACCTGCAGCAGGCGCGCCAGGGCTCCCGCCGCCGGACGGGCGTCGGGATTGAGAAACAGCAGGAACGGTTGGTGCGCGTGGCGCGCGCCCAGGTTGCAGGCGGCAGCAAAGCCCAGGTTGCGGCCGACTTCGATCACCTGCAGGCGCGGCTGCCCGGCTGCCGCCTCGGGCGCCGCAAGATCGTGCAGCAGGGCCAGGCTGCCGTCCGTTGAACCGTTGTCCACCACGATCACTTCGCTCACCGCGTCCAGCACCGACGCCACCGCTTCGCGCAGCAGGGGGCCGGCGTTGTAATTGACGATGAGGGTCGAGATGGGGAGCGGGCCGGCGGCTGTCATACGCAGCGGATGGGACCGGGGTAGCGCGCCACCACGGGGTCGGCCGTGAGCAGCGTGAGACCTTCCACCTGGGCCTGGGCGATCAGGAGGCGGTCGAAGGGGTCCTTGTGCAGCGCCGGCAGATGCCCCGTGGCCAGGCAATGGCGGCCGGTGATGGGCAATTCGGTGTAGCCGTTTTCCATCAGGCCCTGCCGCAGGGCCACCGGGTCCACCTTGAAGTCCGTGCGGCCCAGGGTGCTTTTGATGGCGATTTCCCACAGGCTGGCGGCGCTGAACAGGAGGTCGCTGGCCGGCGCTTCCAGCAGCTCGCGCACGGCCGGCGTCAGGCGCTCCGGCCGGCCCGCCGCCCACAGCAACAGGTGGGTATCGAGCAGCAGGCGCACGTCAGCGACCTTCGAAAGCCGCCAGGAGGTCCTCGCCGCCCATGCGGTCGAAGTCGTCCGGAATTTCCAGCGCGCCGGCCATGAACCCCAGCCGCCGCGGGGTAGCGGCCTCTTCGGCCCCCAGGGGAATCACCTTCACCAGCGGCTTGCCGGCCTTGGCGATGACGAAAGGCTCGCCCTGGGCGGCCTGTTCCACCAGCCGGGACAAATGGGTTTTTGCTTCATGGATGTTGACGATCTGCATGGCGCACCACGTAAACTAAGTCTTTTTAGTTTAGTCCACCAGAACCCCGCCCGTCAATGCGCTCACAACTCCAGGCTGTCGCCCCGCTGCGGCCGGTGCACGGTGGTGCCCGAAAGCTGGGCGGCAAAGGCGTCCATGACCTTTTCTTCGCCGTGCACCAGGATGGTGTGCCGGGGCGCGAGCTGGCGCTGCCAGGCCAGCAGCTCGTCGCGGTCGGCATGGGCGGAAAAGCCGTTGATGGTGTACAGCCGGGCGCGCACGGGAATTTCGTCGCCGAACAGGCGCACGATGGGGGCGCCGTCGATGAGGCGGCGCGCCAGCGTGCCGGGCGCAGCGTAACCCACGAACACCACGCTCGAATCCTCGCGCCACAGGTGATGGCGCAGGTGGTGGCGCACGCGCCCGCCGGTGGCCATGCCCGAACCCGCCATGATGACCGCGCCGCCCGACACCTGGTTGAGCGCCATGGACTCCGCCGTTTCGCGCACGAAGCGCAGACCGGGCAGCTTGAAGGGATCGTGCCCGCTGGAAAACAGCGCGCGCGTTTCGGCATCGAAGCAGTCGGGGTGGCGGCGGAATATTTCCGTGGCGGAAATGGCCATGGGCGAATCCAGAAACACCGGCAGGTGGGGCGGCAGCACGCCTTTCTCGACGCCTTCGCGCAGGTAGTAGAGCAGCTCCTGGGCGCGTTCCAGGGCAAAGGTGGGAATGATCACGTTGCCGCCGCGCGCCAGGGTGTCGCGGATGGCGTCGTAGAGTTCCTGCACCGACGGCGCAAAGGCGCGGTGCAGGCGGTCGCCGTAGGTGGTTTCCATCACCACGGCGTCGGCCTGCGGCGGCACCTGGGGATCGCGCAGCAGCGGGCGGCCCGAGTTGCCCAGGTCCCCGGAAAAAATCACCGAACGTCCGTCCCCTTCCAGGCGGATGCTGGCCGAACCCAGAATATGCCCGGCATCGTGAAAGCTGGCCGCCAGTCCCGGCGCCAGTTCGATGCGCTCGCCGTAGCGCACGCTGCGCCCGAACTGGCCCATGGCCGACAGGGCGTCCAGCGTTTCGTACAGCGGCTCCGCCACGGCGCGCCCGCGCCGCACGTTGTGCCGTTCGTGATGGCGCGCTTCCTCCTCCTGCAAACGGGCCGCGTCCAGCATCACCACGCGTGCCAGCTCACGCGTGGCCGTGGTGCTGACGATTTCGCCGCGGAAACCGCGCTTGAACAGCAGCGGGATGCGTCCGCAATGGTCGAGGTGGGCGTGGGTGAGCAGCAGGAGGTCGATGGAGGCGGCGTCAAAGCCGAAGTCGCCCGTGTTTTCCTCGTCCAGTTCGTGTCCGCCCTGGTACATGCCGCAGTCCACCAGCAGGCGTTTCCCGGCCACCTCCACCAGATGGCAGGAGCCGGTGACGTCGCGGTCGGCGCCGTGAAAGGACAGTTTCATGACAGTCTCCATCGGTCGGGGCGCGCCGCATCCCAGTAGGCGCGAAACGGTTCAGGCAGCGAGGCCGCAGCGCCCGGCCGCAGCAGCACGCCCGGTTCCAGATCGGGCAGCAGTTCGGCGAAGGACGCCACCTCGCCCGTTTCCAGGCGGCGCATGAGAAACGCCTTGCCGATGCGACAAGGGTGACTCACTCCGGCGGCCGCCGTCAATTCCGCCAGCGCCTCCAGGGTGTGGCGGTGGTAGTTGGCCACGCGCTGCGCGCGGTCGGGCACCACCAGCGCGCGCTGGCGCAGCGGATCCTGGGTGGTGATGCCGGTGGGGCATTGGCCGGTATGGCAGGTCTGGGACTGGATGCAGCCCAGGGCGAACATGAAGCCGCGCGCCGCGTTGCACCAGTCGGCGCCCAGGGCCAGGGTGCGCACGATGTCGAAGGCGGTGATCACCTTGCCCGAAGCCCCCAGCCGCACGCGCTCGCGCAGGCCCATACCGCGCAGCGCGTTGTGCACCAGGCGCAGGCCTTCCTGCAAGGGCATGCCCACGTGGTCGGTGAATTCCAGCGGTGCCGCCCCGGTGCCGCCTTCGGCGCCGTCCACCACCACGAAATCAGGCACCAGCCCGGTTTCGTGCATGGCTTTCACCAGCGCAAACCATTCCCAGGGATGGCCGACGCACAGCTTGATTCCCACCGGCTTGCCGCCCGACAGGCGCGACAGCGTGTCCAGCCAGGACAGCAGTTCCATGGGGTTGCCGAACGCGCTGTGCGCAGCAGGCGACACGCAGTCCACGCCCAGCGGCACGCCGCGCGCCCGGGCGATTTCCGGCGTGACCTTGCCGGCCGGCAACACGCCGCCGTGGCCGGGCTTGGCACCCTGGGACAGCTTGATTTCAATCAGGCGCACCTGGGGGTCGGAAGCCGCGCGCACGAAACGTTCGGGATCGAACCGGCCGTCCGCCGTGCGGCAGCCGAAATAGCCCGAGCCGATATTCCAGATGAGGTCGCCGCCATGGCGCCGGTGGTGGCTGGAAATGGAGCCTTCCCCGGTGTCGTGGGCAAAGCCGCCCTGGCGCGCGCCCAGGTTGAGCGCCTCGATGGCCTTGCCCGACAGCGCGCCAAAGCTCATGGCGGAAATGTTGAACACGGACAGGTCGCACGGCTGGGCGCGCCCGTTGCCCACCTGCACGCGGAAGTCGGGATCCGGGCGGTCAGCCGGCACCATGGCATGGTTGAGCCACTCGTAGCCGGGCGCATAGACGTCCATGCGCGTGCCGAAGGGGCGCTTGTCGGTCTGCTGCTTGGCGCGCTGGTAGGCAATGGCGCGCATGGTGCGGGAAAAAGGCGTGGGGGTGATGTCGTCTTCCAGGAAATACTGGCGTATTTCCGGACGGATGGTTTCCAGCAGAAAACGCAGGTGCCCCAGGATGGGATAGTTGCGGCGCACCGCATGATAGGGCTGCCAGAGATCCACCAGCCCCAGCACGAACAACCCGGAAAAAAGCGGCACGCCCCAGGCCGACAGGCGGCCCTGCGGCCACAGCCACAGGGCGACGGCACCCATCCAGCACAGATGCAGCGCCAGGAAACGCCAGGCCCACCAGCGACGCATGACCCCTCCGTACAAAATGACGGTTATACCCGCAATCCTTGCACCGGATGTAACGAAGGGCAACCGTAAAGGGTAGGCCTTCTACCTCTTTTGCGCAGAGGAAAATGGGGGTTTTTTGATCTACATCAAAATCTGCCCTGCCGGAACCCGATACCGTTCAAGCCATGGGGACGCGCCTTGCGGACCCAATTTCATTCAAAAGGGGAGGGGGCTCACCATGGATGCAATCGTCTGGTACGAGATCATCGGCATCGTCGGATTTGCCATTGTCGTCACGATCATCGACAACGCTGCCTGGCACAAGTAATCCACAACAATAAACCCGGCATCAGTTTGGCGCTGCAGCCCCCCGGTTGCGGCGCAATTTGCCTTTACATTTAAACCCTATCTAAATCCCATCCCTTCACGCTACAATCTTCTCGCCTGCCCCCGTGGCAGGCGCAGTCGTTGCACTGTTTCACCTGACAATAAATTCAAATAAATCATCAAGGAGATTGCAGATGGATATTGTGTTGACTGAAATCCTGTGCATTGCCGGCTTCGCCGTTCTGGTCATCATCATGGACAACGGCAACTGGGAAAGAAAAAAACAGTAACCCCGCAGCACCCCGGGGCGTGGCAGCTCATGCCGCGCCCCCTGATTGCCCCGTGCTAGAATGCCGCAAACCTCACGGGAGCCCGCCATGGAAGCCGCCATTTACAGGAAAGTCGACCGGCGCCTCATCCCTTTCCTGTTCCTCTGCTACATCCTCGCCTACCTCGACCGCGTCAACGTCGGCTTTGCCAAGCTGCAAATGGCACATGACCTCGCCCTGAGCGATGCCGCCTACGCCGCGGGCGCCGGCATCTTCTTCGTGGGCTATTTCTTTTTCGAGGTGCCCAGCAACGTGCTGCTCAAGCGCTTCGGGGCGCGCCTGTGGATTGCCCGCATCATGGTCACCTGGGGCGTGGTGTCGTCCCTCATGATGTTCATGACGGGCGAGCAGAGCTTCTACACCATGCGCTTCATCCTGGGGCTGGCCGAAGCCGGCTTTTTCCCCGGCGTGATCTACTACCTCACCCTGTGGTATCCCTCGCGCCAGCGGGGCACGCGCACGGCCGGCTTTGTGGCGGCCATCGCCCTGGCCGGCGTGGTCGGCAACCCGGTTTCGGGCGCCATCATGGACCTTTTTTCCGGCGCCCTGGGGCTGGCCGGCTGGCAATGGCTGTTCCTGCTGGAAGGCATCCCTTCCATCCTGGTGGGCATCTGGGTGATCTATTACCTGGACAGCGGCATCCATGAAGCGAAATGGCTGTCGGACGAAGAGAAGGCGGTGCTGACCCGGGCCCTGGCGGCTGAAGAGCGCCACAAGGCGCACAGCACACTGCGCCATGCGTTCACCAGCGGGCGCGTGTGGCTGCTGTCCGCCATCTACTTCACGCTCATGGTGGGCCTGTACGGCATTGCCTTCTGGCTGCCCACGCTGGTGAAAGCGTTCGGCATCAAAGGCTACTTCAGCGTCGGCCTGCTGTCTGCCATCCCCTACGGCGTGTGCATCGTCGGCATGACCTGGTTGAGCCGCCGTTCAGACCGCACGGGCGAGCGGCGCCTGCACTATGTGTTCAACGTCACGGCTGGCGCCCTCGGGCTGGTGGGCGCGGGCCTGTTTTCCACGAGCCCCGCCCTTTCCATCTTGTGCCTGTCGCTCGCCACCCTGGGCGTGGTGGGTTCCATGCCGCTGTTCTGGCCCATGCCTTCGGCGTTCCTGACAGGCACGGCTGCGGCTGCCGGCATCGGCCTCGTGAATTCGGTGGGCAACCTGGGCGGTTATTTCGGGCCCAACATTCCGGTGTGGATGAAGCAGGTTTCACCCGACCCTTCGGCCGCCCTCTATGCCATTGCCGCGGTGCTGATGGTGGGCGCGCTGCTGGTGCTGTTTTTCATTCCCGGGAGCGTCAACGTGCCGCGCCCGCGCGACTAGCCCACCCCTTACGTCCTGAAATGACGCACGGCGGCCTCGAGCTGGCCGGCCGTGCGCTCCAGCTCGTTGGAAATCTCCACCGAGCCGGCCGCCTTCTGGGAATTGTCTTCCGCCATGCGCGCAATGCGTTCCACGGAACGGGCGATTTCCGTGATGGCGGCACTCTGCTCGCGCAGGGTGTCGGCGATGCCCGAAACCGCTTCGCCCACCTGGGTGGCGCTGCCACGGATGGAATCCATGCGCCCGCTGGCCTGGTCGGCCAGGCCCGTGCCCTGCTCCACGGCGGTCACGGTGCGGCCCATGGTGTCCACGGCGGACTTGGTCATGGTGCGCACGTTCTCCAGCAGCGTGGTGATCTGGTCGGTGGAGCTGGACGCCCGTTCCGCCAGCTTGCGCACTTCGTCCGCCACCACCGCAAAGCCGCGCCCCTGCTCGCCCGCCCGGGCCGCCTCGATGGCCGCGTTGAGGGCCAGCAGGTTGGTCTGTTCGGCGATTTCCTTGATGACGTGCGTGACCTGCCAGATCTCCTCCGACTGCCGGTCGAGGGACGCGATCACTTGCGAGGAAGACTGCACGGTTTCGGAAATGCGGTGCATGTCGGCGATCACGCGCCCGATCACCTCGCCCCCTTCCGCGGCATTGCGGCCATTCTGTTCCGACAGGTTCTGCACCGACTTGCTGTGGCTCGTGGTCTGGTCCATCCCCACTGAAATCTCCTCCACGCTGGACGCCATGGTGGCGGCCGCATCCGACTGTTCCTGGGAAGCCCCGGCCACGTCGCGGGAAGACTGGATGAGGTTGCCCGAAGCGCGCAGCACCTGTTGCGCCTGGCTGCCGATCTGTCCGATCACCTGCTTCAGGTTCTGCTGCATGCGCTCCAGGGCCTGCAGCAACTGGGCGGTTTCGTCCTTGCCGGAAGCTGCCACGGCCTGGGTCAGGTCCCCCGCCGCAATGGCTTCGGCCACGCCCACGGCACGGCTGAGCGGACGGGCGATGGAACGGGCAATGGCGATTCCCAACAGGCTGCCGGCAACGATGGCGCCCAGGGCCAGCACCGCAATCTGCAGCAGCCCGGCGTGGTAGCTTTTTTCGGCCGCAACTGCAGCTGCCCGGGTGGCTTCGATTTCATACTGCGTGAGCTTGTCCAGGGCGTCGATGTATTCCGCCTGGCGCGCACCCGCCGACACCTGCAGCACCACCTTGGCCGCCACGGTGTCCCCGCTCTGGACCAGCCTCAGAAAGGCGTCTTCCGGCCCCACGTATTCCTCGTGTCGCTTCCTGACTTCCGCCAGCAATTGCGGCCCGGTGCCGTCCTTGACATGGGCGGCAAGAAACGCCAGCGCCTCGTCGGTGTCCTTCTTGGTCTTGTCCACCACCGCCAGTTCCGCCCGCACCTGGTCCGGATCCTCCAGAATCAGCATGTCGCGCAGGGCGCGCGCCGCCGTCAGGGTGGCCACGTTGAGCCGGTCCAGCATGATGAGCTTGGGGGCGCGGTCGTTGGCGAGCGTTCCGGTGGCCTGGCTCAGGCCGCCCAGCTTGAGGGCTGCGATGGCGCTGACCAGGATCAGCAGGACGATCAAAACCCCGAACGACAGCGCCAGACGCGTACTGATTTTGAGCTGGTTCATTTTCCCCCCTCGAAGCGGCCGCTGGTTATGAATCCTTGCAGCCTTGTCCTAACATCGTAACAATTCGGGAAAACTTTAGCCTCTATCGGGTATGCTTGGCGCCATGACTGCTTCCGGCCTCTCCCTCACCCATGTTGTCCTGCAGCAAACGATCCTGCACCACATTCCCGACCAGGCCTGGCTCAAGGACCGCGATTCGCGCTACATCCTGGTGAACGAACCTTTCCTGGCCTCCGTCGGCCTGGCGGTGGACGCCGTACTGGGGCGAACCCCGGCGGACGTGTGGCCCGCGGGCTGGGGCGAACGTTTCATGGAAACGGACCGCGAGGTGGTGCAAAGCGGCCGTCGCCTGCGCTTTGAAGAGGAGCGGCCGGGGCCGCACAGCGAGCTGCGCTGGTTTGACACCGTCAAGACGCCGCTGCTGGACGCCCAGGGACAGGTGCTGGGCATCGTGGGCATTTCGCGCGACATCACCGACCGCAAGGAAATGGAACGGAACCTGCGCGAACTTTCCGCTTACCTGCAAACGGTGCGGGAAGAGGAGCGCAGCCGCATTTCGCGCGAGCTGCACGACGAACTGGGCCAGTCGCTCACGGCCATCCAGCTGGGACTGGGTTCGCTCAAGGAACGTCACGGCGACCGCACCGCCTGGAACGAGACGTTGTCCGAACTGCAGCATCTGACCGGGCAAACCGTGACGGCCATGCAGCTGCTGGCCTCCGACCTGCGCCCACCGGTGCTGGACGACCTGGGCCTGCAGGCCGCCATCGAATGGCAGCTCAAGGACTTCACCCGGCGCAGCGGCGTGCCGCACGAACTGCACCTGCCCCAGGCGCCTTTCCTGTGCGATGCCGACGCCAGCACGGCGCTCTTTCGCATCGTGCAGGAAGCGCTCACCAACGTGAGCCGCCACAGCCAGGCCACGCGGGTGACGGTGACGCTGCAGGCAGGTCAGGCCGGCATCCGGCTGTCCGTCGCCGACAACGGCCGCGGCATGGACGAACAGCTGGCCGTCGCACCTTCCAGTCTGGGACTGATCGGCATGCGCGAACGCACCCTCATGCTGGGCGGCCGCCTGTTCATCACCAGCAGCCCGGGCTCCGGCACGACCGTGGACGTGCACCTGCCCGCCAGCCTGGCACACCCCTGACGGGTAGCCGCCGCCTCAGCGGCCCGGCTGCTGCAGGAGAATGCCCAGCCACTCGTGCAGGGCGACGCTGCTTCGCTCCAGGGCTCCCAGGCGGGGCAGCCCCTGCGCCAGCCAGCCGGGCTCTTCCGTGGCGTAGCCGGTGGGCGCGGGCAGCACGGCCAGCCCCTGCCCTTCAAACAGGGGCACGGCACGCGCCAGATGCCAGGCCTGGCTCACCAGCACGATGCGGGCGATGCCGGCCTCTTTCAGCAGGCGCGCGGAAAAGACCGCGTTTTCGGCGGTGTCGCGCGAACGTCCTTCCACCCAGCGCACCTGGCCGTGGAAATCCTCCTCCAGCACCGCTTTCATGGCTTCCGCCTCCGGTCGGCCGCCCCAGGGCGCGCCACCACTCACCAGCAGGGGCAGCCCGCTCTGGCGCTGCAGGCGGGCGCCCAGCCGCAGGCGCTCCAGCGTTTCGCGGTTGACCGTGTCGGCGCCTCCGTATTCCGGCGCCGCCGGGTAGCGCCCTCCCCCCAGGATCACGATGGCCTGGGCCTGGACGAGGCCGGCGCGGGAAACGGGCGCATAGCGTTCCAGGCTGTGCACCAGGGCATCCGCCACCCACGGCAGGGAAAGCGCGCCCAGCAGCATCAGGGCAAGGGCTGCGAGCGCCAGTCCGGCACGCCGCTGCCGACGCGACAGCCACAGGCCGAACAAGCCCAGCAGCACCAGCCCGAAGGGCGGCAGCAGCAGTGCCGAAAGGATTTTCTTGAGCAGGAACACGGGGCCCGACCCTGCCGGGTCCCCGCTTAGCGGACCGTGCGCCGGATGGTCACGGG